>NZ_CP109598.1:4600000-4952500 GCF_036327775.1 Streptomyces sp. NBC_01498 | reverse complement strand
TTCACCCGTCCCGGGCCCGAGCCGCGCCGTACGGATGGCGAGCACCTCGAACGCGGGCGGGCGGCCGAACACCGCCAGTGCCCCGCCGCCCATCTGGAGACGCACCGCGGCCGCCCGGTCGTAGCGGATCAGCCGGCCGAGGAAGGCGGCGAGATCCGCCGCCTCCGCCGTGTCGGCGAGCCGCAGGGTGCTCGCGGTGGTGGTCGTCATGCCGCGAGAGCCCCCGCGCCGTCCAGGTACTTCACCAGGAAGGACCGCTCCTCGGCGGTGATCCGCCGGGGCCGGCCCGCCTGGAGGTCGTACGGCACGATGACCGTGGAGGCCCGCACGTACACCTGGTCCCCGTCCTTGATCTCGTACGCGATGGTGAGCGTCGCCGCGCCGATCTTCGTCACCCACAGCTCGACCGTCACCGGCTCGTGCCGGTGGACCAGCGGCAGCTTGTAGTCGATCTCGTGCCGGGCCACGACGGACCCGCCCGAGAAGGACGGCGAACCGCCCCCCGGTGCCAGCCGGAACATGAAGTCGATGCGCGCTTCCTCCAGGTACCGGATGAAGACGACGTTGTTGACGTGCCCGAAGGCGTCCATGTCCGACCAGCGCAGGGGGCAGCTGTAGAGGTGGCGGGCCATGTCAGCCTCGGGTCAGCTTCTTGTACGTGGCGCGGTGCGGCCGGGAGGCGTCGGCGCCCAGCCGTTCCACCTTGTTCTTCTCGTACGACTCGAAGTTGCCCTCGAACCAGAACCAGGTGGAGTCGCCCTCGTACGCCAGGATGTGCGTGGCGACCCGGTCCAGGAACCAGCGGTCGTGGGAGATGATCACGGCCGCGCCGGAGAACTCCAGCAGCGCGTTCTCCAGGGAGGACAGCGTCTCGACGTCGAGGTCGTTGGTCGGTTCGTCGAGGAGCAGCAGGTTGCCGCCCTGCTTGAGCGTCAGCGCCAGGTTGAGGCGGTTGCGCTCACCACCGGAGAGGACCCCGGCCGGCTTCTGCTGGTCCGGTCCCTTGAAGCCGAACGCGGAGACGTAGGCGCGCGAGGGCATCTCGACGTGGCCGACGTTGATGTAGTCCAGCTCGTCGGAGACGACGGCCCACAGCGACTTCTTCGGGTCGATGTTGGAGCGGCCCTGGTCGACGTAGCTGATCTCGACGGTCTCGCCGACCTTGATGGAGCCCGAGTCCGGCTGCTCCAGGCCCTGGAGCATCTTGAAGAGCGTGGTCTTGCCGGCGCCGTTGGGGCCGATGACTCCGACGATGCCGTTGCGCGGCAGCGAGAAGGAGAGGTCGTCGATCAGCACCTTGTCGCCGAAGGCCTTGTGCAGCTTCTCGACCTCGACCACGACACTGCCGAGCCGGGGCCCCGGCGGGATCTGGATCTCCTCGAAGTCCAGCTTCCGCATCTTGTCCGCCTCGGCGGCCATTTCCTCGTAACGGGCCAGCCTGGCCTTGGACTTGGCCTGGCGTCCCTTCGCGTTGGAGCGGACCCACTCCAGCTCGTCCTTGAGCCGCTTGGCGCGCTTGGCGTCCTTCTGGCCCTCGACCTTGAGCCGTGCCTGCTTGGTCTCCAGGTACTTGGAGTAGTTGCCCTCGTAGCCGTGGAGACGGCCGCGGTCGACCTCGCAGATCCATCCGGCGACGTTGTCGAGGAAGTACCGGTCGTGGGTGACGGCGACGACGGCGCCGGGGTACTTGGCGAGGTGCTGCTCCAGCCACTGCACGGACTCGGCGTCCAGGTGGTTGGTGGGCTCGTCGAGGAGCAGCAGGTCGGGCGCCTCCAGCAGGAGCTTGCAGAGCGCGACGCGGCGGCGCTCACCGCCGGAGAGGTTGGTGACGGCCCAGTCGCCGGGCGGGCAGCCCAGCGCGTCCATGGCCTGCTCCAACTGGGTGTCCAGGTCCCACGCGTTGGCGTGGTCGAGGTCCTCCTGGAGCTTGCCCATCTCGTCCATCAGGGCGTCGGAGTAGTCGGTCGCCATCAGCTCGGCGACCTCGTTGAACCTCCTGAGCTTGCCCATGGTCTCGGCGGCGCCGTCCTGGACGTTCTCCAGCACCGTCTTGGTCTCGTCCAGCGGCGGCTCCTGGAGGAGCATGCCGACCGAGTACCCGGGCGTCAGGAACGCCTCGCCGTTGGACGGCTGCTCCAGCCCGGCCATGATCTTGAGCACGGTGGACTTACCGGCGCCGTTGGGGCCGACCACACCGATCTTCGCGCCCGGCAGGAAGCTCTGCGTCACGTCATCGAGGATGACCTTGTCGCCGTGCGCCTTGCGCGTCTTGCGCATCGTGTAGATGTACTCAGCCAAGAGAAACCGTCCGGCAGATCGAGAAGGGCCAATGTGCGGCTCCACCGCGTGAGGGCAGATGCATCCATCTTGCCGCACGTGCCTCCCTGGGGAGAAACCGTGTGTCCAGCTCTCGGACAGACCGTCCCGGCCCCCGGTCCGGCCGGCCCGCCCGGTGCCGGGCGGGCCGATGTGCGTGCGCTGTACGGGGGGCGGCGGTCAGTCCTCGGTGGAGGGCGCGCCCTTCTTACGGAAGAAGAAGACCGCCGCGCCGCCGAGTACGACGAGCCCGATCGCGACGCCCGCGATCACCGGGGTGGCGTTGGACGCTCCCGTCTCGGCCAGGTCCAGTCCCTCGGTGCCCGCCACGCCGCCCGCGGTGGCCGGGGCCAGCTGGGTGCTGGTCCCGTCCTCGGGCGCGCCGGGGTCCCCGGTGGTCCGGCAGTCGAGCACGCCCTGGAAATTCTCGGTGAGGCCGCCGGGCCCGGTGATCGTGAAGTCGTACGCCTGGTCCTCGGTGACCGGGACGGTGACGGTCCGCGAGGCGCCCGCCTCGACCGTGTACTCCTGACCGGCGAGGGTGAAGGTGAACGGCTTGTCGCCCTTGTTGGCCGCCGTGACGTCCACGCCGCCCTTCGCGCAGTTCTTCTCGGCGGTGATCGCCGGTATCGCGCCCTTCGCGGCCCAGGTGGCGGTGGCCGTCGCCGAGACGGTGGACTCGCTGGAGCCGGCCAGGATCTGCGTCTGGCTCTTGGTGACACCGGCGAACGCCCGGCCCACCGGTACCGAGGTGGTCGCCTGCACGCTCAGCGCGGCGGTGCCGTCGGCCGTGTCCTCGGGGACGTCGAAGTACAGCTGGGCGCCGTCGGACACCTGGGTGACGGGCTTGCCGTCCTTGTCGGTCACGCCGATGCCCAGGGCGGCGGCGTCGGCGGGCGGGGAGACCTCGACCGTGTCCGCGTCGGTGCGGACGGTGACCGGGCCGATGCGCTCACCGCTGCGGCCCGAGACCGCGCCCGGCTCCAGGGTGAGTGACGCCCTGGGCTCGCCGAGGTGGTCGGCGCTGCGCTCCAGCCAGTCGGCCAGCTTCTCGGCCTGGGGGTCGACGGCGTCGACGTCCGCGTTGTCGGAGTGGCGCCAGATGGCGACCTGCGTACCGGCCGCGGCGGTCTGCGCCGTGAGCGGCCCGGTGCCCGCGCTCCTGGCGAGCGCCGCGAGGTCGTCGACCTGGGGGTAGGAGTTCTGAAGGATCCAGCGGATCCTGCCCGCGTTCTTGTTC
This sequence comes from Streptomyces sp. NBC_01498, assembly GCF_036327775.1. Taxonomy (NCBI): domain Bacteria; kingdom Bacillati; phylum Actinomycetota; class Actinomycetes; order Kitasatosporales; family Streptomycetaceae; genus Streptomyces; species Streptomyces sp. NBC_01498. The sequence goes on along the minus strand of NZ_CP109598.1, from coordinate 4,948,944 downwards.
GCGCCGAGCGAGGTCTGCGCCCAGGGGGTCTCCAGATACTTCGCCTGGTCCTGGGTGGGGTTGTGGATGTCGATGCAGTACGTCTTGAGCTTGCCGCCGCCGTCGACGGTCATCTCGAAGAGTCCGGCGGGCAGTTCGTGCTGTTCGCCGTCGGTGGTGAGCACCGCCTTGTCGAACGTGGTGAGGCCGTCGAGTGTGGCGGCGGCGCCGCCCCGGTGCTGGAGCGTGTCGTCGGCCGCGGCCGTACCCGCGCCGGCCACGGCGCCCGCGACGACGAGGCCCGAGGCGGCGATGGAGGCGGCGAGACGGGCGGCGGCCCGCCTCCGGGCGGTGGGAGCGAAGAACTCGGACAGCGCAGACAACACAGATTTTTCCCTCCGAGCGAGGTCCTCCGCGTGGGAAGTGTGGGGGGATTGCCTCGCCAGCAGACTCAAGTGCCCCATGAGTACCCGGGAATCCTATGAACGGCGAACACCCCCCGTGCCCCTTCCCGTGGTCGGACAACCGTTCCGAATCGGAATCGTTATCGCCCACACCTTCGAACATGTGGGTCTGTCGACAAATCCCCTCGGCTCCCGGCTCAGGACGGTCCGGCCGGCCACCCGACCGGTCCGGCGGGCGTCGGTGAGTCGTCCGGTACGGGCAACCAGGGTTGCGCGGGCCGCGGTTCATCCGCCGCTCCGCCCCCGGCCGGACCCCGGCCCGCACCCCCGCTTGCACCCGCGCCCGCGCCCACCCGCTCGCCCGCTCCCGCGCTCGCACCGGCGCCCGTGGCGGCGTTCGCGGCCGTGGCCGCCGCCGACGTGGCCGCCGGACGCTCCGTCAGCGTCGGATCGGCCCGCGCCACCCGCTTGAACGCCGAGGTCCCCCAGGTCAGATCGTGACCGATCGACACCGCGTCGATGTCCACGAACGTCCTGCGCTGCCCGTCCTTCGCTTCTTCCCGCACCCGCAGCCGGCCGTGCACGACCAGTGGATCGCCGACATTGACCGACGCGGTGAGATTCGCGCCGAGATTCCGCCACGCGCAGACCGTGTAGAAGCTCGTGCTCCCGTCCGCCCAGGCGGAGTTCCGGCGGTCCCAGCGGCGCGGAGTCACCGCGAACCTGAACCGCGCCACCCCGCCCGTCGGTGTTTCCCGGTACTCCACGCCCGTCGCGGCGTTTCCGACCAGCGTCACCACGGTGTCGTTCATGACAACCCCCATTTCCCCGGCCCCGTCGACCGACCCCCTCATGCTGGACCGGAACGAAATTCCCCGCCGAAGCCTGTGGATTACTCACCAGTTGTGAATAACTCCGCCACCCGTTCGTGGCAGCCCCGCCCGGCCATTGACGCCCGCTCACCCGCTGCCCCGGCCGGCCCCGCCCCGGGGGCCCGGCGGCTATCTCCGTACGCCCGACACCGTCGAGAACTGCTCCCGCACCTCCCGGTACCGCATCAGCTCCGCCGCGACCGGATCGAGCACCTTGGCCCGCCCGCATCCCGCCGCCGCCTCGCGCAACCGCCGCTCGGCGTCCTGCCCGTACCGCCGCGCCGGTCCCCGCGCCGCCGCCACGCACGTCCACTCCACCAGCGGCCCCCCGACGATCCCGGCCAGCATCACCAGCACGGGCGGGATGATGCCGGGCTGGAGCATGCCGACGATCTGGCCGACCAGCCACAGTCCGCCGTAGATCTGAAGCAGCGTCATGGACGCCTGGGCGAGCACCGCCGCCGGCCACCACGCGGGACGGGCCGGGCGCCCGCTCGGTGGCCCCGCCGTCAGCGCCAGCTCGTCCAGGGCCTCCGGCAGCCCCTCGGCACCGCGTACCGCCGCCTCACGCACCGCCTGCGCCCAGGGCCGGGGAAGCCCGGCCGCCGCGTCGTCCGCGACCGTACGGACGGCCTGTTCGACCCGCTGCCGGGCGGTCAGTTCGTCCTCCACGATCACCTGGGTACGGGGTGCGCCGCCGCCGGGCGTCCGGGTGCGCTCGTACCAGCGCCACAGCCGCAGCCAGGGCGTGCCGCAGGCGCGGCCCGCGTTCCGGCGCCACTCGCGTTCGGCCGTCTCGCCCGCGGCCACCGCGCCGACCGCCCAGGCGAGCCGTTCGGCGAACTCCTCACGGGAGCGCTCGCCCAGACCGGTGCGCCCGTCGGCCACGTACACCGGCCGCAGCCGCGCGGCTGCCGCGTCCACGTCGGCGGACAGCCGGCGGGCGGCGGCGTTGCGCTCCTGCACGAACCGGCCGATCAGTTCGCGCAGTTCACCCACGCCCCGGCCGGTGAGCGCGGAGATGGGGAGCACCGTCGCGCCCGGCTCGCCGTGTTCGCCGAGCGCCATCCCGTCCTCGTCGAGCAGCCGGCGCAGATCGTCCAGGACCTGGTCGGCGGCGTCCCCCGGCAGCCGGTCCACCTGGTTCAGTACGACGAAGGTGATCTCCGCGTGACCGGCCAGGGGCCGTAGATAGCGCTCGTGCAGCGCGGCGTCCGCGTACTTCTCCGGGTCGACCACCCAGATCACCGCGTCGACCAGGGCCAGCACCCGGTCGACCTGGTCCCGGTGCGCCACGACGGCGGAGTCGTGGTCGGGCAGGTCGATCAGGACCAGGCCCTTCAGTTCCTCGTCGCCGTCGCCGCCCGCGAGTGGCCGCCGACGCAGCCTCCCAGGGATGGCGAGCCGGTCGAGCAGCCCGGCGGCGCCCTCGGACCACACGCAGGCGATGGGCGCGGAGGTGGTGGGCCTGCGCAGGCCCGTCTCCGAGATCGGCACCTCCGCCAGCGCGTTGAAGAGCGTCGACTTGCCGCTGCCGGTGGCGCCCGCGATGGCGACGACGGTGTGCCGGGACGAGAGCCGCTGCCGTGTGGACGCCTCGTCCAGCAGCCGTCCGGCCTCGGCGAGCGTGGTTCCCTCGATACGGGTACGGGAGAGCCCCACCAGCTCGCGCAGGGCGTCCAGCCGTACCCGCAACGGACCTTCGTAGGCGCCCCCGATGGGCTGGTGACCCTCCGCCCCGGCCGAGACGTCGTCGTCCCCGTCGATGCCCTCCACACCGACGGTGACCGCGGTGCCGTTCGCACCCTTGCGGCCGGCCGCGTGACGGGCGATCAGCCCGTCGTTCCAGCGCCGTCCCCCGCCGTCCGCCGCGCCCTCCTTGGGAGGGTGCGCCTCTCCCTCCGCTCCGGTCGCGCCGTTCGCCCCCGCCGTGCCCTCGGCCCCGCTCGCGGTCCCGGTACCGGTCTCGCCCGGCCCCTCCGGCAGTGTCGCCACGTCCGTCACGTCAGCCATCTCTGGTCACATCTCCTTCTGGAGTACGGAAAGCGCGGCGATCAGCTCCGCCTGTGGCTCCGGCGCCACTTCGAGCGCGTCGAGAGGGGCCAGCCGCCGGTCCCGTTCCTCACGCAGCACGTCGTCGATGTACGTCTCCACCAGCTCGCCGCCCTTGTCGCGCAGCCGCAGCGCGCCCTGTGCGCCGATGCGCTCGGCCAGCCGCTCGCCCGCGACCCGCGTGCGGTGCCCGCCCAGCAGGGCGGCGGCCAGCAGTGCCGCGACGGTCTCGGAGTCGGGCGCGGCGTTGCGTTCGAGGAGCCGCACCTCGTCCTCGGCCAGTTCCTCCACCACCCGCCGCCAGCGCCGCACGGCCATCCCGATCCGCTCGGACACCTCCCGGTCCGGTCCTCTTCTGAGGACCGCCCCCGAGGCCGGCTCCCGCCGCCACGCCTCGGTGACCCGTTCGTCGGCGGCTGCGACGGCGCACTGGAGCAGCGCGGCCAGGCTCTCGACCAGCGAGTCGAGCAGTTCACGCGCCGAACTGTCCCTCGGGTGCCCGCGCCAGCGGGTCCGCGCGTCCCCGGCGAGCACGGCTCCGGCCTTGACCCGCTGACGCACCCGTTCGCGTTCGGAGGCGTACGCCTCCTCGACGGCGCCGGTGAGACGGACGGCGGCGGCGTACTGCGCCGCGACGGCGCCCGCGAGTTCCGGCATCCGCACATTGAGCGAGCCGATGACCCCGGCGGCCGTACGGACGACCGCCTGCTGACGGGCCGCCGGGTCCCGCACCCGGTGGGTGAGCCAGTCGAGCAGCGGGGCGACGGCGGAGACGGGCAGCAGTCCGCTTCCGCCGCCCGCCGATTCGGGGAGTTCGGGGATGGTGAAGCGGGGTACGTCGCCGAGACCCGCCTTGGTGAGCAGCGCGGCGTACTGCCGTGACACCTCGTCGATCACCTGGTGCGGTACGCGGTCCAGGACCGTCACGAGCGAGGCGTCGTACTCCTTGGCCGTACGCAGCAGGTGCCAGGGCACCGCGTCGGCGTACCGGGACGCGGTGGTGACCATCACCCACACGTCGGCCGCGCAGATCAACTCGGCGGCGAGGACGCGGTTCCGTACGACCAGGGAGTCGATGTCGGGCGCGTCGAGCAGCGCGAGGCCGCGGGGCAGTGCCACGGCGGTGTCGATGCGCAGCGCGTTCTCGTCGTCCCCGCTCCAGGCCCCGGCCCCGCCGTCCTCCTCCTGCTGGGTGAGCCAGACGCGGGTCAGCTGCGGCAGGACCCGTACGCCGTCGAACCAGTGGCAGTCGTCGGGGTGGCACACCAGTACGGGCGTACGGGTGGTCGGGCGCAGCACGCCGGCTTCGCTGACCCGGCGCCCCACAAGGGAGTTGACGAGTGTCGACTTGCCGGCCCCGGTGGATCCGCCGACGACGGCGAGCAGCGGCGCTTCGGGGTCGCGCAGCCGTGGCACCAGATAGTCGTCGAGCTGGGCGAGCAGTTCCTCCCTGGTCTGCCGGGCGCGCGGCGCCCCGTCGAGAGGGAGTGGAAGACGCACGGCTGCGACACGGTCGCGCAGTGCGGTAAGTGCGTCGATCAGCTGAGGCCGTACGTCCAAGGTCACCACATGCGAAGAATGCCCAATTTTGGAGCCTTTTTGAAGCGTATGGGCATCTCCTGCGCGCCGGTCGGAGGCGGGGGACAGACAGGACGAGTGGGGCACAGGCATAACGAGTGCACAACACCCGTAGCTTCAGGCGGGAAAAGCACTGCGGGATTCGCACCTGCCTGCGATTATCGGTTCGCTTCACCGAACCTCCACATCGTGCCACGCAGGTGAAGCAACCGGGTCAGGGTGAACGGAGCCCTATCCTTGTCCCGGCACAGGTCACGGACCGCAGGGAGCGCCCCACCGGCACTCCGGCCCGGGACCGCCACCGGCCCCCGTAGCTCAGTGGATAGAGCAGGCGCCTTCTAAGCGCTTGGCCGCAGGTTCGAGTCCTGCCGGGGGCGCCACTGACACTCCGTCAGTTCGGCGATGTTCGACCGGACCCGGGCGATGTCCGGCAAGATTCCCGCGGCGGCTCTCGCGGGGTCCCTCCCGCCGGGTCTCTCGCGGGGTCGCTGCGGCGGGGAACCCGCCCGGCCTGCCGTGTGACGCGCTCCGCTACGACAGCGCCCCGGCAATCACGGTGGCCGCTTCCGCGATCAGCCTGTCGTCGGGGGCGGCGTCCTTCGCGGCGCGGTTCGACAGGACGGCCATGACGATCGGCGCGGCGTCGGGCGGCCACACCACGGCGATGTCGTTGCGGGACCCGTAGACGCCACCGCTGCCGGTCTTGTCGCCGACCACCCAGCCCTTGGGCACACCGGCCCGGATGAGCGTGTCTCCGGTGGTGTTGGTCTTCAGCCAGGTGGCGAGTTGTGCGCGTTCGCCGGTGCCGAGGGCGTCTCCGAGGACGAACGCCCGCAGGCCGCCGGCCCACGCGCGGGGTGTGGTGGTGTCTCGGGTGACTCCCGGCTCCCACTGGTTCAGTTCCGGCTCCCGGCGCTCCACCCGGGTGACGGTGTCGCCCACCTCACGGAGGGCGGCCTCCAGGCCCTTCGGGCCGCCGAGCGCGTCGAGGAGAAGATTCGCCGCGGCGTTGTCGCTGTGGCGGACGGCGGCGTCGCACAGCGCGCGGAGCGTCATCCCGGTCCCGACGTGTTTCTCCGTCACCGGGGAGTGGTCGATCAGATCGTCCCGGGAGTACCTGATCACCCTCTCCATGCCGCTCGGGGAGTACCGGTCCAGTACGGCGGCCGCCGCGAACGCCTTGAAGGTGGACGCGTAGCCGAACCGCTCGTCGGCGTTGTGGGCCACCTCCCGCCCGGTGCCGGTGTCGACGGCGTAGACGCCCAGCCGTGCGCCGTACTCGCGCTCCAGCGCCCTGAGATCACCGGTGGCCGACGGTTTCGCCGCGGCATCGGACGTCGCCGTCGCGGCAGGGGGTGTCGGCGACGCCCGGGGGCCGTCCTGGGAGCAGGCCGCGGCCGGGAGGACGGCGAGCGCGGCGAGCCCGCCGAGGGCCGCGCGGCGGGCACGTCCACGTCCATGTCCACGTTGACGTTGACGTTGACGTTGACGTCCACGTGCGTACTGCATGGTTCACACCTCCAGGTGACCCCGCGCTCCGGGCGCGGAGGGAGAAGAACCCGGAGCCGGACACGCGGGGTCAGCCGAAGCGGCCGTTCACGTAGTCCGACGTACGGGAGTCCTGGGGGGAATTGAACATGGCGTCGGTCGTTCCGTGTTCGACGATCACGCCCGGTGTGCCCTGCTCGGCCAGAAAGAACGCGCAGTGGTCGGAGACACGGGCCGCCTGCTGCATGTTGTGCGTGACGATGACGATCGTGACCTCCTCCTTCAGTTCGGCGATCGTCTCCTCGATACGCCGCGTGGAGGTCGGGTCGAGGGCGGAGCAGGGCTCGTCCATCAGCAGGACCCTGGGGCGTACCGCCAGTGACCGCGCGATGCACAGGCGCTGCTGCTGGCCGCCGGAGAGCGCGCCGCCGGGCTGCCGGAGGCGGTCCTTGACCTCGCGCCAGAGGCCCGCCTTCGTCAGGCACTCCTCGACCAGGTCGTCCTTGCCAGAACGTGCGGCTCTGATGCCGTTGAGCCTCAGGCCCGCGAGGACGTTGTCGTACAGCGACATCGCGGGGAACGGATTGGGCTTCTGGAAAACCATGCCGATCTCACGGCGGGCCCGGGTGATCCGGCGGCCCCGCTCGTAGATGTCGTCGCCGTCGAGCAGCACGCGGCCGGCCAGGGAGGCGGAGCCGATCAGCTCGTGCATGCGGTTGAGGATGCGCAGGAAGGTCGATTTGCCGCAGCCGGAGGGCCCGATGAGGGCGGTGACCTCCAGGGCGGGCATGGTGAGCGAGACCCGGTCGAGGACCTTGTGGTCGGCGAACCAGGCGGAGACCTCTTCGGCTTCGAGCGTCGCGGAGGACCCCGCGCCACCCTGGGCCGCGTTCGTGGGCAGGGGCATCGTGTCGGCGGCCATCTCGGTTGGACTCCCTTGTCGGAGACGATCTTTGTCGGAGCGGGGCTTCGGGACGGGGCTCTGGAACGGGGCTTCGGAGCCAGCTTCGGAGCGCGTCGTCGAAAAGCGGGACGGGCTTCAGAGCAGGTTGGGAAGGACGCGGGTGGCCGCGCCCGCGACGGCGACGCCGAGGGCGGCGAGTACGGGTCCGGCCGCGATCCAGGTCTGCCAGCGGCCCCACACCCGGTGGAGCCAGACGGTGAGAAGGGCGGCGATCAGCAGCGCCTGGGTCCAGAGCGCGATCGCCGTCCAGGCACCGTTCTCACCACCCAGGGCCTCCTCGGCGGGCCCGATCCACCCACCGCGGAGCGGCCGGGGCGGGCTGGGCTGGACCGGGGTGGTGAGCGCCGCGTCGACGCGCAGCACCCCGTCCGGGGTGTACGGGGCTCCCGACGCGGTCATGAGGGTGAGCCGGCCCCGGCCCTCGGCGAGGGGCGCGGGGAGCCTGTCGCCGGGGCGGCGGACGCCCAGTACCTGGTACACGGACTTTCCCTGACCGGTCGTCACCTCGATCGAGGCGCCGGGCGGGAGACGTTCCAGGTCGTTGAACGGGCTTCCGTAGCCCCACTGACGGCCCATGATCACGCTGGTGCCCTCCTGGCCGGGGAGCGCGGTGTCGCGCCGGTGGCCGGGGCCCGACATGAGGACACCGGAGGTGGTGCCCTCGGCGACGACCTCGCGCAGTCCGAGCGAGGGGACGCGCAGGAGCGCGACGGGCGCGCCCATGGGCAGGGGCTTGCCGTCGAAGGTCCGCTGTCCCACCGGGGCGGTACCGAGGGCGAGTTGCTCGCGGAGTTCGTCGTACCCGGTCCGCTGGTCGCGGGCGTGCTGGAGATGGCCGACGACGGTGAGGTTGGCCGCGAAGCCGAGCAGGACGGCGGCGAGCACGCACAGGGCGGCCCCGGCGAATGCCAGACCGGGCCGGGCCGGGGGTGGGGACGGGTCCGCGCCCGAGTCCGGTCGCGGTGCGGCGGTCACGGCGGGAGGGGGCGGTGGAGTGAGCACGGTCGTCATGTCGGGGCGTTCCTCGCGGGAGGGGAGTGGGGGGTCCGGGGCACACGGCGGGCGGACCGGGGACGGGACCGGGGCGGGCGGTTCCGGGCCCGCCCCGGTCCCGGGGCGGGGGCGGACGCGCGTACGGGCGACGCGCCCACCCCCGCCGCCGCCTCAGAACCTGAGCAGTCCCCCGCGCCGGGCGCGCAGCACGAACGCCGTACCGAGCCCGCACAGGAGCACCGAGGCGAGACCCAGCGTCAGGGCGTTGACGCCCGTCGACGCGAGGCTTCCCGTGCCGCCTCCGCCGGAGCCTCCGGAACCGGCCGAGCCGCCGCTGTCGCCGCCGCCCGTCGATCCCTCGGTCGCGCCCCCGTCGCCGGCACCGCCGTCCGCGCCGGCCGAGTCGCTCGGGCTCGGGCTCGGGCTCGGACCGGGGCCGGGCGCGTCGCCGATGCCGAAGAGGAACTCGACGCTGTGGCCGTCCGTGGCGTCCTCGGTGAGCGTGAGCGTGTACGAGCCGTCCGCCAGCGGGTCCGGCACGGTGAACTCGTAGTCGGCGACGGTGCCTTCGGCGTCGGCGGTGGCATCGGGGAAGGTGGCCTCGCTGCCGGTGAGTACGGCCTTGACCACGGCGCCCTCGCCGTAGCCCCGGGCGGTGACGAGGACCGTCTGCCCGGTGGTGAGCGTCGGGTTGACGTCCAGCGGGGTGCCGTCCTCGTCGGTGACGTCGAGGTCGGGGGGCGTGTCGGTCTCGCTGGGGTCCGGCGAGGGCGAGGTGCCGGTCCCGGTCACCTTGTAGCCGGAGGCCGGTGAGTCGGACGGGAGGTACGCGGCGGGGTCGGCCGGGGTGAACGTCGCGGTCAGGGTGTGGTCGCCCGCGGCGAGCGCCGACGTCTTCAACTCGGCGGTGCCGGAGGCGACATCGACCGCGCCGAGCACCTCGGTGCCGTCCAGGAACGTCACCTTGCCCGCGGCGTCGCCGGGGGTGACGGCGGCCGTCAGGGTGACCTCCGCGCCGACGGGCGCGGTGCGGGCCGGGGTCGGGGTGAGGGTAGTCGTGGTCGGGTTGGCGGCGGCGGCCTTGACCGTCCAGGAGTCACCGGTGACCTGGATCCGGGTGGTGAAGTAGTCGGAGCCGATGTTGCCGGAGTCCCGGCAGAAGAGCCGGATCTCGTACTCGCCGTCGAACGAACCGCTGGGGATCATCGTGCGCAGGCGCGCCTCCAGCGCCGTACCGGCGGGGAAGTCGGCCGCCACGGGGCCCTGGTCGTACGGCGCTCCGGCGGACGTCCTGCCGAGCAGGTACGTGCCGCCCGTCGCGTTGACGTTGACCAGGGACAGCTGGAGCTGCTGGGCGTGGTCGGCGGGGCACGCCGCCTCCGTACCCACCCTCGGGAAGGTCGGGTTGTCCGCGATCCTGCCGGACGTCGTCGCGAACGTCAGGTCGCCGAGCTCCCCTTCCGCCCGTGCCTGGGGGGCGAGGCCGAGGACGGCGGTCGCCGCTGCCAGCAGCAGTGAGCAGCAGATCAGCAGGGCGGTGGTCATTCTGCGTGGTGCGGTGTCTCGCATGGTGGGTTGCCCCCCAATGGGTCACGGGTCATGGGTCGGTCGGGGTACGGAAGTCGGTCGGGGTACGGGAGTCGGGGCCGTCCGTGCGGAAGGACGGCGGGGCGGAAGGTGGGCGGTGGCGGGGCCGTCGCCCGGGACGGCGTACGCCGTGGGGCCGGGCACCCCGAAGGGCGCCCGGCCGTCGCGCGGTCAGTGGAGAGTGATCAGCTCTCGCCCTTCAGGACGGTGCTGCCGCAGTTGGCGATGGTGCCGAAGCCGTAGTCGTTGATGACGGCCGTCTGCTGGCAGACCTTGGAGGTCCCGCCGACGAACGTGTCGGCGATGTTCGCGGTGGTCAGCTTGTTGGTCGGGACGACGTTGTAGACGTCACGGTTGTAGGGGAAGGCGGTGTTCAGCGCGCCGCCGGTCACCGGCTGGACGCCGTCCACCGAACCGAGCACGGAGGCACCGCGGCGGTCGGCCACGTCGCCGGGCTGGTTGGTCTGGGCGATGTACTGGGCGATCGAGTACGGGGCGATGTCACCGGCGCTGTTCAGCGCCTCGCCGTTGTGCTCCTGGACGGTGTCGTCCACGCAGCTGCCGAAGGTGTCCTCCGTCAGGCCCAGCGCGCCGAGGAAGAAGGAGCGCGTGCCGGAGCCCGCCTGGGGCAGCAGCGGGGTGAGCGCGACGCCGTTCAGCGAGGTGGTGTCGCAGGTGTAGATCGAGGTGAGCTGAGCGGTCGTCAGCGCCTTGGGCAGCGCGCTGTTGCCGCGGACCGCGAAGGTCACCGCGTCCTTGCCGAACGGGATGAAGGTCAGGTCGGTGGTCGAGCTGTTGGAGACGCCGCGCGAGGAGCGGGCGAAGTCCAGACAGCCGGTGTTGTTGTCGACCGCGTTGCGCAGCGCGTTGATACCGGCCGAGGAGCCGTTGGGGCGCGGGATCACGCAGTTCGTCGCACGCGTCTTGATCGTCGTCGAGCCGGTGGCGTTGTACGAGGCGACGAGGGAGCCGGAGTTGATGCTGGTGCCCAGGCCGTTGAACACGTCCTGGGTGGTGTCCGAGCCGACACCCGCGAGCACCCGGTAGTTGGGGGTGCCGTTGGAATTGGGGGCCGGGTCGGCCGAGGCCGGGGCGGCCAGGGCGCCGAGGGCGAGGGCGGCGGCACCGACGACAGCACCGATACGTACGCGGGACTTGACGTTCACTTCTGTTCTCCTCCGACTTTACGGATTATGAGGAATGGACGCTCAAGCGGAAACGCGGTGGTGCGGTGGAACATGAACACGTGACGAGGAACTCCGAATTCGGCATTCGAAACCCGGTGACTTCTTTGACTTCGGCGACTTTCGTCACCACCGGCCCGTCGACCGGCCGTTCATTACCTTTCCGTATCCGACTCGTGGCGACCACCAACTCATCCGGTTGATCAGGTTACGAATCGATTTACTGGACGACTCCTGGAGCACCCGCGCGCGGCTGTCGCACCACGTCATCCGGCGCCCGCCGATTTCCGTGCCGAAAGGCGCAGCAGTACGGGGCCCGAAATGGCCGCCAGTCCGCCCGCGAGCAGTACGCCGAGCAGCACCCAGCGGATGATCCCGAGCACCGTGGACGGGGTCAGTCCCGCCGGGGCGGCCACGCTGCGGGCCGGGGCGGGCGCGGTGGCGGACGCGCTCGGCCCGGCCGCACCTCCCTCGGCGGCGGGATCGGTCCCGCCCGTGGACCCCCCGGATCCGGGCGCCCCGCCGCCGGACCCGGCTCCGCCGGTGAACGCGCCGCCGGCCGCGGAGCCCGCCCCGTCCGCCCCGCCGCCGCCCGCACCGCCGGAGGGGTCGCCGCCCGCTTCGCCGGCCTTGGCGTTCTGCAACCGGTCGGCCGCCGCGAGCGCCTGGGTACGCATCGCCGCAGGGAGCGGCGCGTAGCCGGGCGGGAGTTGCCCCGGCGAGACGCCGGGCGACTGCCCGGGGCCGGCGGCGTACCGGACGAGCGCCGCGTAGTCCTTGCGTTCGGCCGCCGGAGTGCCGGTGAATCCGGCCGCGTAGACCACCGAGGCGAGCGGATAGGCGTCGCCCTCGGCCGCGCCCGGGTCGGTCGCCAGGACGCCGGGCACCGGGGAGTTCCTCATGGCGGCGACCCCGGCGAGCAGGGAGTCGGCGGTGGGGGTGACGAAGGTCCCGTCGGCGTTGCGCAGGGCTGCGGTCTGGAGGCCGTAGCGGGCCGCCGACGCGGCGTCGACCAGGGCGAGGACCATCCGCTGGCCGGGCAGCGGCGGGGTGTTGATCAGCTTGGCGGGCGAGCCGTTGCTGCTCGCGTCGGCCGTGGTGGTGGCGCCGTTGTTGCCGCGCCGGGTGCGCAGCGCGCCGTCGTGCATGTCCTGCACGTAGGGGGCGACCTCGGTGGTCCCGTACTCCAGGGTGTCCTCACCGATGGTGACCGTGGTGCGGGTGGGGTCCGCCTTGGGGAAGTCGGACACGGACGTCTCGGTGGCGAGAGCGAGGTCCGCGAAGTACGGATTCATCTTTGTACCCCACGGATCTGCGGCGCCCGAAAGGAATTCCCTGGCCTCGCGGTCCGAGCGGAGCCACTGCCAGGCCATTCGGGTGGTGTCCGAGTTCGCGAGCTGAACCATGAGACTCATGGGCGGCAGAGAGGTCGGTTTCCAGTCCTCGAACTCCGGATTCAGCTCTTTGAATTCCGGGTCGTGGAACAGGCTGAGCGGATTGTCCTTGATGTGCTCGGGAATTTCGCGGCGCCCGCGTGTCACGTCCTTCTGGTACGAGGAGGTGAGCAGTTTGGCGAGCAGTCGGGGGGTGATTCTCATCGACGCGAGCTGACCGGAGCCGGGGAGTTCGACGAAGAATCCGACCGCGAGACCGCTGACCGCCACGGGCGCGTGCACGACGGAGCCGGAACCACCCTCCCCGGCGTCCCCCGCGTTCTCCTCCGCCGCGACCGGATCGACGGTGAAGGCGAGTCCGGGCGCACCGGCGACCGGCCGGGAGATCGTGTCCCGGGCGCTCTCCTCGCCGCTCTGGCTGAAGGCGAACTTGGCGCCGCCCTCCGCCGAACAGACCGCGGGCTGCCACGACGAGATCGCGTCGGTGACCAGCTCCGAACCGATCACCCGGCGCTCCGCCCGGTCGGCCGGGCAGCTGTTGCCCACCGGCAGGAAGTCGAGCCGGACGGCCATGCGCTGGGCCCAGTTGGAGGCGGCGAGCGGGGACGACTGGAGCGGGTTGCCCGCACCGGTGGCACCGTCGACGTCGTGCTCCCCGCGCGGGACGATCACCAGCCAGCACGACCGCCCCCGGACCGAGGCGCCCTCCGCCACCGGGGCGCCGCAGCCGAGCTGATCGGCCTCCTGGTCGGTCAGCATCGGGAAGGTGAACTCGCCGGTGCCGTCCGAATGGGTGACGGCGTACGGCTCCTCGTTGGTGTCCAGGGAGCCGAAGTAGGTCCAGTCGCGCGAACCGGTCGTCGGCTGCTCGCCGTTGGCGGGCCGGAAGGGTACGTACGACTCGTCGTTCCCGTTGCCGATGTACTCCGTCTCGGCGGGATCGGGGACGGCGTCGATCTGCCGCAGCGAGGTCCAGGAGCCGCTCTGCCGCACGCCGCTGCCGCCGAACTGGCACTGGTCACGCCGGGGCCCGTCCCTGTCCTCGCCCCAGCACTGCATGAGCTGGAGGTAGTTGTGCGCGAAGCCGGTCTCGGTCGGGCGGCCTCCGGTCCAGCTGACGCGTACGCCTTGGGCGCGCAGCTGCGTGGTCTGGTGGACGGTGACCTTGAGGGAGGAGAAGTCGTCGTACTTCCCCTTCGTGCCGGTCACGGTGACCGCCGAGTCCCCGGCCGCGGGAGCCCGTACGGCGGCGGGGGTCACCGCCCGTGCGGGGGCGGTCGTCGGGGCGGGCGCCGGGAGCAGCGCGACCACGAGGGCGGCCAGCAGCGCGGCGACGCCGACGGCCGCCGTACGTCGGGGCGCCTCCGTACGTGCACGCGTCCGCGTACGGCTCGGCGCCTCCGCGCGGAGGTGCACCCGTGTGCGGCTCGGCGCCTCCTTACGGAGGACCGCGCGTGCGGCCGTACGTATGGCCGTGTGCGCGGCCGTACGGAGGCGCGTGCGTACGGTCGTGCCCACGGCCGCGAGCGCGAGCGCGCGTGTCGAACCGGCGGGGCGTCTCATCGGGAGCCCTCCTTACGCCGACCGCGCGCGGCCAGCGCGCGGGCCGTGAGCGGCGGTCCGACGACCACACCGATCAGCAGAACCGCGGACAGGGCCATCAGCGCCCCGCGCAGCCCTCCGGACTCACCGGCCGCCAGCGTCACCGGATTGGCCGCGACCGAGGTGTCCCCGGCGCCACCGACCCCGATCAGCTCGCCGGTGTCCGGGTCGACGACGCCTCCCCCGGTGGCGCTTCCCGCCGTGTCGCCGGCGGCTCCGCCCGCGCCCGTGGCACCTCCGGTGGAACTGCCCGCGCTCCCGGCCGTCGCCGCGCCGCCCGTGGCACCGCCGGAGGCCGTACCCCCGCCGTCACCCGCACCGCCGCCGCCGTTCGCGCCGCCCGAACCGCCGCCCGACGCTGCGGGCTTGACCGGGGTCTCCTCCTTGGCGCCCGCCGTACCGTCGGAGCACTGCGTCGGCCCCCGCTTGTCGCACGCCTTCGGGTACGGGGCGTTCTTGGCGAGGGTGTTCGAGCCGTCCGAGGAGAAGGTGGGGTTGCGGCACTTCGTGATGTCGATGGAGCCGGTGGGTGCTCCGGGAATCCTGCGGACCTGCGCGAATCCCGCCTCCACGAGGTTCTTCGGCAGCGGCGAGTAGCCCAGCTCCTCGGCCTGTTGCTGGCCGTCGCAGAGGAAGTAGTTGGCGAAGGTGCCCAGTGTCCTGCCCTTCGCCGTGGTGAACGGCTGTTCCGCCTTGGTCGGCACGACCATGTAGCTGTAGCTGGAGAGCGTGTAGGTGCGGCGGTCGGACGACCGGTAGACGCCGTCGAGGATCTGGGTCAGATAGTTCTCCGAGTTCCGGTCCTCGTTGATGCGGGCCTTCAGCAGGGCGACGGCGACGCTCGACGCGGTCGGTTCGACGTAGTACCCGGCCGCGTTGAGCAGCTTCGCCACCGGGAAACCGGTCGTGGTGGCGTACGAGTACTCGACGTAGGTGATCGCCCCCTCGGCGTGGCCCTGCTTGGTGAAGCCGGAGACGCCGAGCGATCCCGACTTGGCGATGTGCGACGAGCCGGGCACGAGGGGAAAGTACGAGGTCATCCCGCAGGGGGTGGAACGGCCCGCCCGGCGGCAGTAGTCGTTCCACAGGCCGCCGTGCTCCTTGGCCATCCAGGTGGTCAGCTGGGCCGTCGTCCCCGAACCGTCGGAGCGCACCACCGGGACGACCCGGCGCGCGGGCAGATCGAGGCCGGGGTTGTCCGCCCGGATCTCCTGGGCGTTCCACATGCTGATCTTCCCGGTGAAGATCTTGGTGACGACCTCGCCGGAGAGGCGCAGGTTGGTGACCTTCTTACCGCCGATCCTGAGGTTGTACATGAAGGCGGTGCCGCCCGCGACGATCGGCATGTACGCGTAGCCGCGCTTGGGCGGCGCGTCCCTCGCCCCGCCCTCGGTCAGCCCGTAGGGGATCTCGGAGACGGCGAAGTCGGCGGTGCCGTTCTTGAACTGCTCACGGCCCACCGAGGAGCCGAGCGCGGCGTAGTTGACGGTCATTCCGCTGTTGGAGGCGACGTTGCGGCGCCACTGGTCGAGCGCGTTGGAGCTCCAGGTGGAGCCCGCGCCGCTGATCTTGGTGTACGAGGCGGCCTCGGCGGCCGGCGGGTGGAAGGCGAGCAGCAGGCACATCAACGCGGCTGCCGCCATGGTGAGTCGGGAGACGGTGGCCGGTCTCACGGGGTGCTCCTTCGGGGGGTACGGGGTGAACGCGGCTGCTTGGTGAGGAAGCCGGGGCGGGGGCCGGGGCCGCCTTGGTCGCCGGGGCCGTGTTCGCCCCCGGCCGGGACGTCGTCGCCGCGGGCGGCGATGTCGCCGGTGTGGGCGCCGGCGCGGGCGGCGAACCGTTCGGCGTCCTGCCGGGAGGCCCGCACCCGCCGGTGTTCCTGACGACGTGTCAACTGACCCGGCCCGCGCCCGCCGACGACACGGGCGACCACGAACAGCACCAGGACCAGGGCCATCAGCACCGCCGCCGTACCGAACCCCCGCGCGATCATGGTGGGTTCGGGCGACTTGACGAACTCGAAGGCCGCGAGCGGCAACGAGACCTGCGCTCCGGAGAAGGGATCGATGTTGGCCTCGGCGGTGAAACCCGCCGTGAGCAGCACCGGTGAGGTCTCACCCACCCCGCGTGCGGTGCCGAGGATCACCGAGGTCGTCAGACCGGAGCGGGCCGTCGGCAGCACCACGTGCCAGACGGTGCGCCAGCGCGACGTACCGAGCGCGTACGCCGCCTCGCGCAGATTTCCCGGCACCAGCCGGATCACCACGTCGGCCGCCCGGATGATGATCGGCAGCATCATCACGGAGAGCGCGAGGGAGGCGGCGAAGCCGGAGCGGTCGTGGCCGAGCGCCAGGATCACCGTCGCGTAGATGAACAGTCCGGCGACGATCGACGGGAGCGCGGTCATCGCCTCGACGACGGTCCGTACGAATCGGGCGAAGCGGCCCGGGACTTCGTTGAGGAAGACCGCGCAGAGCAGCCCGGTCGGCACGGTGATGGCGAGCGCGATGGTGATCTGTTGCAGGGTGCCGAGGATCGCGTGCAGGATACCGCCCGTCGTCAGCGGGTCGAGCGGTCCCGCCACGACCATGTCCTCGACGAAGAAGTTCAGGTGCGGCAGCGCCTTGCGGCCCTCCCACAGGGTGTAGACGACGACGCAGACGAGTGCGGCCACCATCACCAGGCCGAGACTGCGCACCACGACCCCGGCGATCCGGTCGCGCACCGCCGGTCCGTCCTCGTCGAAGGAGACCAGCAGGCCGTAGAGCGGCAGGAAGAGGAGATACGCGACCACCAGGAAGCCGACGGAACCGCTGAACGGCAGCAGTCGGGTGAACAGCAGCCCGGTGAGGGACAGCGCCGCGGCGGCGGCACCGAGCAGGGCGTACACGTCGGTCGCGCGCAGGTGGCCGGGCGAGCGCCGCCGCTCCCCCGCGAGGGGTGAGCGCCCGGTCCCGCCGGGAGCCGCCGGATACGTCCCCGCCCGCGCCACGGCGGGCACCGTGGCGGGGCCCGCCGCGGAACCCGCGTCGGGCGGCGTGTCAGGCAACGCGTCAGACACTGGCGGCTCCGGTTCCGGTGCGCGTCTTCCGGGCGCGACGGTCATCTGTGGTGTCCCCTCACTCACTCGACGCACCGGACCTGCTGCGGGCGACGATCGACGACGCGGCGAAGTTGACGACGAGCGTCATCATGAAGAGGGCGAAGCCCGCGGCCATCAGGGCCGACATGCCGAACTCGCTGGCCTCGCCGTAGCGCAGGGCGATCAGCGCGGCCACCGAACTGGCGCCGTTCTGGAGCACATGGGGCTGGATCTCGAAGACCGGCGAGATGATCAGGTAGACGGCGATGGTCTCGCCGAGCGCCCGGCCGAGTCCGAGCATCGTGCCGCCGATCATGCCGCCCTTGCCGAAGGGCAGGACGACGCTGGAGATCATGCCCCAGCGGGTGGCTCCCAGCGCGTACGCGCCCTCCCGTTCCCCGACCGGCGCCTGCGAGAAGACCTCCCGCATCACCGAGCACGCGATCGGCGCGACCATCAGGGCCACGACGACGCCCGCGATGAACGTCGACGACGTGTAGACGGTCTCCGGCGCGAGCGGGTCGGCCGGGTCGGCCCCGGTCACCCGGAAAAGCGGGATCCAGCCCAGATAGGTGGCGATCCAGCGGGCGGTGGGCAGGATCTGCCCCTCGAAGAAGAACAGGCCCCACAGTCCGTAGACGACGGACGGTACGGCGGCCATCAGGTCGACCACACCGATCAGCGTCTGGCGCAGCCGGGGCGGTGCGTACTCGGAGATGTAGAGGGCCCCGCCGACCGCGAGCGGTACGGCCACGACGATCGCGACCACCGCGATCAGCACGGTCCCGACGAGCACGGCCGCGATCCCGAAGCGGCCGGCGTCCGGCTCCCACGCCTCGGTCGTCAGGAACGACCAGCCCGCCCTCGACAGGGCCTGCCACGCCCGGTACAGGAGGAATCCGCCGACCAGCAGCATGACGGCGAGCACCAGCCCGCCGCCGCCACGGGCGACCCCCCTGAAGACACGGTCGGGCAGGCCCGGATCCGCGTACAGCCTCCGGGGCGCCGCTTCGACCCCACTCGCTCTTCTCGTCACACGGCCGACGCTCTCGGTGCGCAATTGACGCGCGCGCACCGAGATGTGAACACGATGTGCCCTACGGGCAACTTCCCGTTACCTCGACCTTTCCGGCGAGCAGGGCGCGGAACCGCTGCCAGGCGGAACGGCAGGTCGAATGCCGTTCGTACGGTCGCGCCGAAACGGCGACAACGGTGTCGTCGCCGTCACGTAATAACCACATCCAGCCGTTGCCTCCCGCGGTGTGCTGCACGGCGCCGGTGAGTTCGACGTGCGTACGGCACAACTTCTCGAAGGCGCTACGGCAGTGGCCGTACTCGCCGAAAGGCTGGGCGGACACCGCGACCACCCGGCCGTTCTGCGCGACCACCCGCCAGTTGTACCCACCGTCCGCGTCGACGTGTATCCGGCAGCGCGCCCCGCCCGCATCGGATCTTTCTCCCTGGCTCCCGCCCTCGGAAACCATCATGTCGATCCACCCCCCGCCGTCCCCGTCGGAGAGTGGGGCGGCAGGCGCAACTTATTGAGACGGACGTGACAGTTGACGCCACAAACCCGACAACGCTGTCGGGATTCACCGCGAAGTTGCCCGTAGGACGCCCGCCGTCCATCGCGGGTAAGCCCTTTCTCCGTGGTCAGGCCGTTTCCCGGTGGCTCCTCCCCCGGCGGGCGGGCGTCTCCCCGGGCCGACGGGCGGCGCTACTCTCCGGACGGCCCCCGGAGACCGAGCGGCCACACGGCGAAGCCCGTTCCCTTCGCGAACGCCACCAGTTCGCCGACGCGTCCGGCGGACAGGCACGCCACCGGGTAGCAGTCCGACTCGATGTCGAGGACCACGAGCGCGGCGCCGACCTCGCGGTAGTGCCGGCCGCACGCCTCCAGGAAGTCGTGCGTCCACAACTCCCTCTCGCCGGCGTCGAACAGCGGCCAGGGGTCGACGGACGGGGCGGACGCCAGACGCTTCAGCCGGTGCCGTATCTCCTCCGCGTCCTCCTTCCAGTCGAACTCCGCGAGGAGCCGGTGCTCGTCGAGGGCGTCCACGAGGGCTATCCACGCGAGACCCGGGAACGGCTCGTCCACGCCACGGTCCTCCAGCCGGTCCGCGTACGCGCGCACATAACCCTCGGGGTCCTCGTGGGCCTGCCGCACCTGTGCCACGACGGCCGGGAGGCCGGGCGCCAGCAGCGTGGCCACGGCGGTCAGGGAATCGAGGACTCCGCCGGAGGCGGGGGCGGGTCCGGCACCGGACATGGGTGTGCTCCTTCTGCGGGCAGGGTCGGCCACGGGACGGATGCGCGTCGTGACGGCACCCGGAAAGCACCCTGCCACAGGGGTCCGACAACGGCCCCGGCCGCCGCTACGCCGAGGCATCCCGCCCCGGATCTCGCCCCTCCGCCGACCGTTCCGCCGACACCTCACGCTCCCCCGGCCCGTCCGGTTTCGTGGATGTCGGCGCGCCGGTCACCCGCGTTCCGGGATGGAAATACGAACACACGAACGCCACCGCGAGCGCGAGTGCCATCCCGTAGAAGACCCACCGGTTCGCTTCCGCGAAGTCCATCCGGATCGCGTCCATCGAGTCGCGCACAGTCCGTGCGATCGGTCCGCCGCCGGTCGGCCCCCGGGTGTCGGCCTGCCCGGACACGGCCTCCGCGACACCACGGGCGGCGTCCCGCGCGTCCCCCGCCGGTACGCCCTTCGACCGAAGGGTCTCGGTGACCCGGTCGGTGGTGACATGGGTGAGGACGGTGCCGAAGACGGCCAGGCCCACGCTCGCCGCGAAGTTGCGGATGGTCTGGGTGATGCCGGTGACCTCTCCGTAGGAGGCGCCGATCGCGCGATTGATCGCGTCGGTGGACGCCGGGGCGAGGAGCAGCCCGATACCGGCGCCCGCCAGCGCCACGTACGGCCACTGGTCGTGCATCGACAGGTCCGTCGCCTTCGACGCCCACAGGGCGAAGCCGAGCGCCCCGATCGCGGTGCCGAGCCGCATGGCGGGCCTGGCTCCGTGCTTGTCCAGGACGCGCCCACCGATCTGCGAGGCGAGGGCGAAGCCGACGAAGAGGTAGAGGAGGAAGAGCGCGGCCTGGTTCGGCGAGGCGCTCAGCGAGACCTGCGCGTACACCGACGCGAAGAAGAACACCGGGACGAACGCGAGCATGGCGAAGAACAGCACCGCGGAATCGACCGCGAAGGCCCGGTCCTTGAAGACCTCAAGCCTGATGAGGGGGTCACGGACACGCAGTTCGAGGAGACAGAACACGACGAGCACGAGCACACCGCCGACGACGCACCCCCAGGTGGCCGCGCTGCCCCAGCCCCAGGCGGACGCCTGCTGGAAGCCGAGCACACTCAGCCCCATCCCGACGGCCACCAGCACGGCACCGGGCACGTCGAGCCTCTCGCGGCGCGGGGTGTCCTTGATGTGGGCCATGGCCGTCAGTACGAGGGCGATCAGGGCGACGGGGACGTTCACCCAGAAGATGGCCCGCCAGGTCCAGTCGGTGAGCCAGCCGCCGAGCAGCGGTCCCACGGCGGTGAGTCCGCCGGAGAGCCCGAAGAAGAGCGCGAGGGCCCGGCCCCGCCGCTCCACGGGGAAGACCGCGACGACCACGGCGAGCGCGGCGGGGAACATGAGCGCGGCGCCGAACCCCTGGAGCGCCCGGAAGACGACGAGCCAGGTCTGCGCGACGCTCCCGCTCGGCACGCATCCGCACAGGACGGACGAGATCACGAAGACGAGCGTGCCGACCACCATGATCCGCCGGTGCCCGACGATGTCGGCCAGCCGCCCGCCGAACGCGAAGAACGCCGCCAGCGTCAGCAGATAGGCGTTGACCACCCACTGCATCCCGGAGGCCGAGAGGCCCAGTTCATGGATGATGTCCGGCGCGGCGATCGCGACGATCGTCTGGTCGATGAACGTCATCGAGACGGCGAACAGCATGGCCGCCAGAGCCACGGTCTGTCTCGGTGCCTCCTCGGTACGGAGGGGCTCGCCGGAACGGGGGGTATCGCCTCTTTCACTCATGGACGGGATCTTTCTCCCGTTTCCCCGTGACGCGCGCACGCGGCGCGCGCCTCCTACGGAGCCTGCGCGTCCGCGGGACCGTCCGAGTGATCCACCGGAGTGGTCCGCGCCACATGAATTCCCATGTGTAGCCGGCTGACCGCAGGGCATTCGCACTCCAGGTCCCGCCGCGTTTCCCCCGTCGCGGCGGGGCCGCTCACGTCTCCGGACGGCTCGTACGTCCCGGATCCCTCACGTGTCCGAAGCGCTCACAAGTCCGGGGCGGTGGACCGTCCCGCCTCCGGAACAGTCACGGATTCGGGGTGCGGCAGGACGGTGGAGACGTAGTCCTCGATCGTCGCGTCCCGGCCCACGTCGTGCCCCGCGCGCTCGGACAGGTACCACCGGTGTTCCAGCACCTCGTGGTAGATCTGCGCCGCGTCCGCCCTGCCGCGCAGCTCCAGCGGTACGGCCCGCACGGTCGGCCGGAACACGTCGCGCACCCAGCGGTGCGCCAGGACCTCCGGGCGGGCGCCCAGCGGGTCGCCCGGCACGTAGTCGTCCTGGCCGGCCATCCAGCTCTCCAGGTCGTTGAGCAGGCGCCGCGCCTGGTTCTCCTCCGCGTCCAGGCCCGTCAGCCGGAGCAGTTGGCGCTGGTGGTGCCCCGCGTCGACCACCTTCGGTACGAAGGTGACGGTGTCGCCCCTCGGCGACCGCTCCATCTGCATCTCCGCCACATCGAAACCCAGTTCGTTGAGCCGGCGGATCCGGCGGTCGATGTAGTGGCGTTTGTCGACCGGGTAGACGGACTCCCGCGTCAACTCGTGCCACAGATCCTCGTAGCGCCTGACGATCGCCGCCCCGAACGGCACCGGGTCGACGGACGGATGGAGCGAACCGGACGCCTCCAGGTCCATCAGCTCCCCGGCGATGTTCACGCGCGCCAGCTCTATGTCGTAGTCGCGCTGGCCCCGGCTGAGCGCCTGCTGGATCTGGCCGGTCTCGGCGTCCACGAGATACGCGGCGTACGCGCCCGCGTCGCGCCGGAAGAGCGCGTTGGACAGCGAGCAGTCGCCCCAGGCGAAGCCCGCCAGATGCAGCCTCACCAGGAGGACGGCGAGCGCGTCCATGAGGCGGTTGACCGTACTGGGGCGCATGGTCGACTCGAACATCGACCGGTACGGCAGGGAGCCCTTGAGGTGCCGGGTGATCAGGGCGGACTCCAGCGGGGTGCCGTCGGCGCCGACGCGCCCCGTCACCACCGCGACCGGGTCGACCGCCGGTATGCCCAGCCGGTGCAGATCCCTCAGCAGGCCGAACTCGCGCACCGCCGGGCGCTCGGCGATCTCCTTGACTGCCAGCACCTCGGACCCGGCCGCCGCGAACCGTACGACATGGCGTGAGATGCCGCGCGGGAGCGCCACCAGGCAGTCGTCGGGCCACTCTTCGAGCGGGATGCTCCAGGGGAGGTCGAGGAGCACGGCCGGCTGCTCCGGGTTGGTCGCGCTGATCTGGAGCGCCATGACACCTGCCTCCGGGGTTGGTTCGTCGCTCGAACGTCCGCTTGTTCGTGCGCCTTGTTCGTGCGTCTTGTTCGTGCGCCCTGGGTGTTCGTCCGCCGGTTCGTTCGGCTGCCCGCCTGGATCGCCCCGGGGCGTCGGTGGACGGTCAGGGCCGGACCTGGACGAGGCCGTGTGTCCCGCTCGTCCGCCACGACCCGCTCGCGCCGGCGCCCGCCTCTTCTTCGAGCCGCGCCACGATGCGCGGGGTGAGGCCGACGATCACGTCGGACTTCAGGGTACGCAAGGCGGCCACCGGTCCCGGGAAGTGGGCCGTCCGCTCGGCGAAGGACGTGGTGGGCGGCCAGAGCCGGTCACCCACGAGACGGCGGTAGTTGAGGTCGCCCTTCACGATCGTCAGGGCGGCGCCCGTGAACTCCTCCCGCAGATCGGCGGGCATCGCGTCGTACCCGAACGGCGCGCAGAAGAAACCGTGCGTCCGTACGGTGAGCCGCCCGTCGCCCATCGCGGCCCAGAGCCGTGCGCCCGCTTCCCCCGCCCTCCCGGGCGCCCGCACGACACGGCGCGCGCAGTCCACGACGTCGGCCGTGGTGGCGTCGGAGACGTAGTACGGATACGGCTTCACGTGCAGGACGACGCCGTCCGCGCGGTCGGTCGTCAGCAGGTGGTCGACGAGGAGCAGGTCGGGGATGAGCTCGCGGCCCGCGTTGTCGGCGACGAGGTGGACAGTCCGCGTACCGGCGGAGGGCCCGCCTTCGGGCAGCAGCGACCAGAGAGCGGCGCTGTCGTCGGCGACGAGGGGCGGCGGGGCGTCGACGGCGGTGGCGCCCCCGGAATCCCGCGAACCGGCCGTGAAACCGAGGTCCGCGCGATTGCCCCAGAGCGAGCCCCGGAGGTACGCGGCGGCCCGCTCCTCGGCCGGGCGGGGGGCGAGCGCGTCCAGCGCCGCGAGTTCGTCGTCCACGAGCGGTCCGCTCAACTCCGCCCGCTTGAACGGCGCGAACGGGTCGATGCCCTGCCAGGGGCCGGGCTCGAAGTAGCGGAGGGCGGCGAGAAGCCGGCGATAGAAGTAACTCTCGGACCACAGGAACGGCACGTCGAACCAGGACCGGCCGACGTACTCGGCGCTCCAGGTGTCCCACTGCTCACGGTCGTGCGCGCCGGGCTCCAGCGGTTCGATGACGCCCTCCGTGCAGGAGCTGAGCAGCGCGTCGAGGGCACGGTGCCGTTCCGGGGGCCACGGGAAGGCGTCCCGGACCTGCCGGATGAGCGCGGGATGTCGCTCGGCCAGCACGCTCCTCGCGAAGGAACCCGGTGCGCTGCTCACGATCACGGGTGCGTCGTCCGTCTCAGGCATGGCTTCCCTGTCCTCCGGAACGGCCGGGTGTCGGGCCGGTCGGTGCGGTCGTTGTGGTCTGTGCGATCGGTGTGGTCGGCGTGGTCTGTGTGGCGGTGGGGCTGGTCGGTGCCGATGTGCGGGTTCGGGTTCGGGTTCGGGTTCGGGGGGAGCGTACGCAGAACTACTCATCCGCCGCCCGAGTAGCCGCACGGATACCGAGGCCCGCGCTCCGGGACGACCCTGATCCGCATGACGAAGACGAGCGGCACACAGACGGGCAGCACGAGCACGGGCGGCACGAGCAGGATGAAGACCACCGACGCGAAGACCGCCAGGGCGAAGACGGCCAACGCCCCGCACCCCGGGGGTGACCGGCGCCCGGTGTCCCGGCCCCGGAACGGCCCGGTGAACCGCGCCCGTTGGGCCGTGACGCGGGCCGTCCTCGGCACTCTCGGCCGCGCGAGCACCGGCATCCGCATCGGGTACCGGCACGGCTTCGACAGCGGCCAGATGCTGGACTACGTGTACGTCAACAAGGCAGGCGGCTTCCCCCTTGTGGGGCATCTCATCGACCGCGTCTATCTGAACGCCGTCGGCTGGCGTGCCATCCGGGCCCGCCGCGAACTGCTGAAGGACGTCCTCCGTAAGGAGATCGCGCTGCGCGCGGGCGCCGAACGGCCCGAGGGGCCGGTGCGGGTGCTGGACGTGGCGTCGGGTCCGGGACGCTACCTCCAGGACCTGCTTCCGGAGTACCCGCCCGGCGCGGTCCAGGTCGCGTGCCGGGACCTGGACCGCGCCGGGCTCGCACAGGGTGAGCGCCGGGCGGCCGAGCGGGGCCTGACGGGGATCTCGTACGCGTACGGGGACGCCCTCGACCCCGCGCCCCTCCCGCACGCGCCCGACGTCGTCGTGGTGTCGGGGCTCTACGAGCTGCTGCTGGACGACTCCGTCATCGAGGCGTCCGTCGCCCGGCTGCGCGGGATGCTCGCTCCGGGCGGGGTGCTGGTCTTCACCACCCAGACCCGGCACCCTCAGTTGGAGTTCATCGCGAACGTCCTGCCGAACCGGGAGGGCGCCCTGTGGGAGATGACGTGCCGTCCCGTGGAACTGGCCGAGCAGTGGGCCCGGCGGGCCGGTTTCACGGAGGTCACGAGCCGGCGGGAGACCGTGGGGCTGTTCACGGTCACGACAGCGAGGCACTGACGATCAGCGCGAAGCCCCCGACGGCGAGAACCGTGCGGACGGCGTGGAGGCGGTTCCAGCGGCGCTCGAAGGCCGCGCGGACCACGCTGTCGGGGTGGATCTCCGGCGAGGTCTCGGAGGCCGCCAGGGCGTTGTTGAGCGGGATGTTGCCCGCGACGGTCACGAGGTGGTTGAGGACCACGCAGACCAGGCCGCCCAGCAGCAGCCACCGGTCGGTGTCCGAGCGGCCGTCGACGGGCACGGCGAGCGCGGCGGCCGGGAAGGCCACGACGGCGAGGAACACCGCCAGGAACAGTCCGCGCGGGACCTCCTCGTTGACACGGCGCATGGCGGTCACGAACTGACTGTCCGTGAGCCGGGCCATCGCGGGCATGATCCCGGTCAGGAAGATGAGCATGATGCCGGCGTACAGACCGGTGGAGACGACGGCGAGCGCGAGCAGGACGGTGGCCATGCCACCCATCATGGCTCGTGGGGAGGGCGGGCGCAGCGGCGTTTCCGCCGGGGCTTCCCCCGGGCGCCCGCCGTGCCGCGCCACGTCCTCCCCGCGCCTTGTTCGGGGCCGGGCCGGGACGGTTCGGGGCCGGGCCCCGAGCCGTTCCGGTGCCCGAGCCGTCCCGGTCCCGGCCCTCGCGGTCAGTCCCGGGCGCGGTCCGCCCTGTCGATGGCCTCCGCCAGGTCCGCCACCGACCGGTCCTCCGTGGCGTCGGCCAACACCCTTGCCCGCTCCTCCAGTTCACCGAGACCGGGCGCGGTGGGAAGCGCGCTCTCCCGCGCATCGCCGTCGTCCCCCGGCGCCCGGCCGCCGCGCAGTGCCTCGGCGAAGTACGCGGCGACGGCGGTGACCTGGAGCCGGGGCTTCGCGTCGCCCCAGAGCCGCCCGTCGACCGCGCTCGCACCGACCGAGCCCGACCGCTCGCGGGGCGCCCGGGTCCCGGGGTCGAGCCAGCGCACCGTGGCCTTCGCCACCTGGCCACTCGCACCGGGCCGCAGCTTGACCGCGTACAGCGCCGTCACCGTGTGCCCAGGCCCGACCTCGCCGCCGTCGACGCCGTCGTTACGGAAGTCCTCGTCCGCGACGGCCCTGTTCTCGTAGCCGATCAGCCGGAACCGCTCCACCGTGTCCCTGTCGAACGCCACTTGCGCCTTGGCGTCCCTGGCACGCAGGTCGAGGCTCATGGGGAGCTGGTCGACGAAGACCTTCCTGGCCTGCTTCCTGTTCGAGACGTACGTCGTGTGCCCGTCGCCCTTGTCGGCGAGCTGTTCCATCAGGGCGTCGCCGTAGTCGCTTCCGACGCCGACACCGAACAGGGTGATGCCGTGCTCCTCCCGGGCCTCCGCGACGTGTTCGAGGATCACGTCCGCCTCCGTCTCGCCGGTGTTGGCGAGCGCGTCGGACAGCAGGACGACGCGGTTGGTGGCGCCCTTCCGGAGGCCGTCGACGGCCTCGGCGTAACCGGTCTCGACGCCCGCCCCGACGTTGGTCGACCGGGCCGGTGCCAGCTCCGAGATCACGTCGCGGATGCGTGCGCGGCTGTCGCCGACACGCGTCATCGGCAGCCTGGTCTCCGCCTCCTCACTGAAGGTGACCAGGGCGATCGAGTCGTCGCCGCGCAGTTCGTCCGTAAGGATGCCGAGTGATTGCTTGACGAGGTCGAGGCGGCCGGGCTCGGCCATCGACCCGGAGATGTCGATCACGAACGTGAGCGCCGCGGGCGGGCGTTGGCCCGCGTGGTCGGCCGGTCGGGTGGCGAGACCGACGCGCAGCAGCGACCAGTCGTCGTCCGCGCCGGGCGCCGCCGCGCCGTCCACCGTGACGGAGAAGCCGTCGCCCTCGGGCGGTTCGTAGTCCTGGCGGAAGCTGTTGACGAACTCCTCCGGCCGTACGGTGGCGGGATCCGGCAGCCGGCCCTCGCCGAGCGTACGGAGCGCGTATCCGTAGGAGGCGGTGTCGACGTCCAGGGCAAAGGTCGACAGGTAGTCCGGTTCCGGCGCGAACTCCCCCTCATCCGCCGTGTCGCGCTTCTTCTCTTCGCCGTCCGGCTGTCCCCCGCCCTCTTCGGCGCGGTCGGCGGGGCCCGCGGTTCCCGGACCGGATCCGGGTCCGCCGTCCGCGCCGGGCCCGCCGCCGATGGCCGATCGTTCTGCGGACTTGTTCGAGTCCGCGGCGTCCCCAGCCGAGCAGCCGGTGAGCAGCAGGCCGCCCGCCAGCAGCACGGCCGTCGCGGCTCGGTACGCCTTCGGGTGCGGTTGCGTCCTTGTCCTTGGTTTCGTCAGCTTCGACAGCCTCGTCAGCTGCTTCATGGTCCCCCCTGGTTTCTCCGCCACGTGTGAATGTGACGTACGAGGGGGTCTGTGGGATCGCGACGGGACATTGCGGATGAATCTCAATGCGGCAACGGAGAAGGGGAGTTGTCCTTCCGCACCCGCCACGCCGGCCGGCTCCGCGTGACGTGGTGGGCGGACTGTTGCCGTTGATTCGTGGGGCGACGCGATTGGCATGGAGTCGCCACTCACCGAACTTCACTTGTCACGGTACGCAGTCTCATGAGTACATGGAGTGGCGTACGGCTCCGAGGGGATGGCGGGGGTGGTCAGCCGTGGCACATGTTCCTGGCTCCGTGCTGAACAGGTCGGCGCTACCGAGAAGCGCACTGCGGGGGGACGCGGTGGAGAGTCTCCGACCGGCGAGCCGGCCGGTCCGCGGCACCCATCAGGTCGCCGCCGCGCTGGCGGCGCTCGTGCGTTCCGCGCGTCGCGAGTTGCTGACGTTCGACGATCCGGGCAGTTCACCGGGGAAGGGGCTGCCCTTGCCCTTCGTGGAGTTCGCCCACGCGTGCGTCCGCGCGGTCGCGGAACGGGCGGACCCGGAGGCGCGGCCCGAGACCCGCGCGGGCTCCGGCCCGGGTTCGGGTGCCGGTCCGGGCCCACGCGCCGGGCCGGGTGCCGGGCAGGGCCCCGGTGTTGGACACGGTGCGGGTGCCGGTACGGGTGCGGGTGCCGGGCTGAGGTCCGTCGCCGGGACGGCTCCGCTGCCCGCGGTTCCGCTCACGGTCCGCCGGATCGTGCCGCGTCGTGGCCTGGCGGGGCTGCCGTACGAACTGCGCGCGCTCGCCCGTGGAGCACGGCAGACGGAGTCGATCCCGTTCAAGATGGTCCTCGTGGACCGTACGACGGCCGCGCTTCCCCTGGACTTCGACTTCCACTTCAACGGGCTGCTGCTGATCCGGGACCCGGTCGTCGTCGGGGCCCTGGTCCGTATCCATCAGCACTGGTGGGACAGCGGCGAGGAGCTTCCCCTGACGGGGCACCCGGCGGACGGTTCGGCGGGCGGGTCCTCGCCGGGCCCGGCGCCGGTCGACACTGTGCCCCATCAGGGTTCCGCGCCCGAGGCCGACACCCTGTCCCCTCACTTGCGGCCCGTGCTCGACGCCCTGTTGTGCGGGCTCACCGACGAGGCGGCGGCGGCCCGGCTCGGTATGTCACCCCGTACGTACAGCAGACGGGTGGGTGAACTGCTGACCGCGCTCGGCACGACGAGCCGCTTCCGCGCGGGGGCGGAAGCGGCTCGCCGGGGCTGGCTGTGACTGCCGCCGGGAGGCGGCCGGCTCAGGGCGCCGCCCCGACGGACCCTGCCGTGCGACCGGGGGCCTGTCTCAGGGGCTCAACTCACGATGTCCTTGCGGGAGAAGTTCCGGAACGCGAGCGCGAAGAGCACCAGCGCGTATGTCACGGAGATCGCCGAGCCCTTCAGCATGCCGCTCCACTCCAGCTGGGGCTGGAGCGCGTCCGCCCACGCGAACTGCCAGTGCGCGGGCAGGAAGTCCCGCCAGGTCCCGAGCGCCGTGACCTGGTCGAGCACGCTGCCGATGATCGTCAGCCCGACCGCGCCGCCGACCGCGCCGAGCGGGGCGTCGGTCTTCGTGGAGAGCCAGAAGCCCAGACCTCCGGTGACCAGTTGGGAGACGAAGATGAACGCGATCACGAGCGCCAGCCTCGGCACGGCCTCCGCCGTACCCAGGGACCCTCCGGTGGGCAGCGCCAGTGGCCCCCAGCCGTACGCGGCCGTGCCCGCCGCCAGCGCCACGACCGGCAGCAGCACCATCGCCGCCAGGCTCATGAGCATCGCGACGGCCAGCTTGCTCCACAGCAGCCGGGCGCGGGGCACCGGAGCGGCCAGCAGATAGCGCAGCGACGACCAGCTCGCCTCGGAGGCCACGGTGTCGCCGAAGAACAGCGCGACGGGCACGACCAGCAGGAAACCGGCCGAGACGAACAGGCACACGGCGGCGAAGTTGGCCCCGGACGCCGTCGCGGTGTCCATCAGGTTCAGCCGTCCGCCACCATCCCCGTCCCCGTCGCCGTCGGAGCCCGGAGTCCCGCCGATGGCGAAGGCCACGATCATGACGAAGGGCAGGATCGCGAGCACCGCGCCCATCGCGAGGGTCCGTCTGCGCTTGAGCTGTCGTACGAGTTCGACCCGGAGCGGCAGGGTGCGGCCCGCCCGGTAGCCCGGAGCGGATTCGGTCAGCGCGCTCATGCGGAGGCTCCAGAGATGAGAGTGAGGAAGGCGTCCTCCAGGCGGCGGTGCGGTCCGACGCCGGTCAATGTCACATCGAGCCGGACGAGTTCGGTGACCAGGGTGTTGGTGTCGGCGCCGTCGAGCCGTACCAGCAGTCCCTCGTCCGTACGGATGGCGGACCCGATACCGGGCAGCGAGCCGATCTTCTCGACGACGGGTTCGGGCACCTCCCCTGCGGTGGTGACGAGCACGGTGTCACCGGAGCCGGTGATCTCGGCGACGGGCCCCGCCTGCACGAGCCGGCCGCGATCCATGACGACCAGATGCGTACAGGTCTGTTCGACCTCGGAGAGGAGATGGCTGGAGACGATCACGGTCCGTCCGGCCGCCGCGTAACGGATCATCACGTCCCGCATCTCACGGATCTGCGGCGGGTCGAGGCCGTTGGTCGGCTCGTCCAGGATGAGGAGGTCCGGCAGACCGAGCATGGCCTGGGCGATCGCGAGGCGCTGTCGCATGCCTTGGGAGTAGGTGCGCACGGCGCGGGCGAGGGCGTCGCCGAGCCCGGCGATCTCCAGGGCCTCCTCGATGTGGGAGTCCTCGGCGGGGCGGCCGGTGGCCTGCCAGTACAGCTCCAGGTTGTCGCGCCCGGACAGATGGGGCAGGAAGCCCGCGCCCTCCACGAAGGCTCCGACATGGGACAGCACCGG
Source organism: Streptomyces sp. NBC_01498 (assembly GCF_036327775.1). Taxonomy (NCBI): domain Bacteria; kingdom Bacillati; phylum Actinomycetota; class Actinomycetes; order Kitasatosporales; family Streptomycetaceae; genus Streptomyces; species Streptomyces sp. NBC_01498. Next base: position 4,918,443 of record NZ_CP109598.1, on the reverse strand, counting down.
GGCGCCGGGCCTGATGGCGTGCCCGAAGACCCGGATCTCACCGGCATCGGGGGTGATGAGCCCCATCAGCATGCGCAGGGTCGTGGTCTTGCCCGCGCCGTTCGGCCCGAGGAGTCCGAGCACCTGTCCCCGCTCGACCCGGAAGGAGAGGTCCCGTACGGCGTAGCGGTCGACGGACTTGGCATAGCGCTTCGACAGGTCCGTGATCTGGAGTGGGACGTCGGCCAGTGCCGGATCGGGCGCCGGTGCGCCGACCCGGCGGCGCGCGGTGAACAGCAGCGCGCCCGCGATCGCCACGCCCGCCAGGGGCAGGCCCCACACCCACCAGGCGAGGGTGGCTGTGGCCGTGGCCAGGCCGGGCGCGGTGGGGACGGACAGTTCGCCGTCCAGCGCGACGGTATAGGTGGCGGGTGTGACGGGTGAGGCGTGGGCGAGGTCGGTGGAGGCGAGGACGACGCGCAGCCGGTGCCCCGGTTCCACCTGGTGGTCGATGGCGGGCAGGGTCAGTTCGACGGTCCTGCCGCCGTTCTCGAGTCCGTCGATCCGCACCGGTGCGACGAGTTGGGAGGGCAGCACCTGGCGCCGGCCGTCGGGCCCGACGTCGTAGACCTTGCCGAAGAGGACCGCTTCCCCGGTGTCGGAGCCGACGGTGACCCGGACGGTCGGTGAGCCGGTGATCTGGAGGGGCCGGTCGAGCGGCCGGGAGTCGAAGCGGGCGGACTGTCCGGGGTGGTCGAGGGCGAGGCCCATGCCGAACGAGGAGAGTTGGGACAGTCCGGCGCCGACGCCCGGCACGCTGGAGATGGCCGGCGGGCTCGCCCCGGCCGGGTTGCCGAACGTCTGGGTACGTCCGGAGAGCGGGACCGCCGTCGTCCCGCTGCGCAGTCCGGGATAGCTGTCGCGGCTCGCTCCGCGCAACGTCGCCCGCCCGTCGGTGGAATCGACGCCTCCGGTCCGGGTGACGCGGAACGCGGGCCCGGTGTCGGCACCGGCGTCCTTGGTGAGGTAGTGGTCGAACCAGGCGGAGATACGGCTCTCGATGCGGGTGGTCTCGGCGTTCCCGCCGTCGTGACCGCCCGCCATCCAGTCCACGGCGACGGGAGCGCCGTTGGCCTTGATCGTTTTCGCCATGGCGTCGGACTGGGCGAGGGGGAAGAGGGAGTCGGTCTGGCCCTGGATGATCAGCGCGGGGACCTTGATCCGGTCGCCGACGGCGGACGGGCTCCGCTCCTCCAGGAGCTGTTCGGCGGCGGCGTCGGGCTTTCCGGCGACGGCGACCCGCTCGTACATCTCGCAGAGTTGCTTCTCGAAGGTGTCGCAGCCGCCGCCGGTGGTGAAGAAGACCCCGGCCCAGAGCTTCTTGAAGACGCCTTCGGGGAACAGGGAGTCGGCGAGATTCCAGTAGGTGATCACGGGGGCGATGGCGTCGACGCGCGGGTCGTGGCCGGCGCCGAGCAGGGAGATGGCACCTCCGTAGGAGGCTCCGGTCATACCGACACGTGGGTCGCCCTCGGCATCGCGCTGGACCTCGGGGCGCTCGGCGAGCCAGTCGATCATCCGGGAGACGTCTTCGACCTCGTGGGCCGGGTCGTTGAGTCCGATGGTGCCGGTGGACTTCCCGAACCCCCGCGCCGACCAGGTCAGTACGGCGAACCCGTCACGCGCGAGCTTCTCGGCCTGGGCGCGTACGTCGTTCTTGCTGCCGCCGAAGCCGTGGCCGAGCAGGACGGCGGGCCTGCGGCGGTCGTCGTCTCCGGCGGTGAAGTACGAGGTGTCGATCCGGGCGCCGGGCATCTCCATGATCCGGTCGGCCCGGTGCACGGTGGGCGCGCCGTCCGAGGCGACCGCGGTCCAGGTTCCGGCGCCGAGGAGCAGCACGGCGGCGGCCGCGCCCGCGAGCCATCGTGTGCGCGGCCGTGGCCGTCGGGGGGTGGGGATCTCCATGATTTAACCCTAAACGGCCCCGTGGGCCGTCCGTGTGGACGCCGGTCGGAACTCAGGGGCCTCCTTGAGGAGTACGGGGTAGCGTCGGCATACACCAGGCGCGGTACACGGGCCCCTGAGGTGCGGCGCCGACGTGCCCGCGCGAGGGGGCACGGGTGACGGGCCACGGTCGAGGAGAAGCGAGGCCGTATGACGGACATGGAGATCCGCCGGGCGACGACGGTGGGCGAACTCGTCGCCGCGCAGCATCTGTACGACGGTCCGGCCCGGCGGGAGTGGGCGGAGCGTTTTCTGGCCGCGCCGGGGCATCTGCTGCTGATCGCCTATGCCGACGGAATCCCGGCCGGATTCGTCTCCGGAATCGAGATGCTGCATCCGGACAAGGGTGTGGAGATGTGCTTGTACGAACTGGCGGTGGACGAGCCGTACCGCCGGCGTGGCATCGGGCGGGGGCTGGTCGACGCGCTGGCGGCGGTCGCGCGCGAGCGCGGCTGCTACGACATGTGGGTGGGTGTGGACACCGACAACGAACCGGCGCTGGCGACCTACCGGTCGGCCGGGGCCCGGGACGAGGGGCACTTCGCCATGCTGACCTGGGAGTTCCCGAAGGTGTAGGCCCCGTGCGCCCCGGGGGTGTCCTTGGCTCACGGGCGCTCGGCGGTGACGAGCCAGAGGCGGCTGGTCAGCCGTACGCCCTGCCGGGTCTCGAAGGCGTGGAACGCCTCCGTGGCGGCGTCGTGCACGCGGGTGCGCGTCCGCTCGTCGGCCTCGGCCTCCGCGAGCCAGTGCTGAAGAGGGCCCCAGCCCATCAGGAAGGCCGAGGCGTCGGAGGCGTCCTTGCCCCAGTGCTGGGTCAGCGCCAGGGCCCGGAGCCCGATGCCCTTGAACCCCGCCTCGCCGAGCACCCGTTCGGTGTGCGCGGGATCGGCGAAGGAGGCGGGCTGGTGCCTGCTGTCGTCGTGGAGGGCGGGCAGGGTGACCTGCGTACCGATGGCGGCGAAGATCACGGCCTGGTCCATGAGGCTGAAGGACTGCGGGCAGACGAAGGCGAGCCGTCCGCCGGGCCGTAACGCCCGTCCGATGTTGCGGAACGCGGCGGCGGGATCGGCGAAGAACATCACCCCGAAGCGGCTCACGGCGATGTCGAAGGACGCCTCCTCGAAGTCGTGCACCTGGGCGTCGCCCTGGACGAACGTCAGGTCCTCGATGCCCTCCGCCGCGGCGCTCTCCCTGGCCCGCGCCAGCATGGGCGCCGACAGATCTATCCCGACGGCCCGCGCCCCGCGTCGCGCCGCGAGCCGCGCGACCCGTCCGTTGCCGCACCCCACGTCGAGGAGGCGGTCGCCCTCCCTTATGCCTGCCGCTTCGAGCAGCGGAGCATTGGCGGCATCGTTAAGATTGTCGTACCGATCTTGGTGTTCCGCCCAGTGCTTGCCCTCGTAGCCGTTCCACGCAGCGGCCTGGGCCGAGTTCACCATGTCCGTCATGCCTTCCATACTGCCGCTCCGCCCGTCCTGGGCCCACAGCATGGCGAGAACTCGACGCGCACGGCGCGCCTGCTTCACAGAACGGGGTTCCACCGGACGCGCGCGGAGCCGCGCCTCAACTCCCGCTTCCACGAGGCCCGGTAGGTGGACGGCGGCCCGCGCGGCACGGAACTGCCGGGCGGGCCGCCCGTGGTGGCGTGGCGTGGGTGGGTCAGTGGTTGCGGGGGAAGCCCAGGTCCACGCCCGTCGGGGCGTCCGCCGGGTCCGGCCAGCGGGTGGTGACGACCTTGCCGCGGGTGTAGAAGTGCACGCCGTCGTTGCCGTAGATGTGGTGGTCGCCGAAGAGCGAGTCCTTCCAGCCGCCGAAGGAGTGGTAGCCCACCGGCACCGGGATCGGCACGTTCACGCCCACCATGCCCGCCTCCACCTCCAGTTGGAAGCGGCGGGCGGCGCCGCCGTCTCGGGTGAAGACGGCCGTGCCGTTGCCGTAGGGGGAGGCGTTGATGAGGGCGACGCCCTCGTCGTACGTCTCCGCCCGCAGGACGCACAGCACCGGGCCGAAGATCTCGTCGCGGTAGGCGTCGGAGTCGGTCGGGACGTGGTCGAGGAGCGACAGGCCGATCCAGTGGCCGTTCTCGAAGCCGTCGACACGCAGGCCCGTGCCGTCCAGGACGACCTCGGCGCCCTGCGCGGCGGCGCCCGTCACGTACGAGGCCACCTTGTCGCGGTGGGCCGCCGTGATCAGCGGGCCCATCTCGGAGGCCGGGTCGGTGCCGGGGCCGATGGTGATCTTCTCGGCGCGTTCGCGGATCTTCTGGACCAGTTCGTCGCCGATCGCCCCGACCGCGACGACCGCCGAGATCGCCATGCAGCGTTCCCCGGCGGAGCCGTACGCCGCCGAGACGGCCGCGTCCGCCGCCGCGTCCAGGTCGGCGTCCGGCAGCACCAGCATGTGGTTCTTGGCGCCGCCGAGCGCCTGGACGCGCTTGCCGTGGGCCGACGCGGTCGTGTGGATGTGGCGGGCGACGGGCGTGGAGCCTACGAAGGACACCGCCGCGACGTCCGGGTGGGTCAGGAGCGAGTCGACGGCCACCCGGTCGCCGTGGACGACGTTGAGCACGCCGTCCGGCAGCCCTGCCTCGGCGATGAGTTCGGCCAGCAGATTCGCCGGCGAGGGGTCCTTCTCGCTCGGCTTCAGTACGAAGGTGTTGCCGCAGGCGATGGCCAGCGGGAACATCCACATCGGCACCATCGCGGGGAAGTTGAACGGGGTGATGCCCGCGACGACGCCCAGCGGCTGCCTGATCGACGAGACGTCGACCCGCTGGGAGACCTGCGTCGACAGTTCCCCCTTGAGCTGCGTGGTGATCCCGCAGGCCAGTTCGACGATCTCCAGTCCGCGCGCCACCTCGCCCAACGCGTCGGAGTGGACCTTGCCGTGTTCGGCGGTGATCAGCGCGGCGATGTCGTCGCGGTGCGCGTCGAGCAGCGCGCGGTAGGCGAACAGGACGCCGGTGCGGGCGGAGAGGGAGGACGTGCCCCAGGTCGTGTACGCGGCCTTCGCCGCCGTGACCGCCGCGTCCACCTCCTCGGCGGAGGCGAGCGCGACCCGGGTGGTGACCGCGCCGGTCGCCGGGTCGGTGACCTGGCCCCAGTTGCCCGAGGTGCCCTCGACGGTCCTGCCACCGATCCAGTGGTCGACAGTCTTCATTGCCTGCTCCTTCGGGTCCGTCGGCACGGGGGGTGAACCGGGTCAGAGGTGGCGGCGGCGGGCCGCCGCCTCGCGGTCGTACTGCTCGCGTGCCGTGACGGCCGCCGCGCGGGTCGCCGTCTGCGCCACGGGAACATCCCACCACGCCTGGGCGGGAGGCGCGCCCGACACTGTGTCTGCCGTTTCGGTCTCCGTGTAGACACATGTGGGCACGTCGGACGCGCGCGCGACAGCGAGGGCTTCGCGCAGGTCACGGATGGTTTTGGCACGCAGCACGCGCATCCCGAGCGAGGCCGCGTTGGCGGCGAGGTCGACGGGGAGCGGGTCGCCGGTGTACGTCGGCGAGCCGACGGTGTCGGCCTCCCGGTAGCGGTACGCCGTACCGAACCGTTCCGCGCCGACGGACTCCGAGAGACCGCCGATCGACGCGTAACCGTGGTTCTGGAGAATCACCAGCTTCAGGGGGAGACGCTCCTGGACGGCGGTGACGATCTCGGTGGGGTTCATCAGGTAGGTGCCGTCGCCGACCAGTGCCCAGACGGGGCGCCCGGGGTCGGCGAGCATCACACCGATCGCGGCCGGGATCTCGTAACCCATGCAGGAGTAGCCGTACTCGACGTGGTACTGGTCGCGGGAGCGGGAGCGCCACAGTTTGTGGAGGTCGCCGGGGAGCGATCCGGCGGCGTTGACGACGATGTCCTCGTCGGTGACGAGTGCGTCGAGCAGTCCGAGGACCTGCGGCTGGGTGGGGCGCAGGAGGTCCTCGGAGGTGTCGAACGCGGCGTCGACCCGGTGCTCCCAGCGTTCCTTGTCGTCGGCGTACTCGGTGGCGTAGGCGGCGTCCACGCGGTGGCCCGCGAGGGCCGCGGTCAGCTCCACGAGGGCGGTGCGGGCGTCGGCGACCAGGGGCGCGGCGGCCAGTTTGTGGGCGTCGAAGCCGGTGACGTTGATGTTGAGGAAGCGGACGGCCGGGTTCGTGAAGAGGGTCGCCGAGGCAGTGGAGAAGTCGGACCAGCGGGTGCCGACGCCGATCACCAGGTCGGCGGTGCGGGCCAGTTCGTCGGCGGTGGCGGTGCCGGTGTGGCCGATGCCGCCGACGTCCGCCGGGTGGTCGTGGCGCAGCGAGCCCTTGCCGGCCTGGGTGGAGGCGACGGGGATGCCGGTGGCCGTCACGAGGGCGGCGAGCGCGTCCTCGGCCGCGCTGTGGTGGACTCCGCCGCCCGCGACGAGGAGCGGGCGGCGGGCGGCGCGGATCGCCTCGGCGGCGTCGGCGAGTTCGTACGGGTCGGGGCCCTGCCTGCGGACGCGCCAGACCCGTTCGGCGAAGAACGCCTCCGGCCAGTCGTACGCCTCCGCCTGGACGTCCTGCGGCAGGGCGAGGGTGACCGCTCCGGTCTCGGCGGGGTCGGTGAGGACCCGCATGGCGGCGAGCGCGGCCGGGACGAGGGCCTCGGGGCGGGTGACGCGGTCGAAGTACGCGGAGACGGGGCGCAGCGCGTCGTTGACGGAGATGTCGCCGGCGTGGGGCACTTCGAGCTGCTGGAGGACGGGGTCGGCGGGGTGGGTGGCGAAGATGTCGCCGGGGAGCAGCAGCACGGGCAGCCGGTTGACGGTGGCGAGGGCGGCGCCGGTGACGAGGTTGGTGGCGCCGGGGCCGATGGAGGTGGTGACGGCGTGGGTGGCGAGGCGGTTGCGCTGCCGGGCGTAGCCGACGGCGGCGTGCACCATGGCCTGTTCGCTGCGGCCTTGGTAGTAGGGCATGTCGGGGCCGGCCTGGACGAGGGCCTGGCCGATGCCCGCCACGTTGCCGTGGCCGAAGATGCCCCAGGTGGCGTCGATCAGCCGGCGGCGGTTGCCGTCGCGTTCGGTGTACTGGCGGGACAGGAAGGCGATCAGTGCCTGGGCCACGGTGAGGCGGCGCGTACTCATCGGGGGGTCTCCTCGTCCTTGTCCGTGGTCGAGTCCGTGGTCGAGTCCTCATAAGGAGGGCGACTCGGCGGGGCCTCGTACATCGGCAGCCGTGGATCGACCGCCTGGCCCGCCCAGGTGTCCCGGATCCAGCCGTGGTCGGGGTGGTCGCGGATCAGCCACTCCCTGGCCGGGCCGGGTCCCGCCATCACGTTGAGGTAGTACATGGCGCGGCCGGGGGCGGCGACGGACGGGCCGTGCCAGCCGTCCGGGACGAGGACGGTGTCGCCGGTGCGGACCTCGGCGAGCACGTCGGTGCCGCCGGGCCGGGAGGGTGAGACGCGGTGGTAGCCGAGGCCGCCGTCCTCGATCTCGAAGTAGTAGATCTCCTCCAGCACGGACTCGACGCCGGGGTGGTGCTCGTCGTGCTTGTGCGGCGGGTAGGAGGACCAGTTGCCGCCGGGGGTGAGCACCTCGACGGCGATGAGCCGGTCGCAGTCGAACGTGTCGGCGGCGGCGAAGTTGTTCACCTGGCGGGAGCAGTTGCCGCTGCCCCGCAGTTCCACCGGAACCTCCGGTGCGGAGCCGTAGCGAGCGGGGAGTCGTCGCTCGCACTTCGCTCCTGCCAGGGCGAAGCGGCCCCCCGCACCGGAGGCGATCTGGGCGTGGGCGTCACGCGGTACGTACGCGAAGTCCGTGACCGAGCTGAACACGCTTGCTCTGCCCAGCAGTTCAAAGATCTCGCCGTCGGTGTGCACCGTACAACCGCCGCTGAGCGGAAGCACGATCCACTCGCTGTCACCGCTGTCCAGCGTGTGTGTACCACCGGGCGGCAGGTCGAGGACGCGCAGGGTGCTGTGGTGCCAGCCGGCCCGTCGCGGTTCGATGTCGAGCGCGTACGGTCCGTTCGCCGTGCGGCCCGCGCGCACGTGCCGTTCCAGGAGCTCCCCGTCGGAGCCCGTGTCCGTGCCGAACGTGCCGGACATGCCGTCCGTGCCGGTGTCGCCGGTGTCGCTGCCCGTCGTCATGGTCGATCCGTTTCCCTCCGCGTGTCCGCCTACTCCCGCCGCGTCCTTCGTCCGCTCCCCTGCTCCCCCGCGCCCCGCTCCGTCTGCGCCGTGCGGGTGTGCCGTCAGAGGAGGCTCACGGCGGTGTCGACGGCCGCCGCGACGTCCCCGTCCACCGGATAGAGGAGCGAACGCCCCACCACCAGGCCCTGCACCGTGGGCAGCCGCAGCGCCCGGCGCCACTTCTCGTACGCCGCCTCCTGGTTGTCGCCGATCTCGCCACCGAGCAGCACGGCGGGCAGGGTGGACGTCTCCATCACCCGTGCCATGTCGTCGGGATCGTCGGTGACGGGCAGTTTCAGCCAGGTGTACGCCGAGGTGCCGCCGAGGCCGGAGGCGATGGCGATGGAGCGGGTGACCGCCTCGGCCGTCAGGTCGTTGGTGAGCCGTCCGTCCCTGCGGTGGCAGAGGAACGGCTCGACGAAGACCGGCAGTCGGCGCTCCGCCATGGCGTCCACGGCGCGGGCGGCCGACAGGAGGGTGTCCGCCGAGCGGGGGTCCTCGTAGTCGACGCGCAGGAGCAGCTTGCCCGCGTCGAAGCCGAGCCGGGCGATGTCCTCGGGGCGGTGGCCGGTGAAGCGGTCGTCCAGTTCGAAGGAGGCGCCGGCCAGACCGCCCCGGTTCATCGAGCCGACGACCACCCGGTCCTCCAGGGCACCGAGGAGCAGCAGGTCGTCGAGTATGTCGGCGGTGGCGAGGACGCCGTCGACGCCGGGCCGGGAGAGCGCGAGGCAGAGCCGTTCCAGCAGGTCGACACGGTTGGCCATGGCGAGCCGGCGGTTGCCGACGGCGAGGGCGCCACGGGCCGGGTGGTCGGCCGCCACGATCATCAGCCGGCCGCCGCGGCGCAGCAGGGGGCGGCGGGCGCGGCGGGCGGCGGCCTCGGCGATCGCCTCGGGGCGGTGCGTACGGAGCCGGACCAGCTCCGACGCGTCGACCCGGGTCACCGGGCGGCGTCCGGTGGGGGTGTTCCCGGGGTGGGGACCGGGCCGCCGGCGAGGACCTGGGCGACTTCCCGGGGGTACGGCATCGCGGAGGAACAGGCGAGCCGGGCGGCGACGATGGCGCCGGCGGCGTTGGCGTAGCGCATGCAGCGCTCCAGGTCCCAGCCGGACAGCAGGCCGTGGCAGAGGGCGCCGCCGAAGGCGTCCCCGGCGCCGAGGCCGTTGACGACCTCCACGGGGACGGGGGGCACCTCGGCGGTGGTGCCGTCGCGGTGCACGGCGAGGACTCCCGCTGGTCCCTGCTTGACGACGGCCAGTTCGGGTCCGGCGGCCAGCAGGGCCTGGGCGGCGGCGTACGGTTCGCGCTCGCCGACGGCGACTTCGCACTCGTCCAGATTGCCCACGGCGACGGTGGCGTGGCGCAGGGCGCGCGCGTACAGGGGCCGGGCCGCCGCCATCAGCGCCCGCTGATCGCCGCGGGCGTCGGGAGCGCCGCCGGGGCCGTCGGCCGGTGCCCGCCAGAACATGGGGCGCCAGTCCAGGTCGAAGACGGTGACGGCGTTTCCGGGGCCGCGCCCGGACGGGCGCCGCTCCTCGCCGCGTGCGCTCAGGGCCGTCAGCGTGGCCGTCCGGCTGGGCTCCTCGCACAGGCCGGTGCCCGTCATCCAGAAGATGCGCGCGGCCCGGACGGCGTCCAGGTCCAGTTCGTCCGGGTGGATCTCCAGGTCGGGTGCCTTGGGCTGCCGGTAGAAGTAGAGCGGGAAGTCGTCCGGGGGGAAGATCTCGCAGAACGTCACGGGCGTGGGCCACCGGTCGACCGGGGTCACCCACCGGTCGTCCACGCCGAACTCCCGCAGGGCGTGGTGGAGATAGTCGCCGAACGCGTCCCGCCCGGTGCGGGTGATGACCGCGGTGCGGCGGCCGAGCCGGGCGGCGGCCACCGCCACGTTCGTCGCCGAGCCGCCGAGGAACTTCCCGAAGGTGTCGACCTGCGCCAGCGGGACTCCGACACGCAGCGGATAGAGGTCCACGCCGATCCGCCCCATGGTGATCACGTCGTACGGCTCCGGCATACGTGTCCCCTCGTTTCGACGGCCGACCCCAGGTGTAGTGGTCTCTCCCGACCCTGTCAACGTTTTGTCCTTACATTCGGACGAACGCTTGACACTCTTCTCGGACGGCCGGGAGGCTGCCCGTATGACCTCCTCCGTGCCCCCGCCGAACCGCATCAGGGTCGGGTCGGCCCCCGACTCCTGGGGCGTGTGGTTTCCCGACGATCCGCGGCAGGTGCCGTGGCGGCGTTTCCTCGACGAGGTGGCGCTGGCCGGGTACGAGTGGATCGAGCTCGGCCCGTACGGCTACCTCCCGACCGATCCGGCCCGCCTCGCCGAGGAGACGGCCGCGCGCGGTCTGAAGGTCTCGGCGGGCACGGTGTTCACCGGGCTGCACCACGGGCCGGCGGTGTGGGACAGCACCTGGGCGCATGTCGCGGACATCGCGGCCCTGACCCGGGCGATGGGCGCCGACCACCTGGTGGTCATCCCGTCCTTCTGGCGTGACGACAAGACGGGTCAGGTCCTGGAGGACCGGGAGCTGACCGCCGCGCAGTGGCGTGATCTGACCACCCAGACCGAGCGTCTCGGCCGGGAGGTGCGGGACCGCTTCGGGCTGACGATCGTGGTCCACCCGCACGCCGACACCCATATCGACGACGAGGACAACGTCAGCCGTTTCCTGGACGCGACCGATCCGGCCCTGGTGTCGCTGTGCCTGGACACCGGGCACTACGCGTACTGCGGTGGGGACAGCGTCAGGCTGATCGAGACCTACGGGGAGCGGATCGGCTATCTGCACCTCAAGCAGGTGGATCCGGAGATCCTCGCGGAGGTCGTCGCCGGGGGGATTCCGTTCGGGCCGGCCGTGGGGCGGGGGGTGATGTGTGAGCCGCCGGGCGGAGTGCCCGCGCTGGAGCCGGTGCTGAAGGCCGCGCGGAAACTGGACGTCGATCTCTTCGCCATCGTGGAACAGGACATGTATCCCTGTCCGCCCGACAAGCCCTACCCGATCGCCGAGCGGACGCGCCGTTTCCTGCGCTCGTGCGGCGCGTAACCCGGCGCTCCCGTCGAACAATTGGGCCAGAGGCGCAGATGTCTCCCATGACATGATTCTGTGACAGACATCCTCCTGACGTCACGCATGTCTCCATTACACGGGTTTTCCGTCACAGGGGCGCGACAGACCCTCCCCCGTCGTCACTCTGCGTCGTTCAAAGGGGCACAGGCTCAGTGATCACCAGCGTCCTCGTCGCAGCTCTCCAGACGGCCCCCCGGCCGCCGCTGCGGCCGGCGCAGGGAGGTGCCCCGCATGACGGACAGAAGTCTCTGGTCCTACAAGGAAATCGCCGCACACATCCGGGTACAGCCGGACACCGTCCGTTCGTACCGCAAGCACGGTCTGCTTCCGCCGCCGGACCACGTGGAGAACGGCAAGCCCTTCTGGTACGCCGATTCCGTCCGCGCCTGGGTGGCCAAGCGCCCGGGAAACAGAGGCCGCAGGGAGTGAGACGCGGGAGCTGAACCCGGACCCGTCGCCGGCCGGCCGGCTGTCGAGGGCCCCGGCGCGTCCACCACCGGTGGGGCGCGGGGCCCTCGGTCGTGTCCGGCCTCAGACCCCGACCTTGTCCCGTTCCCCGGGCCCCGGCACCGCGCCGCCCGCCCCGCCGGCCCCGTGCGCCGTCTCGGGATCGACCGTCGTGGGCGCGGCCCCGCCCTCGCTCACCCCGAACCGGTCGTGGAGGCGGCGCAGCGGCCCCGGCGCCCACCAGGTCGCCCGGCCCGTCAGCTTCATCACCGCCGGAACCAGCAGACTGCGCACCACCATCGCGTCCATGATCACCGCGAGCGCGATACCGAGGCCGAGCATCTTGGTGTTGGTGACCCGCGAGGTGCCGATGGCGACCATCACCACCGCCAGGATCACCGCCGCCGCCGTGATCAGGCCGCCGGTGCGCCGGAGTCCGAAGACGACGGAGCGCTCGTGGTCACCGGTGCGGTCGTACTCCTCCTTGATCCGGGATATCAGGAACACCCCGTAGTCCATGGAGAGTCCGAAGGCGACGCAGAACATCAGCACCGGAAGCGTCGTCTCTATGTCGCCCGTGGGTGTGAAGCCGAGCAGCCCTGACAGGTGGCCGTCCTGGAAGACCCAGACGACCGCCCCGAACATCGCGGTGAGACTGAGCGCGTTGAGCGCCACCGCCTGGATCGGTATGAGGACGCTGCCGGTGAGCAGGAAGACCAGCAGCAGGGTCACGACGACGATGACGGCCCCGGCCAGTGGCAGCCGGTCCGCTATGGAGTCCTTCGAATCGACCAGCACGGCGGCCGTGCCGGTGACGGAGGTGTCGAACGCGGCGGGCTCGGCGCGCAGTTCACCCACCAGCCGTTGGGCGTCCGCGCCCACCGCCTCACCGCGCGGCTGCACCGTGAAGTACGCGTGGTCGCCGGAGACGACCGGCCCCTCGACCCGCAGCACGCCCGGCAGTTTGGCCACCCGCGCGCGGTAGTCCGCGTACTCGGCCTCGGTGGCCGCGCCTTCGCCCAGCACCTCCAGCCCGCCTCCGGGGCTGCCGGGGAAGCCGCTCCTGATGTCTTCCTGGACGACTCGGGCCTCGGCGTCGGCGGGCAGTTGCCGGTCGTCGGCGGTGCCGAACGTGACGCCCAGGAAGGGCAGTCCGAGCAGCACCAGACCCGTGGCCGTCGCGACGGCGAAGAGCGGAGCGCGGCGCATCACCAGGACGGCCGTCCGTCCCCAGCCGCCGCCCTCGTCCGCCGGCGTTCCCGGTCCGGACCCGGCGGCCGTACCGACGGTGGCGGCGGGACGCCCGCGCCGCCGGGTGAACAGCCGCCGCAGATCGAACGAGTTGACCCGGTGCCCGAGCAGCGTGAGCGCGGCCGGCAGCAGGATCAGCGCCGCCGCCGCGGCGAGCAGCACCACCGCCATCCCGGCGTAGGCGAACGAGCGCAGGAAGTACTGCGGGAAGACCAGCATCGCCGCGAGTGACACCGCCACCGTCAGCGCGGAGAACAGCACCGTCCGGCCCGCCGTGCGCAGCGTGGTGCCCACCGCGTCCCGCACTTCCGCGCCCTCGGCCAGCTCCTCCCGGAATCGGCGCACGATGAACAGCGCGTAGTCCACGGCCAGTCCGAGCCCCAGGGCCGTGGTGAGGTTCTGCGCGAAGACCGAGACGTCCGTGAACTCGGTGATGCCGCGCAGCACGGCGTTGGTCCCGAGGATGGCGACGATCCCGATCCCCAGCGGGAGCAGGGCGGCGACCGCGCTGCCGAAGACCATCACGAGCAGGACGAGTGTGACCGGAAGCGCGATCAGCTCGGCCCGCAGCAGATCCTCCTGGATGGTGGTCTGCATCTCGTGCCGGACGGCGACCGGTCCGCCGACGGAGACCTCCAACACCCCCTGTGTGCCGCGCAACTCGGGGGCTATCCGCTCCAGGGTCTCGCCGGCCTCCTTCTCCTCCCCGAGGATCCTGGCGGCGATCAGCGCCTCGCTCCCGTCCTCGGCGCGCAGCGCGGGCGCCCGCGTCTGCCAGTACGACCCGACGCCCGTCACGCCCTTCTCGGCGGCCAGCAGCTCGGTGAGCCGGCGGGCCTCGGCGGCGACGGCGGGATCGTCCACCCCCCGGGCTCCCGCGTCGACGAGCAGCAGGAGATTCGGCTGGGAGGCGGGGAACTCGCGCTCCAGCGCCTGTGTGGCGTACGAGGACGAGGCGGCCGGGTCCTGCCAGCCACCGCTGCCCATCCGGTCGCCGACCCCGCTCCCCGCGAGGACGGCCAGCGCCGTGATCACCAGGGCGGCCAGCAGCGAGAGCCGTGGACGCGCCGTGACGAACCGGGTCCAGCCGCCGGTTCTCGACCTACCGTTGACGTCGGACATGGTGCGGTGTCCCCTTCACCGTGACCCGGGGCACGGGTCGGCGACTGCCGTGGAGTGGCAAACACGAGCGATCGCTCGCATTGGACAAGAATGCGAGCGACCACTCGCGTTTGTCAATCGACACCCACCGATCGAGGGATCCTGGAGGTTCACGTGCCGGAAGCGAGGAGAGGCGGAGCCGTGGAGCGAGGCGTCCAGGACAGCGCGGCCAAGGACGAGGACGCGGCCGACGGCACGGGCAGGCCGCGCCGCCGCCAGGCCCGCGGCGAGCGCCGTATCGCCCAGCTCCTCGAAGCCGCGGGCCGCGTCTTCTGCGCCAGCGGCTACACGGCGGCGAGCACCAACTCCATCGCCCGCGAGGCCGGGGTCTCACCCGGCACGCTCTACCAGTTCTTCCCGAACAAGGAAGCCATCGCGGTCGAGCTGGGCGATGTCCTCCTGACCCGCTGGCGGACCACGTACGGCCGGGCGTTCACCCCCGCCCATCTGAATCTGCCGCTCCCCGAGATGCTGGAGGCGATACTCGATCCGCTGATCACCTTCAACTGCGAGAACCCGGCGTTCAGCGTCCTGATGCACGGGTCGGAGGTCCCCGGACGGGTGGCCGAGGAGCACGACACCCTGCACTCCACGGTGCTCGTGCGGGTCCAGGAGATCCTCGGGGACTATCTCCCCGGCACCCCGCCGGCCGAGCGCGCCAGGACGGCGGACTTCATCTTCGTCCTGTTCAAGGGTGGCCTCGATCTGATCCTGTCGCACGAGGGCGAGGAGCGGGAGGCGTACGTACGGGAGCTGAAGACCGCCATGTTCCGCTATCTGGACCCCCTGGTGGGCGACGCGCTTCCGCACTGCCGCCCCCGGGCGGAGGCGGCCCCGGAGCACTGATCTCCCCCCGCGACCGGCGGCGGCACCCGCCGCAGCGGACCGGGTGGCGGTCCACGACTCGCCTTCATACCCCCTAGGGGTATATCCTCGACAGGCCGGGACCCGCGACACCCAGCCGCGCTCCCCGCGACGCGCCCGTTCCGCACGCCCACCCCCGGAGGAGAACCCCATGGCAGCAGAGACGACGACCCAGACGGAACACGGCCAGACCGCCCGGCCCGCCGGCTCCTGCTGCTCGCCCGGGGGCTCCTGCCACGACGGCACCGCCGGGGCGGAGACGGCGGCGGCCGGCGCGGCGGCCGAGGTGACCACCGTGTACGAGGTCACCGGCATGACGTGCGGCCACTGCGAAGGCGCCGTCACCGACGAACTCTCCGCGCTGACGGGTGTGACCTCGGTGAAGGCGGAGGCCGCCACCGGCCGGGTGACGGTGGTCTCGCAGGTCCCGCTGGACGAGGACGCCGTACGCGCGGCGGTCGACGAGGCGGGTTACGAGCTGTCCGGCCGGTCCTGAACGACCGCGCCGGAGAGGGTCCGCCGGGCCGCCCGGGGTCGCCGGTTGCCGTACGCGAAAAGATTTTCTTCGCCGACGCCGGGCGGCCCCGCCGCTTTTCCGGCCGACTCCGACCGCCGCCGTCCGAACGGCCCCGACAAAAGCGCTGGTCAGCGATCCGACCGGAAAACTCGGCGGACGATGTTTTCGTCTGTTGTCGTAGTAACCGACACTTTGCGCCCCCGCTCCTTCACATGAGGCACAGGACCTTCACAAAGAGATCCAGATCACATAGATTGAGGGGTAACCATCCGGGCAGCTCGCGAGTCTAAGAGGCGATGCCGAGAACGTCTTGGGGGACGTTCATGAGATGTCTTGGGGGATGTCTCAGGCAAGCGTTGGCCGGGGGACGTGCAGCTGGGGAGCTTTGAGCGGCCCCCCTGGTTCGTACGTACCCCGGCAGACCGCGTGGAACTGGCTTCTGCCGGCACCGCAGACGCCCGGCCCGGATCCCGTGGGGGGAATCCGCACCGGGGATATGGGAAGCGCCCCGCTCACCCGACCCGTGGGGGGATCGGAGGCGGGGCGCTTTCTGTTGTTCTGCCGTGCGGGACCCGGAGCCCGTCACGCGTACCGGGTCCGGCGCGCGGCGCCCTCGAAGGGACCGCGCGGGACCCGGCGGGGCCGAGGGCTCAGCGGCTCTCGACGGGAACGAAGTCGCGCAGGACCTCGCCGGTGTAGATCTGGCGCGGACGGCCGATCCGGGAACCGGGCTCCTTGATCATCTCGTGCCACTGGGCGATCCAGCCGGGGAGCCGGCCGATCGCGAAGAGCACGGTGAACATCTCGGTCGGGAAGCCCATGGCCCGGTAGATCAGACCCGTGTAGAAGTCCACGTTCGGGTAGAGGTTGCGCGAGACGAAGTAGTCGTCCGACAGCGCGTGCTCCTCCAGCTTCAGCGCGATGTCGAGCAGCTCGTCGGACTTGCCGAGCGCCGAGAGGACATCGTGCGCCGCCGCCTTGATGATCTTCGCCCGGGGGTCGAAGCTCTTGTAGACGCGGTGGCCGAAGCCCATCAGACGGACGCCGTCCTCCTTGTTCTTCACCTTGCGGATGAAGGAGTCGACATCGCCGCCGTTGGCCTGGATGCCTTCGAGCATCTCCAGGACCGACTGGTTGGCGCCGCCGTGCAGCGGACCCCAGAGGGCGCTGATGCCGGCGGAGATCGAGGCGAACATGTTCGCCTGCGACGAGCCGACCAGGCGCACGGTGGAGGTCGAGCAGTTCTGCTCGTGGTCCGCGTGCAGGATCAGCAGCTTGTCCAGGGCCGAGACGACGACCGGGTCCAGGTCGTACTCCTGGGCGGGAACGGAGAACGTCATCCGCAGGAAGTTCTCGACGTACCCGAGGTCGTTGCGCGGGTAGACGAAGGGGTGGCCGATCGACTTCTTGTACGCGTACGCCGCGATCGTCGGCAGCTTGGCCAGCAGCCGGATCGTGGAGAGGTGGCGCTGCTTCTCGTCGAACGGGTTGTGGCTGTCCTGGTAGAACGTCGACAGCGCGCTGACCACGGAGGACAGCATCGCCATCGGGTGCGCGTCCCGGGGGAAGCCGTCGAAGAAACGCTTCACGTCCTCGTGGAGCAGGGTGTGCTGGGTGATCTCGTTGCGGAAGGACGACAGCTCGTCGACCTTCGGGAGTTCACCGTTGATGAGCAGGTAGGCCACCTCGAGGAAGGTCGAGCTCTCGGCCAGTTGCTCGATGGGGTAGCCGCGGTAGCGGAGGATGCCCTGCTCACCGTCGAGATAGGTGATACCGGATTTGTAGGCGGCCGTGTTGCCGTAGCCGCTGTCCAGTGTCACCAGGCCGGTCTGGGCCCGCAGCTTCCCGATGTCGAAGCCTTCGTCGCCGACGGTGCTGTTGATCACCGGGTAGGTGTACTCGCCATCGCCGTACCGCAGTACTACAGAGTTGTCGCTCACGTCATCCCTCACCGACGTAGTGCCTCTTCTTCGAGGTGCCCTGACTGTCTCTACCATCCCCCATTTGGCTCAGGAGAGTGCACTCGGGGTCGACCATTGGGCCTATTCGCGGCACTGAGTGCCGCGAACTTCCACATCCTGCCCCGTTCGCCCCGGTTCCGAAAGTCCGGGGTGGGCATTGGATGCGCCGGGCACTCGTTCGGGCGGGGCATTCCGCCCGAACACACCCACGCGGGCGGCTCCGCGACCGCGCCCGGCTCTCGCTCCGGCGCACTCGACCCGCGCCGCCGACCGACGGCGGTCGGTGATCGACGGCGGGCGCCGATCACCGGTGGGCGCCGGTGGGCGGTCGGCGGTCACTGGTCGGCGATCGGCGAGGCCCGCTCAGAGGGCGGCGGGCCGGAGGCTGCCCGAGAGCCGGTGGTCGAGGGCGGTGAAGCGGCGGCCGGCCGAGACCGTACGTACCGCCTGGCCTATCGCCTTCCGGGAGCCGACCAGGACGACGAGCTTCTTGGCCCGGGTCACCGCCGTGTACAGCAGATTCCGCTGGAGCATCATCCAGGCGCCCGTGGTGACCGGGACGACCACCGCCGGATACTCGCTGCCCTGGGAGCGGTGGATCGTCACCGCGTACGCGTGCGCCAGCTCGTCCAGCTCGTCGAAGTCGTACGGCACGTCCTCGTCCTCGTCCGTCCGCACCGTCAGGCACTGGTCGTCCAGGTTCAGCGAGGTCACGACCCCGACCGTGCCGTTGAAGACCCCGTTCCGGCCCTTGTCGTAGTTGTTGCGGATCTGGGTCACCTTGTCGCCGACCCGGAAGACCCGCCCGCCGAGCCGCTTCTCCGGCAGCTCGGGCCGGGCGGGGGTGATGGCCTGCTGGAGCAGGCCGTTGAGCGTGCCCGCGCCGGCCGGGCCCCGGTGCATGGGCGCCAGTACCTGGATGTCGCGCCGCGGGTCGAGCCCGAAGGTGGCGGGGATGCGGCGGGCCGCGACATCCACCGTCAGCTTCCCGGCCTCCTCCGTGTCGTCCTCCACGAAGAGGAAGAAGTCGCTCAGGCCCTGGGTGAGCGGCTGGACCCCGGAGTTGATCCGGTGCGCGTTGGTGACCACGCCCGACTGCTGGGCCTGCCGGAAGATCCGGGTCAGCCGCACCTGCGGCACCGGCCCGCCTTCCGCCAGCAGGTCCCGCAGCACCTCCCCGGCGCCCACCGACGGCAGTTGGTCGACATCCCCGACGAGCAGCAGATGCGCACCGGGTGCCACGGCCTTCGCGAGTTTGTTGGCGAGCAGCAGATCCAGCATCGACGCCTCGTCGACGACGACCAGATCGGCGTCGAGCGGCCGGTCCCGGTCGTACGCGGCGTCCCCGCCCGGCTTGAGCTCCAGCAGCCGGTGAACCGTGGACGCCTCGGCGCCGGTCAGCTCCGCGAGGCGCTTGGCCGCGCGGCCGGTGGGCGCCGCCAGCACCACCTTGGCCTTCTTGGCCTTGGCCAGCTCCACGATCGAGCGGACCGTGAAGGACTTGCCGCAGCCCGGCCCGCCGGTCAGGACGGCGACCTTACGGGTGAGGGCGAGCCGCACCGCCGCCTCCTGCTCGGGGGCCAGCTCGGCTCCCGTACGGCCCGCGAGCCAGGGCAGGGCCTTCTCCCAGACGACGTCCTGGAAGGCGGGCATCCGGTCCTCCCCGGCCCGCAGCAACCGCAGCAGCTGTGCGGACAGCGACAGTTCGGCGCGGTGGAAGGGCACCAGATAGACGGCGGTGACCGGCTCGCCCCCGTCGGGGCCCGGCACCTTCTCCCGGACGACTCCCTCGTCCTCGGCGGCGAGTTCGGCCAGGCAGTCGATGACCAGACCGGTGTCGACCTGGAGAAGCTTCACCGCGTCCGAGATGAGCTGCTCCTCGGGAAGGAAGCAGTGGCCCTGGTCGGTGGACTGGCTGAGCGCGTACTGGAGTCCGGCCTTGGCGCGGTCCGGGCTGTCGTGCGGGATGCCCACGGCCTGGGCGATGCGGTCGGCGGTGAGGAAGCCGATGCCCCAGACGTCGGCCGCCAGCCGGTAGGGCTCGTTCCGTACGACGGAGATCGAGGCGTCGCCGTACTTCTTGTAGATGCGGACCGCGATCGAGGTGGAGACGCCGACGCCCTGAAGGAAGATCATGACTTCCTTGATGGCCTTCTGCTCCTCCCAGGCGGCGCCGATCATCTTCGTCCGCTTCGGGCCGAGGCCGGGCACCTCGACCAGCCGCGCGGGCTCCTTCTCGATGATCTCCAGGGTGTCGACACCGAAGTGCTCGACGATCCGCTCGGCGATGCGCGGGCCGATTCCCTTGATCAGGCCGGAGCCGAGATAGCGGCGGATGCCCTGGATGGTCGCCGGCAGGACCGTCGTGTAATTCTCGACCGTGAACTGTTTGCCGTACTGCGGGTGCGAGGCCCAACGGCCCTCCATCCGCAGGGACTCGCCCGGCTGCGCGCCGAGGAGCGAGCCGACCACGGTGAGCAGATCGGCGCCCCGGCCGGTGTCGACACGGGCGACGGTGTAGCCGTTCTCCTCGTTGCTGTACGTGATCCGCTCAAGAACGCCTTCGAGCACGGCCAGGTTGGACATGATCCGACGCTACCGCCCGGGTCCGACAGTCCGCGCGCCCTGTGGACAACCGCCCTGTGGACAACTCCCCGGCGCGCGCCGTTCCGTGCCCGTGCCCGTGCCCGTGCCCGGAAAAGCCTCAGGGGCCCGGTCCACCGACCGGGCCCCACGCGCTCCCCCCTCCGAACAAGGCTTCCCGATCCCCCCGGACCCCTCCCCGGAAGCCTTGACACCCTGTACGACAGCCGTCACCCCCAAAGGGTTGCACGGTTGCCGACAGTTGTTCCGGGCTCGTGTCCCGGCCCCTCACAGCGCGTGCTTCACATACCGCTCCGCCACCTCGGCCAGCAGCTCCGCGCCGTCCCGCGCCCACAGCGCGTCGTTGAAGAGTTCCACCTCGACCGGTCCGTCGTACCCGGCCGCGTCGACCCGTTCGCGCCAGGCCCGCAGGTCGATCGCGCCGTCGCCGATCAGGCCCCGCCCGTTCAGCACCCCGGCGGGCAACGGCGTGGTCCAGTCGGCCAGTTGGAAGGAGTGGATCCGGCCCGCCGCCCTGGCGACCGCCGCCGGGGCCCGGTCGTCCCACCAGACGTGGTAGGTGTCCACGACGACCCCGACCTGCTCGGCCGGGAAACGTTCCGCCAGTTCCAGCGCCTGGTCGAGCGTGGAGACGACACAGCGGTCGGAGGCGTACATCGGGTGCAACGGCTCGATCGCCAGCCGCACTCCGCGCTCCCCGGCGTACGGCGCCAGTACGGCGAGCGCGTCCGCGATCCGCTCACGCGCCCCGTGCAGGTCGCGGCTGCCGGGCGGCAGCCCGCCCGACACCAGGACCAGGGTGTCGGTGCCCAGCGTCACGGCCTCGTCGACGGCCGCGCGGTTGTCGTCCAGGGCCTCTTCCCGCGCCGCCGGATCGCTCGCGGTGAGAAATCCGCCCCGGCACAGGGTGGTGACGGTCAGCCCGGCGTCGCGTACGAGTGCGGCGGCGGCCTCGGTGCCGTACGCCCGTACCGGCTCGCGCCACAGCCCCACGCCCGGTACACCGAGGCGGACGCACGCCTCGGTCAGTTCGGGGAGGGTGAGCTGTTTGACCGTCATCTGGTTGATGCTGAACCGGGCGAGGCCACGCGGCGGTCCGGGCGTGTCGGGGGCGTCGGGCGCGTCGGAGGCGTGGGTCACTGGTCCACCCCGTACACCCCGAGCAGGGACCTCATGCGGGCCTCGGCCACCGCCGGGTCCGGGAACAGGCCGAGCCCGTCGGCCAGTTCGTACGCGCGCGCGAGGTGCGGCAGGGAACGGGCCGACTGGAGGCCGCCGACCATGGCGAAGTGGTCCTGGTGCCCGGCCAGCCAGGCGAGGAACACGACGCCCGTCTTGTAGAAGCGGGTGGGGGCGCCGAAGAGGTGGCGGGACAGCTCGACGGTGGGGTCGAGCAGTTCCCGGAAGCCCTCCGTGTCGCCGGTGTCCAGGACGCGTACGGCCTCGGCGGCCACCGGGGCGAGCGGGTCGAAGACACCCAGCAGGGCGTGGCTGAAGCCGCGTTCGTCGCCCGCGATCAGCTCCGGGTAGTGGAAGTCGTCGCCCGTGTAGCAGCGCACCCCGCGCGGCAGCCTCCGACGGAGGTCGACCTCGCGACGCGCGTCCAGCAGCGAGACCTTGACGCCGTCGACCTTGTCCGGATGCTCCGAGACGACCTGGAGGAACGTCTCGGTGGCCGCGTCGAGGTCGGTACTGCCCCAGTAACCGTCCAGTTCGGGATCGAACATCGGGCCGAGCCAGTGCAGGACGACGGGTTCGTCCGCCTGGCGCAGCAGATGGCCGTAGAGGGCCAGATAGTCCTCGGGGCCCCCGGCCGCGCCGGCGAGCGCCCGTGAGGCCATCAGGACGGCCCGTGAACCGGTGTCCTCGACGAGTGCCAGCTGCTCCTCGTACGCGGCCCGCACCTCCGCCAGGGAACGCGTCCCCGGGGCGAGCTGGTCGGTGCCCGCCCCGCACACCAGCGAGCCGCCCTCCGCGCGGGCCTCCGCCGCCGAGCGGCGGATCAGCTCGGCGGCGCCCGCCCAGTCCAGGCCCATGCCGCGCTGCGCGGTGTCCATGGCCTCGGCCACCCCGAGGCCCCGTTCCCACAGGTGGCGGCGGAAGGCGAGCGTGGTGTCCCAGTCGACGGCGGCCGGCGCCCCGGGGCCGCTGTCGGCGTACGGGTCGGCCACGACGTGCGCGGCGGCGAAGACCGTACGGGAGACGAGAGGGACGCCGTCGGTCGGCCTCCTGAGGAAGGGGGCCGGTTCACGGCGGGGACGGTACGCGCGCAGCGTGCCGTCCGCGTCCGGGAGCCGGAGCGCCGGGCTCCTTACGGAGGACGCGCCGGGCGGTGGTGCGGCGGCGGTGGTCCGGGTGGTCACAGCGACAGCTCCGGCACCGTGAGGCGACGTCCCTGGGAGGAGGACCTGAGGCCGAGTTCGGCGAGCTGGACGCCCCGCGCGCCGGCGAGGAGGTCCCAGCGGTAGGGCTCGCCGAGGGCGACATGACGCAGGAACAACTCCCACTGCGCCTTGAAGCCGTTGTCGAACTCGGCGTTGTCCGGGATCTCCTGCCACTGGTCGCGGAAGGACTCCGTGACGGCCAGATCCGGGTTCCAGACGGGCTTGGGGGTGGCGCCCCGGTGCTGGACCCGGCAGCGGCGCAGTCCGGCGACGGCCGAGCCGTGGGTGCCGTCGACCTGGAACTCGACCAGCTCGTCCCGGTTGACCCGCACCGTCCAGGAGGAGTTGATCTGCGCGACGACGCCGCCCTCCAGTTCGAAGATCCCGTAGGCGGCGTCGTCGGCGGTGGCCTCGTACGGCTTGCCGCTCTCGTCCCAGCGGCGCGGCACGTGCGTGGTGATGTGCGCGGAGACGGAGGTGACCCGGCCGAACAGCTCGTGCAACACGTACTCCCAGTGCGGGAACATGTCGACGGTGATGCCGCCGCCGTCCTCACTCCGGTAGTTCCAGGAGGGGCGCTGCGGCGCCTGCCAGTCGCCCTCGAAGACCCAGTAGCCGAACTCGCCTCTTACGGAGAGGATCTCGCCGAAGAAGCCGCCGTCTACGAGTCGCTTCAGCTTCAGCAGCCCCGGCAGGAAGATCTTGTCCTGGACGACGCCGTGGCGGACGCCGGCGCTCCGCGCGAGACGGGCCAGGTCGAGGGCCCCTTCGAGGTCGGTCGCGGTCGGCTTCTCCACGTAGATGTGCTTCCCGGCGGCCAGTGCCTTCTTGACTGCCTCCACGCGCGCGGAGGTGACCTGCGCGTCGAAGTAGATGTCGACGGTGTCGTCGGCCAGGACGGTGTCGAGGTCGGTGGACCACTCGGTGAGGCCGTGCCGTTCGGCGATCTCCCGGAGGGCGTGCTCGCGGCGGCCGACGAGAACGGGCTCGGGCCAGAGCAGGTCCCCGTCGCCGAGGTCCAGTCCGCCCTGCTCACGGATCGCGAGGACGGAACGCACCAGATGCTGCCGGTGGCCCATCCGCCCCGTGACGCCGTTCATGGCGATCCGCACTGTCCTGCGTGTCACGAAGTTCCCTCCATACGGCCGTAGCAAGCGCTTTCTATAGGATATGAAGCTAGCCTGCCGAAAGCGACCGGACAAGGGTCCGGCCCCGATCCACCGCCACACCCACCATCCGGAGGAACCCGATGACGATCACCCTGGCCGATGTGGCGGCGCGCGCCCGGGTGTCACCCGCGACCGTCTCCCGTGTGCTGAACGGGAACTACCCGGTCGCCACCTCCACCAGGGAGCGGGTACTGCGGGCGGTCGACGAGTTGGACTACGTGCTCAACGGGCCTGCCAGTTCGCTCGCCGCCGCCACGTCCGACCTGATCGGCATCCTGGTCAACGACATCGCCGACCCGTTCTTCGGGATCATGGCGGGGGCCGCGCAGACGGAGATCGGCGGTCAGGAGGGGACGGGCCGGGCCGGGGGCGAGAAGCTCGCCGTCGTCTGCAACACGGGCGCCTCCCCGGAGCGCGAACTGCGCTATCTCACCCTCCTCCAGCGTCAGCGGGCCGCCGCCGTGATCCTCACCGGGGGCGCCCTGGAGGACCCTACGCACATCGCGGCGATGTCGGCCAAGCTGACCAGGCTCGCCGACGCCGGGACACGGGTGGTGCTGTGCGGGCGGCCCCCGCTGCCGGGCAGCAGCGCGGTCCTCGCGTCGCTGGCCTTCGACAACCGGGGCGGCGGGCGGCGGCTCACCGAGCATCTGATCGCCCTGGGACACCGGAGGATCGGATACGTCGCGGGCCCGGCCGAGCGCACCACGACCCGGCACCGGCTGGAGGGACACCAGACGGCCCTGACGGCCGCCGGCCTGACGGAGGACCAGGGCCCGCTGACGGTCCACGGCCCCTACGACCGGCGGTCGGGCTACGAGGCGACGCTGGAACTGCTGCGGCGCGCGCCGGATCTGACGGCGGTGGTCGCGGCGAACGACACGGTGGCGCTGGGCGCGTGCGCGGCGGTGCGCGACCGGGGGCTGCGCATTCCCGAGGACGTCTCGGTGGCGGGCTTCGACGACCTGCCCTTCTCGGTCGACGCGGTGCCGGCGCTGACGACCGTACGGCTGCCTCTTCATGAGGCGGGTGCGCGGGCCGGCCGGCTGGCGATGGGGGCGGAGGCACCCCCGCCCGGCGGGATCGCGACGATCACCGCGGAGCTGATGGCACGGGCCTCGACGGCGCCGCCCCGGAGCTGAGCCCGGAGAGGGCTGGGACGGGTCCGTTCCGGAGCCGAGCCCGGAGAGGATGCGGCGGGCCGTCCCCGGTGTCGTGCGGTGGTTCGGGGTGTTGGGCCGCACGGAGCGGTCCGGGGCGTTGACCGTGGGGCCGTGACGGCGGGGGTCCCGGGTGCGGCCCTGGGGCGTGGAGCCGGGCATGGACCCGGAGCTGAGCTCCGAAGGGGCCGTGACGCGCCGCCCGAGCGCCGGTGCCGGGCGGTCTAGCAGCCCGGTCCGCTCTGCGGAGTTGACCGCAGGCGCTGTCGACCGTCGGAGCCGTGACGGCGCCCTTCTCGGACGTGGCTGTGGGCCCGGCCGGGCGAATGAGGCACGGTGACGGTGGGTGACCCCGGCGATGCGGGGTAACGGGAGGTGGTGCCGTGCCCCGATGTCGCCCTCGCCGCCGACCGGAAGCCGTACGCGCGGGCACGGCCTCGTCCGGCACGTGGGCGCGGGTCCGCGTCCGTGTACGTGTCCGCCGTACGGAGCCGTTCCCCGGAATGGACCGGACCCGGCCGGGGCAGGACCGGCCGGACAGGAGCGGCGGCCCCCGCCCGTCGACGGGTCCCTCGCCGGACTCCCCTCGTGAAAGGAACCACGGAGTGAACCTCGCCTTCTCGACCCTCGGTGTCCCCGGTCTGCCGATCCCCGAGGTCGCCGCGCTCGCCGCCCGGACCGGCTACCAGGGCGTGGAGTTGCGCGCCCACCCGGAGGAGCCCGTACACACCGGTCTCGACGCCCGGGAACGGGCTTCCGTGGTCGAGGAGTTCGCCCGGCACGGAATCCGCATCCTGACTGTCGCGGGCTACGCGCGCGTGGCGGCCGAGGACGCGGACGAGCAGTCGAAGGGCCGGGAGCTGGACGACCTGGTCCTGCTGGCGCGCGACCTGGGCGCGCCGTACGTACGTGTCTTCCCGGGCGGCGGCGAGCAGGACCCCGAGGCCGCCGACGCGACGGCCGCCCGCCGGCTGGCCGCGGCGGCGCCGCTGGCCGCCGAGTCGGGCGTACGGATCCTCCTGGAGACCCACGACTCCCACCGCACGGGCGCCGACGCGATGCGGGTCCTGGGGCTGGTCGGTCATCCGCAGGTGGGGGCGATCTGGGACGTCATGCACACCTGGCTCGGCGGGGAGCGCCCCGTCACCAGCCACGCCTCGCTGTCGCCGCACCTCGGCTACGTCCAGGTGAAGGACATCGCGTCGGCCGACGACACGACTCCGCTGCCGCTGGGCGCGGGGGTGCTGCCGTTGGGCGAGTGCGTCGGGCTGTACGCCGGGGACGGGGACGACGGGTGGCTGTGCTGGGAGTACGAGAAGCGCTGGTACCCGGACGCCCCCGACCTGCCCGGTCTGCTGACCGCCGGGCGCGCGCATCTGGAGGAGCTGCTCGCACAGGCCAGGTGACGGCGTCGGCGCCGGTGGCCCGGCGGCCATGGAGGTCGCGGGCGCCGGGGGATGTCGTGCGGCCGGCCCAGGGTCTGTCGTTCGGATCAGGCCGGATCGGTGAGCGCCCGCCGCGTCAGCGGCCGATGCCACGGTGGTGCCGTGGATCGCACGGCGGAGGAGGGAGGCACGGCGGAGGCCGTACCTCCCTCCGGTGCTGTCAACGGCGGCGAGGCGTGGTGCCGGGGCACGCGAGCCCGGCGAGATCCAGACGACAGACCCTGGGTCCCGGGCTCCGGGAGCGGCTTGCGGGCCAGGACGAGGGCGTGCGGTGTCGGGTCCGTCTCGTACGGCTCACGCAGGAGACGGGCGGTCGGCCGGAATCCGGCCCGCTCCAGCAGATCGAGGACCCGGTCGGGAGACAGCCTCCGGAAGTCCAGGTTGACGGGGTGGCCGAACGCCTCGTCGTAGTGCCGGGGCTCGTCGCCGACCTGGAAGGCGAGCAGCAGCCGGCCGCCGGGGGCCAGCACCCGGTGGAACTGCGCGAAGACGTCGGGGAGTCTCTCCGGGACGATGTGGATGATCGAGTACCAGGCGACGAGCCCGGCGAGAGCGCCGTCGGGGAGGGCGAGACCGGTCATGGACCCTTCCTCGAACCGCAGTTCGGGGTAGGTCCGGCGGGCCATCGCGACCATCACGGGCGACAGGTCGATGCCGGAGATGTCGAGTCCGAGCGTGTGCAGATGGGCGGTCATCTGGCCGGGTCCGCTGCCGATCTCGACCACGGGGCCGCCGCCGTCGGTCCGTACGTACTCCGCGAAGGTGCCGAGCATCGCCCGTCCCAGCGGGTCGTGTTCCGGGGCGGACCTGACAAGTTCGGCGTAGTCGGCCGCGATGGCGTCGTAGCCGGCCCGGGTGTCACGGATGAAGTCGGGTTCCGTTGCGGTCATGGGCGAGGAGGGTAGTACCCGCCGACGGAGGGTCGCGGTCCCGGGTGGCGGGGTCAGGTCGAAACAACGGGCGGGGCGCGCCGCGACCGGCCGGTGACGGGGAACGCCCCTTGACGGGAAGGCGGTTGTTCCGCTCCTCGGGGACGGCCGCACCGGATTCTCCGGCCGTAACGCCCCTTTTCCGGGAAAACGGCGGAATCTTCACTTCCCGGGAACCCGGTGCGCCGCCCGCGCGTCCTACGGCATGTGCTCCCGTCGACATTCCGCAGCGCGGTGTCGGCCCTCGTGCTCACTGGCTACGATCGCCGGCTCCCCTCTCCAGGCCGCTCTGCGGCCGGGCAGCACACCGCCACCGGTGCGCCCCCCTAGTTTGCGCCGGTGGCGGTTGCCGCTCACGGGCCGGTGACCTCACGGGCCACCGGCCCCCACGAACTGCCGACTGCTGACTACTGACTACTGACTACTGACGCAGTGTCGGCATCCGCTCCATGTCGCGCTTGTCGAGCTTCGCGTCGAACGCCGCCAGCGGCTTCGCCTTCGCGGCGTCCTGCTGCACGGCCGCCGGTGCGACGCCCGCCCAGTCGAGAATGCGGGCCGTGGCCTTGGCGTTCTCGTCGGGCACGAGACCCGCGACGTTGGCGCCGTGGTTGGCACCGGGCGCGGTGAACACGTGGCTGTCCTTCGCGCCGTGGCCGGGACGGAAGCGCTCCGCACCCCACGGGTCGTTCTCGCCGTAGACGAACATCATGCGGTTCGCGTGGTGGCGGACCCAGTTGTCGACCGACGCCATCTCCCACGGACGGAACGTCATGGGGATCTCGCGCGGCACGAAGTTCCGCGGCGGCTGGTAGCCGTAGCGGCTCAGGTTGCCCAGGTGGGGCAGCTTGACGGTGGGCGCGCCCAGTTCGGTACCCGCCTGGTAGTAGTACGGCGTGTACGTGGAGAGACCCTGGTCGGTGTAGAAGGAGAACCCGGAGATCGCGTCGATGATGTTGTAGATCTCCTCGTCCGACGCGGTGGCCGGCGGGATGCTCTCGCAGTCGCTCTCCAGGCTGTACTGCCAGAAGGCCCAGACGAAGTCCAGGACCACGGCCTCGTACGCCTTGTCGAGCGTGCCGACGGTGGTGAAGGTCGCGCCCTCGGCCTCGGCCCAGTCCGTGTACATCTTCTCCAGCGGCTCACGCCGGACCAGCGCCTCGCGCTGCACGGCGTTGAGCTTGGCGCGGCACTCCGCGGTGCCGACCTTCTCGAAGAAGCGGTCGTAGGCGGAGTCCTCCTTGTTCACCACGTCGTTGGGTGCGACGTAGGCGACGACGCCGTCCATGTCCTTCGGGTGGAAGCGCTCGTAGTACGTGGCGGTCATGCCGCCCTTCGAGCCACCGGTGGCGAGCCACTTCTTCGGGTAGATCTTCTTGAACGCGCCGAAGATACGGTGCTGGTCGGCCGCGGCCTGCTCGTAGTCGAGCGTCTTCCAGTCGGCCGGCTCGGGCCGGGACGGCGTGAAGAAGCGGTACTCCAGTGAGACCTGGTTGCCGTCGATGATCCGGGTCGGCTCACTGCGGCCGGGGTTGGTGGACACGCCGTACCCGCTCGTGAAGAACACGGTGGGACGGGTGGTGTCCTTGTGCAGCAGCGTGAGGCGCTGCTTGAAGGTGCCCTTCGACGGTCGCTTGTGGTCGACGGGCTGGGTGTAGTTGAGGACGAAGTATCGGTAACCGGGGTACGGCTTCTCCTCGATCAGGCTCATCCCCGGGATGGCGAGGATGCGGTCCTTGATGTCGGGGGCCGCGGATCCCGCGTTCCCGTCGGCGGCTGTTGCCGCACCGGCCACGCCCAGCGTGCCGACGAGCAGCACGAGGGACAGCAGCCATCTCAGCGCCTTGCGCATTCACACTCCCTGTGTTCATGTCAGACGCCCGCGAACCTAGCCGGGGAGGCACCCGCGCCGCCAGCCCCAAGAGGCCGCCGGCGCCCCGCCGGCCCCGGAAGGCGCCTCGCGCGTGCCGTCTACCCGCCCCCGGCCCGACCGACACGAACCGGCCGACGGTTACCGGCCTGAGGAGCCGACAGGCGGGAGCCGACCGACAGGGGCCGACCGACGGATGCCGACCGACAGGCGACGGGTACCGACAGCCAGCACCGCGCCGGTCGCCTCAGCGGCCTCGGCCACCACAGGGAAACCGACCGCCGCACCAGACCCGGCCGCCCCGGGGCGCCGCAGAGGGACCGGCCGCCGCACAAGAATCTGACGCCGCACCAGACCCGGCCGCCCCAGGGCGCCCAGAGGGAGCCGTCGCCGCAGTCGAGTCGGGCGCCCGCCGGGTGCGAAAGAGGCACCCCCGGCGCGTGATGCGGGCACGGCGGACGGCCCCGGGCCGAAAAAAGACTGTCGGGCCGCCCTTCCCCGCGCAATTCCGGACGGCCTCCCGGGCGGACTCAGGGCCCTCCACGGGCACTTAACACTCCCGCAACAACAACGGCGCCGACTTTCTCCGTGTAACCGGCGTGGCGCCCTTGCCTTGTCCGGAATACCGCCTCCCGTACGCGCTCCCGGATGCCTTCCGACCGGCCATTCGACCGTTTATCAACCCCGCCCGCGACGGCGCGAATTGGTTGCCCGAGGATCACTTCTTCCCTCGTCGGGGCCGGTTCCCGTGTCCGGCGTACGACCCTCGCGCGTTCGCGCCACCGGGTCGCCGGGGGGTCGTACGGGCCCGTTCGGGACGTCCTCCGCCGGACACCCGGCCGAGGTACCCAGTCGCGACTTTTCAGACATCAGGGCACCGAAGAGACTCCTGGCGACACCCAAAGGATGCTGTGATCTGCGTCACATTCCTTGAGGGTGTCACCTCGCCCCCGGAGGACCCCCGCGCGGACGGAAAACGAAGCTGGGAGACCGTTCGGGCGTCCTCGGGGAAGTCCGGTGACGGGTCGGCAGCACACGGCGATCACATCCCGCCCCGTTCACCTCACCCACCGGACCGTTTGAACATACGGAGTGGAGGCGAGGTGGAGGGGTGTCATGGCCGAAGGTGGCCGGTAGCCCGCCCACCTCGGACACGGGGAGGCAACTCCCGCGTCACGGGCGGACGGACCGGATTACCACTCCGGTCCGATGACAGGAACGGGGGCAGAATTGGCTGACGCATAGACCGGAAATCCGTACTTCCCGGACCATGCTCGATCGAACCGCGGAAAGCAGCTCGTCCGGCGACAGCACACGAACGGGCTTGTCGCTCCCGGCCGTCGAGCACCTCGGAATCCGGCGCCTCACCGCCGGACGACCGTGAGGTTGATACAGGTGAATACACGAAGTGTCCTCAGAGTCCCCCACCTCGGACTGGAAAACGATCACTTGAGAATCCTTCAACTTGTCTCGCAGGGTTGCACCATGGCGCAGGTCGCACGCCGGATGGGAATGAGCGACCGCACCCTGCGCCGGAAACTGCGGGCCATTTGCGACCGGGTCGACGTGGAAACGCCGATCGAAGCGGTCGTGTGGGCCGTTCGGCGAAGAATCGTCTGAGCGCCGACCCATGCACGATCCGGTGTACGAAGAAATAACGCACCGTGCGAACACGCGGTGCGGTGCCGCTCCAGACAGTCCGCACCACAGGCGGGCGACGAAAGAACAATTCGAGATTCGGAACACCGGGCCCCACGAACGGCGGTGGCGCGTGACGGTTAGCGGAGGAATCGTCACAGGCCGCTGTTCGCCGGCCCGAATCCCGAACCGCCTCTCACCCGGGCGTGGTTGTCACCACTGATCCGGATGAGGGCGGCCGTCGTCGGCCGGGGCCGGCCGTTCCGTTCGGGACGGCCGGCCCGCGGCGGCGACCCCACGGCGGTGCGCAGGCCGGTCAGGACCTGTCCACCGCCGTACGGCGTCCCCGTCCGGGGTCGGCCCGGCGGGCTCTCGGCCCAGTCGTCACAAGGGCTCCGGACGGACGGCGGACGGGACCCCGGGCCGCGTGCGAACGGCCTGCGAACGGAGTACGAAGCGGGCTCGGGCCCGGCCCGGGACCGGGCTCCCGACGCGCTGCGGGGCATCCTGGGGACGGCCCGCGAGGCGGCCCGCGCGGCGCGTCCGGCGTGGCGCGGCAGTTCTGCACGTTACCCCCGGCGCACGGCCCCAGTCAGGGGTGGCCGATGGCGGTCAATTCGTTGTCCGGCGGCTGCTTCCCGCGATAGGAAACGGCTGTGGCAGGCGAAAAGATTCAATACCCGCAGGGCCGGTCTTCCGCGTCGGCTGTCGACAGTCCCGTGGACGCATCGGTCGAACAGCTCCTCGTCCAGCTCGACTTGGGTTCACTCAACGCCTCGGAGGTCTTCTCCTATCCAGGCCGGAACGACAACTGGTCCGGTGTCACCGACACCGGCAATGCCGTATTCGTGAAGCGCCTCAAGGGAAATCCCAAGGAATCCCTCCGGCGCTACCAGCGGCTCATGTCATTCGAGCGCCTGATGAATCGCGGTCACTCTCCCTTCCCCCGCCCCGAATTCCTCGGCGGTGACGAGGAGGGGCGTCTGCTCGTCTTCGGGATGCTCGACGACATCCACTCGGGCAGCGAGCTCGCCGCGGAGGACGAGTTCACCGAGGCGACGTCGGCCGAGGCCGGCCGCACGGTGGCCGCCCTGCACCGACTGCCCTTCCTGCCCGAGGACTTCCCCGAGCCGGACCCGCACCCGTACCCGCCGGTCGAGGACCTGCGGTCGCTCCCGCTGGAGCACTACGTCACCGCCACCGGCGCCTTCATCCAGGGCTGGGGGCTGTTGCAGCGCGACGCCGCGCTGCTGGACGGGCTGGAGCGGCTCCGGGCGACCGAGGCCGAGGCGGCGCGGGTGCCGATCCACGGGGACCTGCGGCTGGACCAGTTCCTGGCCACCGACACCGCGCTGTACGTCAACGACTGGGAGGAATTCCGGCTCGGCGACCCGGCGCGTGACGTCGGGGCGTACGTCGGCGAGTGGCTGCACCGCGCGGTGCTGCGGATTCCCGCGCAGGAGACGGACGACGCCTTCTCGGCGACGCTGACCCACGAGGAGGTCGTGGCGCGCGGCACCGAGGAGCTGACCCGGGTGCTGCCGCTGATCTCCGCGTTCCACCGGGGCTACCGCGAGGGCGGCGGCCCCGACGACGACGGACTGGTCGTACGGGCCACGTCGTACGCCGGCTGGCATCTGATCGACCGGCTGATCGCTTCCACCAAGGAGAACGGCCGGCTGTCGGCCATCGTCCGCGCGGCGGCGGGAATCGGCCGGACCGCGCTACTGGACCCGCGGAGCTTCGTCTCCACGGTGGGACTCGGGGAGGCCGCATGAGCACGGTCACGGACACCAGCACCGGGACGGACACCAACACCGGGGCGGGCGCAGGCACGGCCACCGCCCCCGCGGAGCCGGAGCCGCTGCTCTCCCCCGGGCTGCGCGGCGCCCTGGAGACCGTCCGTATCGCGTCGGACGGCCTGACCGCCTGGGTCGGCGAGGACGAGGTGACGGCCGAGTCCCCGTCCGCGATGCGCTTCACACTGGCCCGCACCCTGTACGAGGTGCTGCACACCGGGCGCGGCATACGCGACCGCAAGGCGCCCAAGACGCTGCGCGCCCCGGAGTACGAGGCCCGGCTCGCCGCGGCGACGCCCCACGCGACGACCGTCGCGCCCGCGATCCTCACCGACGGGCGGACGGCCGCCGGACGGCGTGTCGTGGAGATCGACGGTCTGCGGCTGAACCTGCCGGATTCGGTGTCGCTGGAGGAGACCGGCCGTACGGTCGGCGAACCGGCGCGCCCCGTGGTCCGGATGACGATGCCCGCCGCCCGCCCGCTGCTCTCGCCGGGCTTCTTCCTGGTGGACAGCGGCAAGGGCCGTACCGGCGGCGGCGATCTGCTGCGCGTCTATCTGCGGGTGAACGACGCCGAGCAGGGACCCGTCCTGTGGAACTCCGTCCTGAGCACGCTGGAGAGCCGGTCGGCGATCTACCGCGCGAAGATCATCTCGAACCCGGGCAGCCTGCCGCGCAACGACGGCATGGTGGTCTATCTCAGCTCCGAATCCTGGGGCGTGGTCGACGCGTTGACCGAGAGCGCCGTGGCCACCGGACTGCCGGACGGCCCCTCCCCCGCGTACGCGCATGTCGTGGCCCCGGGTGTGACGGCCGCCTGGGAGCCGAAGGACGACCGGGCCGGGATGCGCGGACTCAGTTTCGGCGAGCACCGTTCGCATGTGGTGGCGCGCGCGTTCGTGGCCGCCGCCGAGCAGGGGCGGGAACGCCCGACCGCCGCCGAGCTGTCGGCGGCCTGCGCCGCGGCGAACGTCGACCCCGCCGACCCCGCCCGGAACCTCGACTCGGCGCCCTGGCCCTGGACGGCCGGCACCGGGTCCACGTCCGCCGAGCCCACCACCGACCTCACCACCGGCACCGGAGCCGCCACCGCGCCCTGAACCGTCCGCCGTGCGACCGAAAGTGACCGGATGTAACCGCAAGCTGGAGGAGAACCACCACCATGGCCAAGGAAGAACCACGTCCGGCCGGCACCGACGAACTGCGCGTCTTCGCCCAGCTCCTGGAGGGCAGGAAGGCCGCCGTCGCCGGTGCGGTGGTGATGAGCATGCTCTCCGCCGTCGCCACGCTCCTGCTGCCCCTCCAGGTCCGGGACCTGGTGATGGCACTGGGCCAGGACGAGCGGCCGGTCCGTCCGATGCTCCTGATGGCCGGACTCGCCCTCGGCGCCGGTCTGACCGCGGCGCTCGGCTCCTTCCTGCTCGCCCGCGCCGGTGAGGCCCTGGTCTCCGAGGCGCGCTTCCGGATCGCCGCGCACATCCTGACCCTGCCGCTGCGGCGGGTACGGCGCGAGGGGGCCGGCAATCTCGTGGCCCGCGCCAGCTCCGACAGTTCGCAGCTGCGCTCCGTGGTGGACGTCGGTGTCGCGCAGATACCGTCGTCGCTCTTCCTGGCCGTGGGCACCCTGATCGCCATGGGAGTGCTGGACTGGGTCCTGCTCCTGGTCGTGCTGGCCACCTTCACGGTCGCCGGGCTGGGCATCGCCGCCTGCGTACGGGCGATCCGCAGCGGAGTCGAGCAGCAGCAGAACGCCATCGGCTCCATGTCCCAGCAGATGACGGCGGCCGTGCTGTCGCTGCCGACCGTCAAGGCGTTCCTGGCCGAGCGTCAGGTCGCCGCCTCCCTCGGGCACAGCGTGGACGACGCCCGCAAGGCCGCCGTGTCGGTCGCGCGGGTGAGCGCGCTGGTCGGTCCCACGATGCAGTTCGGCCAGCAGCTGTCGATCGTCGCGGTGATGGTCGTCAGCGGCGCCCGGCTGGCCTCCGGGGATCTGAACATCGGCGAGTTCGCCGCCTTCATCGTCTATCTGCTGCAACTGGTCTCGCCGATCACCCTGCTCGTCTCCGGCTTCGCCCGGATGCAGGCGGGCCTGGCCGCGCGCGGCCGGCTGAACAGCGTGCTCATGATCCCGTCCGAGGAGCCCGGACCGGCCGGTCCGGTCGAGCCCTCGCCCACCGCGCCGGCCGTGGAGTTCGACCAGGTCGTGTACGCGGACGGCGGGCGCACCATCATCCACGAGGCGTCCTTCGCCGCTCCCGCGCGCGGACTGACCGCCATCGTCGGCCCCTCCGGCGCGGGCAAGACCACGCTGCTCGGACTGACCGAGCGGTTCCTGCTGCCGGACTCGGGCCGGATATCCCTGTGCGGCCATCCGGTCGAGCGGTGGCCGCTGCGGCAGCTGCGCGGTGAGATCAGCTATGTCGACCAGAGCTTCACCCTGGTCGAGGGCACGGTGCGGCAGAACCTCCAGCTCGGCCAGGACACCGACGTACCGGAGACGGAGCTGTGGCGGGCGCTGGAGACGCTCGGGCTGCGCGCGGCCGTCGAGGCGCTGCCGGACGGGCTGGACACCGAACTGGGCCGTGCCGAGGACCTGTCGGGCGGTCAGCGGCAGCGGCTGGCGGCGGCCCGGGTGCTGCTCCGCGAGACCCGCATCGTGCTCTTCGACGAGCCGACGTCGCAGCTCGACAGCGAGAACGAGGAGCGGCTGCGGGCGCTGATGCGTGAACTGTCCGCCGAGCGCGCGGTGATCGCCGTCGCGCACCGCATCTCGACCGTGCAGGACGCCGATCTGATCGTGGTTGTGGACGAGGGCCACATCGTGGACCGGGGTACGCACGAGGAACTGCTGACGCGCTCCGCGCTCTACCAGGAGCTGGTGCACGGCCAGACGCTGCGCGGCGGCGACACCCCGCGCGCCGCCGCGCCCGCACCGGTGTCCGCGCCGGTCGACCCCGCGTCGACCGCCACCCCCATGGACCCGGCGCTCGCGCCGGAACCCGCCCCCGCTTCCGGACCCGCGCCCGTGGCGGGTTCGGGGGCGGGAGCGGCGGGCCGGTGACCGCCGGGGCGGGGGTGCCCGAACAGGTCGGCGTACGGCGGCTGCTGGTCGTCGGTACGGGGTCGGTGACCGCCGCCCATCTGCCGTTCTGGGCGAGCTGGCTGAAGATGGGGCAGCCGGGGGTGGAGGTGCGGTACGTCCTGACGGGCGCCGCTTCCCGGTTCGTCACCCGCGAGGCGCTGGTCGCCATCGGCGGCTGCGACGTGCTGGAGGACCGCTGGCCCGACGAGCCGGAGCCGCGCGCCCGCCATGTGGATCTCGCCCAGTGGCCGGACGCCGTGGTGGTCCTGCCCGCGACGCTCAACTACCTGGCCCGGCTGGCGCTCGGCCTCGGCGACTCGCCGTCCATGCTGGCGCTCCAGTGCACGGAGGCCGCGATCGCGCTGGCGCCCGCGCTGCCGCCCGGCGGCGCGCAGAGCGCGGCGTACGCGGAGCACTCCGCGAAGCTCGCCGCCCGCCGCAACGTGGTCGTCGTCCCGCCCCATCCCGGCCGCAGCACGACCAGTGGCCGGCGTGAGGCGTGGGCGCCCGCGTCGTTCCCCGACGTCCTGGCGGCGGCCGACACTCTGCGGTCCGAGCTGGCGGCGGCGTCGCAGGAGACGCCGCGGACGCCGGGTGAGCAGGAGCGGCCGGGCGGGCAGCAGGAACAGGCATCACCGGAACAGCGGAAGCAGAGGGAGAGATCATGACCACCGAGGCACCCGAGCAGGCGGAGCGGACCGAGCGCTCCGAGCAGCCGACCGGACCGACCGCGAACGGCACCGACAGCACCGACGGCTCCACGGCTTCCGCAGGTTCGAAGAGCCAGGCCGGCGCCCCCGGCAGCAGCGCGTACGGCGAGGCGCTCGCCGACGTCTACGACTCGCTCTACCCCACCTCGGGCCCGGCCATCGACTCCATGATCGCCTTCCTGGAGGAGCTGCGCCCGGCCCCCGCCTCCCTGCTCGAACTGGGCGTCGGTACGGGCCGGCTGGCCATCCCGCTGGCCACGCACGGCTACCGGGTGCACGGCGTCGACGCCTCCCCCGCGATGCTGGCGAAGCTGCACGAGAACGACCCCACGGGCGGGATCACCAGCTCGGTCGCCGACTTCAGCGCCCTGGTGGTGGAGGAGCGCTACGACGTCGTCCTCACCGCGCTCAACACGTTCTTCATGCTGCCCACGCAGGAGTTGCAGATCAGCTGTCTGCGCGGCATCCACGACGCGCTCGCCGACGGCGGGGTCGCGGTCTTCGAGACGTACAACCCGCAGAACTACCACCGGCTCTCCGAGGCGACCACCCAGATCGGCCATCTGGCCGCCGACGCGCTGCTGCTGGACACGATCCAGGTGAACCGTCAGCTCCAGTCCGCGCTCGTCGTCCACACGATCCTGGGCCCCGGCGGGCTGCGGAAGGTGCCCGAGGTCAGCCGGTACGCGTGGCCCGCCGAGTTCGACGTGATGGCCCGGCTCGCCGGACTGCGTGTCACCGGCCGCTGGGCGGGCTGGGACCGGAGCCCGCTGTCGGAGCTGACGGAGAAGCACATCGTCGTGGTAGAGCGTCAGGACGCGTGAAAGCTTGACGGAGTGATGTGTTAACGCAATACTCCAATGAGTTAACACATCACCGTCGGGAGGTGCGGCACATGACTGCGGCAGCGCTGGAGGTCGACCGCGTACGGAAGAGCTACGGCAAGCGCCGGGCCGTCGACGACATGAGTTTCGACATCCGCGCCGGTGAGCTGTTCGGCTT
Organism: Streptomyces sp. NBC_01498; assembly: GCF_036327775.1. NCBI lineage: Bacteria > Bacillati > Actinomycetota > Actinomycetes > Kitasatosporales > Streptomycetaceae > Streptomyces > Streptomyces sp. NBC_01498. The sequence continues at coordinate 4,881,259 of NZ_CP109598.1, read as the reverse complement.
CGTGGGCAGCAACGGCGCGGGCAAGACCACCACGATGCGGATCATCCTCGGCGTCCTCACACCCGATGCCGGGGAGGTCCGCTGGCAGGGCCGTCCCGTCGACTTCGAGGCCCGCAGGCAGTTCGGCTACATGCCCGAGGAGCGCGGACTGTATCCGCGTATGAAGGTCGTCGAACAGCTGCGGTACCTGGGCGAGTTGCACGGCATGCCGGCCGCCGCCGCGCGTGCGGCGGCCGACCGCTGGATCGAGCGGCTGGAAGTCACGTCGTACGCCACCGAGGAGGTCCAGAACCTCAGCCTCGGCAACCAGCAGCGCGTACAGCTCGCCGCCGCCCTGGTGCACGAGCCGAAGGCACTGGTGCTGGACGAACCGTTCTCCGGGCTCGACCCGGTGGCGGTGGACGTGATGCGCGAGGTGCTCGTGGAGCGGGCCGCGCAGGGTGTGCCCATCATCTTCTCCAGCCACCAACTCGCCCTGGTGGAGCGGGTCTGCCACCGCGTCGGCATCGTCGGCGGCGGCAAGCTCATCGCCTGCGGCACGGTCCAGGAGCTGAGCGAGAGCGCCGAGCGCCGGCTGCTGGTCGACGCGCCCGGGGCGGGCGAGAACTGGGCGGCGGGGCTGCCGGGCGTGGAGGTCCTGAGCCGGGAGGGCACCCGTACCCGGCTGCGGCTGGCGAAGGGCGCCGACGACCAGCGGGTGCTGCACGCGGCACTCGCCACCGGTCCGGTGTCCGCCTTCGTCTCCGAACGGCCGCCGCTGACCGAGCTGTACCGCGATCTGGTCAGCAGAGACGACAGCGGGAACACGGAGGACGGAGACAGCGCGGGCACGGCCGGGACTCCCGTCACGGCCGCGGTCGCGGCAGGGGCGGACACCGAGAGCGAGGGCGGCGGACGATGAGCACAGCGGCACAGACGGACGCGGACGCGGTCACGGCGTCGGACCCGGCCACGGACCCCGGCGCGGGCCCGCAGGCACCGGACCCCGGCGCCTCCCCCGCCTCCGGCGGGCTCTCGGCCCGCCGGGCGGTCGGCCTGGTCGCCAAGCGCGAGATCAACAGCCGGCTGCGGACGAAGTCGTTCGTCCTCAGCACGCTCGGACTGGTCCTCGCCCTCGGCGTCTACACCCTGATCATCCTCTTCTCCAAGGAGGGGCCGACCAAGGTCGGTCTCGACGCGGACACCACCGCGATGCGCCCGATACTGACGGCCGTCGCCGACCGCGCGCCCGACCTCGACATCGAGTTCGTCCCCGTCGACGGCGACCGCGCCGAGACGCTGCTGCGCGACGGCGATGTCGCCGCCGTACTGAGCGGCGGCGCGGCCGACCTCACGATGACCGTGGAACGCGAGACGGACCAGGACCTGCTGGCCGTCGTGAACGCCGCGGTGACCGAGCAGCGCACCACCCTGGAGCTGGAACGCGCGGGCGTCGACCCGGTCGAGTTCGGTGAACGCGTGGCGTCGTCGGCCACCGTGACCAAGGCGCTGGACCCGTCCGGCAACAGCGCGGCCGAGCAGTTCGCGCTGATCCTCTCCTCCACCGGCCTGCTGTACTTCTTCTTCATCATCTACGGGATCATGCTGGCCCAGGGGGTCGTGGAGGAGAAGACGAGCCGCGTGGTCGAGCTGCTGCTCTCCAGCATCCGGCCCTGGCAGCTCCTCGCGGGCAAGCTGATCGGTGTGGCCGTGGTCGGCGTGACGCAGCTCGTCCTGCTCGGCGGCGCGGCGGTCGTGCTCGCCGAGGGCACGGGAGCCATCTCGCTGCCGACGGCGGTGGCCGGGACGCTGCTGACGATGGGCGTCTGGTTCCTGCTCGGCTTCTTCCTCTTCGCCGCCATGCTGGCCGCCGCGGCGGCGCGCGTCTCACGGCAGGAGGATCTCCAGGCGGTGGTGCAGCCGGTGATGGTGCTCATCACCACACCGTTCGTGCTGGGCATCGCCCTGCTGAGCAAGAACGCCCACGACCCGGTCATCGAGTGGCTCTCGCTCGTCCCGCCGCTCAGCCCGATCCTCATGCCGGCGCGCATGCTGCTGGGCATCGCCCCGGCGTGGCAGGTCGCGGTCTCCCTGGTGCTGGCCGTGGCCGCGCTGGCGGGGCTGACCCGGATCGCCGGGCGGATGTACGCCAACAGCGTGCTGCGCAGCGGTTCCAGGGTCCCGCTGGCCGAGTCCCTGCGGCTGCGCTAGTCCCGGCCCCGCCCGGGGTTCCGCGCCGTACCGCACCTCTCGGCCGGATCTCCCGCCCCGTCCCGCCCCGCGCCGTACGCGGAGCACCGACCCCGTCCGTTCCTCCGCCCTCCACCTCGTCCGTCCGCCGGCTCCCGCCCCCCGCGCAGAACGCGGGGTGGTAGGCCCGGCCCGATCCCCCCACCCGACCCCACATCTCACCCTCATCTCACTCACCGGGAGTACCTCATGAGCACAGCAGTCTGGATCGCCATCGCCGTCGCCCTCCTCGTCGCCGTCGTCGCGGGCACCAAGAAGGGCCGCCGCTGACCGGCCGGCCGGACCGGCGGCAGTGACTGAGGGGCCGGTGTTCCCGGGGGTCTCCCTGGAACACCGGCCCCTCACACGCGTCCACCCACGCGTGCGTCATGGGCGCCGCTTCCGGCGTCTCTTCCGACGCCGGGGGCGACACCGGAAGAGACCTCGGGAACGACTCAGAAGGTCATCTCGGCCGATCCTTCGCGGCGCAGTGGCGCGACCGCCGATTCGTCGGCGAGGACGACACCGGTGAAGGCCGACGGCCGGAAGAACCGCCGGGCGGCCTCCGCGACCGCGTCGTACGACACCCCGTCCAGCAGCGGACCCCACCCGTGCAGCCAGTCGGCGCCGACCCCGATGTGCAGCAGGTTCGACAGACCGGAGGCGAGGGAGGCCGGGGAGGACATCGCCGTGGCGAGCGAGCCGATGGCGAAGCTCCGGGCCTCGTCCACCTCCCGCTCGGACGGCGGTTCGGCGGCCATCCGCTCCAGTTCGTCCCGGATCACCCCGAGCGCGGCCACCGTGTGTTCGGCGGCGGTGTCGGCCTCGATCATCAGGGTCGACGCGCCCGGTACGGACTCCATGCCGGACCCGAGCTGGTACGCGTAACCCTTCTCCTCGCGCAGGTGCGCCACCAGCCGCGAGGCGAAGGACCCGCCGAAGACCAACTGGGCCAGATGCAGGGCCGGATAGCCCGGATCGGTGCGCGGCAGCGCCGGGGTGGCCAGCCGGATCATGCTCTGTACGGCGCCGGGCCGGTCCACCCACAGGGGCGGGCCGCCGAGGAACACCGGCGGCGGCCCGGGTACGTCGCCGGCCTCCCCCGCCCGCCAGGACCCGAACACGTCGGTGACGGCGGCGAGCGCGTCCCCGGGCCGCAGATCGCCGACCAGGACGAGCACCGCGCCCGCCGCCCCCAGATGCCGGGCGTGCAGTTCGGCGAGGTCCTCCGGTGTGCAGGCGGCGGCCAGCCGGGGCGCGGGCTCCCAGCGGGCGGCCACCTCGTCGCCGTACCGCCGGCGCAGCAGCGCCCGCTGGGCGATCGCCGCGGGCTGGTGCGAGGAGAGTTCGATGCGGCGGGCGAGCCGGGTGCGTTCGGGCGCGACGACGTCCTCCGTCAGCCGGGGCCCGAGGACGGTCTCGGCGAGCAGGGCCAGCACGGCGGGCAGGGAGTCGGCGAGGGTGTGCCCGGTGACGGTGAACCGGCGGGCGTCGGCGCCCGCGCCGAACGCGGCCCCGTGGGTGGCGAGGGCGGTGTCGAAGGCGTCGGCGTCGCGGCGCGAGGTGCCTTGCAGCAGGACTCCGGCCAGCAGTTGGCGCAGCGCCACCTCGCCCGGTCCCGTGGCGGCGTACGGAACGCTGAGCCGCACCTCGACCAGGGGGACGACGGGAGCCGAACAGAGCACCACTCGCAGCCCGTTGGGGAGGGTGGTGTCGAGATCGGGCAGCGGCAGCCGCGCAGCACCGCCCGTGGTGCCCGTGGTCCGGTCGTCGTTCATGCCGCCGCCTTTCCGGAAGCGGTCGCGGTCGCGCGCGGCACGAACCGTACGACCGCGCGGTGGGAGTCCCGGAGCCGCGCGGCGGCCCGGCTCACCTGCTCGGCGCTCACCCCGGTCCGTATCAGTTCCGGGAGCCGCTCGGTCAGTTCGGCCTCGCCGAAGAGCATCTCGCGCAGGCCGAGGAGTTGGGCGCGGGTGCCCGGATCGCCCAGTTCGCGCAGCGCGCCGGACGCCCAGCGGGCGGTGGTGGCCCGCAGCAGCCCCGCGTCGACCTCGTTCTCCGCCAGCCTCGCGAGGACGGTGTCCAGCGCGTCGGTCACCCGCCCGCCGTCGTCCGCCCCGCCCGGCCCGCTCTCCGCCGCTCCCCCGTACACGGCGAACAGCGTCAGCAGATCGGGTCCGGTCGTGTCCAGCGGCAGCCCGAACAGCCCGCAGCCCACGGACAGGCTCGCCACCCCGGTCGGCGCCGCCGGCCCCCGGCGCAGCAGCGCGTGGCGCCCCTGCCCCAGCAGCGCGGCCAGGACCAGGTGCGCGAGGTAGTCGGCACGTTCGGTCACGGGGTCGGGCATCCGGTAGCCGACGGCCACGGCGGGCAGTCCGGCGTGCGGATCGGTGACCGACAGCCGTATCTCCCGGCGGGGCTCCGGTTCGGGGCCGTCGGGGGCGGTCACCACGGGGCGGCCGGGCAGGGGTTCGAAGTACCGGCGTACGAGACGCTCCGCCGCGTCCGGGTCGAACGCGCCGGTGAGCGTCACCAGCGCATTTCCCGGGCCGTAGTGGTCGATGAAAAAGCGCTCGCAGAGCGGGATGTCGAGAGCCGCCAGATCGACGGTCTCGCCGTATCCGTCCCGGGCGTTTCCGGGACGACTGTGCAGCACACGCGGCAGTACCCAGGGAAATGCGCCGTACGGACGATTCCGCACCATGAGTCGTATCTCTTCGTCAATCACCGCGGTCTGTGTGCGCAGATTCTGCGAAGAAATACGTGGGGAATGCATTCTGTCGGCTTCCAGAGCGAGCAGCATTTCCAACGCGTCGGCGGGGGCGGCCGCGTAATAAACCGTCAGGTCCTGTCGGGTCTTGGCGTCCCCGAGTCCGCCGGCCCGCTGTACCTGGGGCAGGTATCCGCCGGGTGGGCCCCCGTGGCCGCCCTGGATCATGAGGTGTTCGAAGAGATGGGCAAGACCCGTGTGCCCCTCGGGCTCCGTCCGGAAACCCACTCCGTAGTGCACGGCGACACCGATTGACGCGCCGGTCGGATTGGGTGCGAGCAGCACCCTCAGGCCGTTGTCCAATACCAGGCGACGCAGCAGATTTCGGGTCATCCGGGCGAGCATAGACGGGGTCAACTACGGGCTCAACGGTGCCCGTTGACCGAAGGCGGCCACTGTCCGAAAGCGGTCAACCCCATTGCCAGCGCGGCACCGGTGGCGGAATGGTGCTGGCACAGCCGGAGAACGCGATTCACTCAATTGCCGATCCGGTCACCGTTCATTCTCGCTATCGACCGAGGGAGTTGCCATGAACACCCAGTCCCTGATCAGCGGCTACGCCAGCTACGCCGACGCCGAGGAGCTCGTTCCGGCGGTGGAGGCGCCCGGCGGCACCATCACCGTCACGGTGACCTCGTCGCAGGCGTGCATCTCCGCGGCCTCCGCCATCTCGGCCGTGTCGATCGACAACACCTTCGATCACTCCTGCTGAACCGCTTGATCGCTCGGTCGCTCTGATCGCGTCACCACGTGATCACACGGCAGCGAAATCTTCGGCGAAAGCCGAATGGGTCACCCGCTCGTTCTCGTTCCGCTTCAAAGGGAGTTTCCATGAACACCCAGTCCCTGATCGGCGGCTACACCAGCTACGCCGAGGCTGAGGAGATCGTTCCGGCGGTGGAGGCCCCCGGCCTCATCATCACCATCACGGTGACCTCGTCGCAGGCGTGCATCTCCGCGGCCTCCGCCATCTCGGCCGTGTCGATCGACAACACCTTCGATCACTCCTGCTGACGGAAGCACGACGCACCACGTTTCACCCGGCGTTCGCCGGTCCGCTCATCCGCTCCACACAACCCATCAAGGAGTCACCATGAACACCCAGTCCCTGATCAGCGGTTACACCAGCTACGCCGACGCCGACGAGCTCGTCCCCGCCGTCGAGGCCCCGGGCGCGACCATCACCGTCACGGTGACCTCGTCGGCCGCGTGCATCTCCGCCGCGTCCGCCATCTCGGCCGTGTCGATCGACAACACGTTCGACCACTCCTGCTGAACCGTGTAGCCCCTGAGCACGACGCATGACGGACAGGGCGGGTGCCCACCGCCGCAATCGGTGGGCACCCGCCCTGCTTCGCTTCACGATAGACGGGGCACCGCGGCCCGGAGGCCACTCGCCGGAGGTCGTTCGCCGGGGTCACTCGTCCCCGAAGGTCTCGGTCTCCTCGCCGTCCATGCCGGACAGCCCCAGCAGGATCGAGGGCAGGGCGGCCGAGGTCAGCATCAACGTGGTGAGCAGGGCGGGGATCCGCTCGATCACCTCGGGCTTGTTCTGGAAGGCGACCATGATCAGCACGACCAGCATGCCGGCGCCGACCGCGCACTGGTATCCGATGAAGGCGACCCGGTTGCGTACGTCGCGCTCGCGCTCGTCGAGTCCCGCCACCGGCCGTTCGCCGAGGCCGCGGGTCATGGAGCGCAGCAGGCCCCAGAGCATCAGCCAGACGACGAAGGCCACCAGCCACCAGGAGTCGGAGAAGGCGTTGCCGTCCGAGATCTGCGACAGCACCAGCATCGCCACGCTGAGCGCGGACAGTCCGATCGCCATCGGCCTCAGGGGACCCCGGGCCACGGTCGTCTCGTCGGAACCTTGTTGCGGGGTCACGAGCGTTCCTCCTTGTTGTACAACTGGGCGGACAGCGGGACGAAGGGCTTACGGCTGAAGATCGCCTCGACCGGAAGCCCGAAGACGTCGCTGAGCCGGAACGCCAGATCGAGGCTCGGGAAGTAGTCGCCCCGCTCGATGGCGCCGATGGTCTGCGGATGGACCTCCACCGAGTCGGCGAGCGCCACCCTGCTGAGGCCGCGTTCGGCACGCAGGACTCTCAACTGGTTGTAGATCGGCGATCCCTCGCGATGGCTCACTGGGCTCATGCGAGAGAAGATAATGGAAACACAACATTCCGTCAAGGAACAACAACGGATACAGTGAGCAACAGGCACCGCCGCACTCGCGACGACCGCCCTCGCCTCCGGCACCGCCAGAGACACCGCCACAGCTACCAGGGAAGGTGTGCTGCCTCGTGACCACCGACGCCTCCGACCGGTCCACGCTGCCGAGCATCCTCGTACCGAGCATGCCGGACACCACCGAGACCGTCCGTCCCTACGCCGAGCTGGTACGCGACGGCGACGCACGCCGCGTCTGGATGGGCCAGTCCCTCAAGGTCGAGACCCACCAGGTGTTCGCGCACCTCGCCGGCGCGGGCGTACGCGTCCCGGTCGGCACCAGCGTGACCCTGATGCCGCTGCGCCATCCTTACGAGGCCGCCCTCCAGGCGCGCTCCCTGGCCCTGACGACGGGTCACCCCGTGGTGGCCGGCTACGGCGTCGGCGCGCCCGCCTTCGTACGGAGCCTCAACGGCAAGCCGTACGACAGCCCCCGCACGATGGCCGCCGAGTATCTGCGTACGGTCCGCTCCCTGCTCGACGGCGAGATCGTCGACCACGCCGGTGACTACCACGCGCTGCGCGGCCGGCTGATGCCGATGGAACACCCGCGCGTGGAGGTCGGGGTGGGTGTGCTGCGCCCCAACATGGCGCGCACGGCGGGCGGTGTCGCGGACGTCGCCATCACCTGGATGACCCCGCCCGGCTATCTCGCGGAGACCCTGATACCGGCCCTGGACGAGGGCGCCAAGGGCCGGGACGCCCGGTGCCGGGTCGCGACCGTCGTCCATGTCGCCGTCGACCGCCCGAAGCGCGACCCGTACGTCCTCGCCCACACCGCCGCCGCCGGCCACCTCTCCGCCGACCACTACACGGACATGCTGCGCCGCGCGGGAGTCGCCGCCGACCCGGCCGACCCGCAGGCCGGCGCCGCCTCGCTGGTGGACAGCGGTACGTACGTGTACGGCTCCCCGGACCACATCGCGGGCGTGCTCGACGAGTACCGCAAAGCCGGGGTCGACGAGGTGATCCTCAACTGCGGCGGCGTCCTCTTCACCGAGGGCCAGGCCGCCGCCCTCCGGGACGCGCGCGAGATCGTCGAGGCCGTCCGGCGGCGGGGCGGCCGTGACTGACCGGACGGACACCCCGGCGGCCCCCGCGACGGTACGGCCCGCGGGAGCCGCCGGATCGGTGACCGTACGCGAGTACGGCACCCGGTATCTGCGGATCACCGTGCGGTACCACGGCGGCACCCGCTTCAGCTGGCTGCGGACCCGTGGACCGGCGCACGACCAGCCGCAGGTGCCGCCCTCGCCGGAGGTGGGCGCGGCACTGCGCGCGGTGGACACGGCGGTCGCCGGGTCCGGCGCGCGGCTGGCGCTGGGCGACTGGGACACGCCGCCCGAGGAGGACGGTGTGGTCTACGAGGTGCCCGCCGCCGTGTCGGTGGCGCGGCTGCTGCCGTCCGGCGACGAGACCGGGTACCGGCTCTCCGTACGGGCGTTGGCGGACCAGGGGCGGACCCTGCGGCGGCTGCACGAGGTGCCGTGGGAGACCGGATCCGGGGATACGGGATTCGGGGAGCCCCCGCCGCACCAGGGCATACGGCGGCTGGTGGACTGGCTCTCCGGATCGTCCGACACGGGCGCGCGTGCGGACGCGGGAGCCGGTGTCGCGGGAGGGAGCGTCCCGGACGGCTCCCGGCTGCGCGCCCTGGCCCACGACCGGCTCGGCCCCCGGCTGTGGGCCCGGCTGGCCGAATGGGCCGCCGCCGCCCAGGAACCACCCGGCAGGGGAGGAGCGGTCCTGCTGCACGGTGCGCCCAGCACCGGCTGGCTGGTCCCCTCCCCTGCCGGTGACCACACGGTCCTGCTCACCGGCGAGGAGGTCACCGGCGGCGACCCGGCGCTCGACCTGGGCTGGGTCCTCGGCGAACTGCACGAGCTGCGCTCCGCCGCCTCGCGCGGTCTCGGCGCCGCCGGCCAGGGCCCGCCCGTGGACTACCCGGCCGCCGCCCGCGCCCTGCTCGCCGGCTACCTCCGTAAGGAGGCCGTCGTCACGGAGGGAAGCGGCGAGGCCCCCCTCTTCACGGAGGACGACGCGGCGGCGCTCCCGCCGGGCACCGCCCGCGCCGCCACCCTCCGGCTCGCCGTCCACATGCGGGACTTCGCGTGCTTCGTCGGCTGGCACGAGGACCTGCGCCGGTACGCCGACCTGCTCGCCGAGGCCCTCGACGCGGAGGGCGCCCCCACCCTGCGGTGGTGAGGCGCCCCGCCCGTGCCTGCCGGCACGCCCCGGCTGCTCTCAGGCCCCGGCGACGGTGGCCCGCTCCGCCTCCGGCTCCTCCGGCCTGCCCGGTCCACCCGGCTCCGCCGCGCCCGTGAAGCTGCGCCACAGCCGCGCGTACGCGCCGTCCAGCGCCAGCAGTTCGCCGTGCGTACCGTCCTCCACGACCCGCCCGTGGTCCAGCACGACCACCCGGTCCGCGCGCGCCGCCGTCGTCAGCCGGTGGGCGACGACCAGGGTCGTACGCCGTCCCGCCAGCCGGTCCGTCGCCTGGTTGACCAGCGCCTCCGAGGCGAGGTCCAGCGCGGCGGTCGCCTCGTCCAGGAGCAGGATGTCCGGATCGACCAGCTCGGCGCGGGCCAGGGCGATCAACTGCCGCTGGCCGGCGGAGAGGTTGCGGCCCCGCTCGGCGACCTCGTGCAGATAACCGCCGTCGAGCGTGGCGATCATCTCGTGCGCGCCGACCGCGCGCGCCGCCGCCTCCACCTCGGCGTCGGTGGCCCCGGGCCGCCCGTACGCGACGGCGTCGCGCACCGTCCCGGCGAACAGGTACGCCTCCTGGGGCACCACCCCGAGCCGGTGCCGGTACGCGGTCATGTCCAGGTCCCGCACATCGTCGCCGTCCGCCGTGACACGCCCCGACGTCGGGTCGTAGAAGCGGGCGACGAGCTTGACGAGCGTGGACTTGCCCGCCCCCGTCTCGCCGACGAAGGCGACCGTCTGGCCCGCCGGTATACGGAGGTTGATCCCCATGAGGGCGGTCTCCTCCCGGACCGGCGTGGCGCTCAGCACGACGGCCTCGTCCGGGTCGCCCGCCCCGCCGCCCTCGGCCAGGCCGCCCTCCAGGGTGCCGTAGGCGAAGTACACGTCCTCGAAGGCGATCTCGCCGCGCAGCGAGGGCACCGCGAGCGGCCGGGCCGCCCCGGCCGTGGACGTGGGCTCCCGCAGCAGTTCCTGGATGCGTCCCAGCGAGACCGTGGCCTGCTGGTAGCCGTCGAAGACCTGTGACAGCTGCTGCACGGGCGCGAAGAACAGCTCGATGTAGAGGAGATACGCGACGAGCGCGCCCGTCGTCAGCGTGCCGGCCTCCACCCGGCCCGCGCCGACGATCAGCACGGCCGCCGCCGCCACCGACGACAGCAGCTGGACGAACGGGAAGTACACGGATATCAGCCACTGGCCGCGCACCCGTGCCTGCCGGTAGTGGTCGCTGCGGCCCGCGAAGCGCGCCGCGCCGTCCTTCTCGCGGCCGAACGCCTGGACGATGCGCAGCCCCGACACGGACTCCTGGAGGTCGGCGTTGACGACGCTGATCCGCTCACGCGCCAGCTCGTACGCCTGGACGCTCCTGCGCCGGAAGAAGACGGTGCAGACGATCAGCACGGGCAGCGTCGCGAAGACCACCAGGGCCAGTTGCAGGTCGATGACGAGCAGGACGACGAGGATGCCGAAGAAGGTGACGACGGAGACGAAGGCGGTGACGAGCCCGGTCTGGAGGAAGGTGGACAGGGCGTCCACGTCCGTCGTCATCCGGGTCATGATGCGGCCGGTCAGTTCGCGTTCGTAGTAGTCGAGTCCGAGCCGCTGGAGCTGCGCGAATATCTTCAGGCGCAGCGCGTACAGCACCCGTTCGCCGGTGCGGCCGGTCATGCGTGTCTCGCCGGTCTGGGCCGCCCACTGGACGGCCACGACGAGCAGGCCCAGCAGGGACGCGGCCCACACCGCGCCGAGCGCGAGGCGTTCCACGCCCTCGTCGATGCCGTGCCGGATCAGGACCGGGAGCAGCAGGCCCATGCCCGCGTCGACGGCGACCAGGGCCAGGCTGGCGGCCAGGGGCCGTCCGAAGCCGCGCAGCAGCCGGCGCAGCCCGTACGACGACTCGGACGCGACGGCGCGGGCCTCGTCGACGGCGGGCACGTCGGTGGCCGGGGGCAACGCCTCGACCTGCGCGAGCAGTTCGGGTGTCGCGCCGGGCGCCGCCGACTCCTCGCCGGACGTGTCGTCCCGTACCCACAGGGCGGGGGTGATGCCCCGTTCGGCGTCGAACTCGGCGTCGATCTCGCGCTGGACGGTGCGGTCGTCCTCGGCCGAGGCGGCGCCGACGACGGCCGGGAGATGGCCCGGGGAGACGCCGCCCAGTTCGTCCGGGTCGGTGAGCAGCCTTCGGTAGAGGGCGGAGCGTTCCTGGAGTTCGTCGTGGGTGCCGATGTCGGCGAGCCGTCCGTCGTCCAGGACGGCGATGCGGTCGGCGAGGCCGAGGGTGGAGCGCCGGTGGGCGATGAGCAGCGTCGTGCGGCCGGCCATCACCGAGCGCAGCGCCTCGTGGATCTCGTGCTCCACGCGCGCGTCGACGGCGGACGTGGCGTCGTCCAGGAGCAGCAGCCGGGGGTCGGTGAGGATGGCGCGGGCCAGGGCGATGCGCTGGCGCTGGCCGCCGGAGAGGGTCAGGCCCTGTTCGCCGACGGTGGTGTCGTAACCGGCGGGGAGTTCGGCGATGAAGCGGTCGGCCTGGGCGGCGCGGACGGCGCGTGCGATCTCCTCGTCGGTGGCGTCGGGTTTGCCGTAGGCGATGTTGGCGCGGACGGTGTCGGAGAAGAGGAAGCTGTCCTCCGGTACGAGCCCGATGGCGGAGCGCAGCGAGTCGAGGGTCAGTTCGCGTACGTCGTGGCCGCCGACGAGGACGGCGCCGCGTGAGACGTCGTAGAAGCGCGGCAGGAGCAGGGAGACGGTGGATTTGCCGCTGCCGGAGGAGCCGACGACGGCGACGGTCTCGCCGGGGCGGATCTCCAGCGAGAAGCCGTCGAGGACGGTGCGGCCGTCCGCGTAGGCGAACGCCACGTCGTCGAACTCGACGGACGCCTCGGCGTCGGCGGGGAGGTCCTTCGTGCCGTCCTCGATGGAGGGTGCGGTGTCGATGAGTTCGAGGACGCGTTCCACACCGGCGCGGGCCTGCTGGCCGACGGTCAGGACCATGGCGAGCATCCGGACGGGGCCGATGAGCTGCGCGAGGTAGGTGGAGAAGGCGACGAACGTGCCGAGGGTGATCTGTCCCCGGGTGGCGAGCCAGCCGCCGAGGGCGAGCATCACGACCTGCCCGAGGGCCGGTACGGCCTGGAGGGCGGGGGTGTAGCGGGAGTTGAGCCTGATCGTGCGCAGCCGGCCCGCGAACAGCTTGCGGCCGGCCTCGCGCAGCTTGCCGGTCTCCTGCTCCTCCTGGCCGAAGCCCTTGACGACGCGTACGCCGGAGACGGAGCCGTCCACGACTCCGGCGACGGCGGCGGCCTGCGACTGGGCGTACCAGGTGGCGGGGTGCAGCCGGGTGCGGCTGCGGCGGGCGATGTACCAGAGGGCGGGGGCGACGGCGAGGGCGACGAGGGTCAGGGGCAGCGACAGCCACGCCATGATCACGAGGGAGATCAGGAAGAGCAGCACGTTGCCGATGGTCATCGGCAGCATGAAGAGCAGGCTCTGGATGAGCTGGAGGTCGCTGGTGGCGCGGCCGACGACCTGTCCGGTGGACAGTTCGTCCTGGCGGCGGCCGTCGAGCCGGGCGATGGTGCCGTACATCTCCGTACGGAGGTCGTGCTGGACGTCGAGGGCGAGGCGCCCGCCGTAGTAGCGGCGGATGTAGGTGAGGACGTAGATGACCGTGGCGGCGGCGATCAGCAGGCCGGTCCAGACGGCGATGGACCGGGTGCCGGTGCCGATGACGTCGTCGATGACGACTTTGGTGATCAGCGGGACCAGAGCCATGACGGCCATGCCGCCGAGGGAGGAGCCGAGGGCGAGGAGGGTGTTGCGCCGGTAGCGCCAGGCGTAGCCGGTGAGCCGCCGGGCCCAGCCGGCCGTCTCGGCGCCACCGCCCGTCCCGCCGTCCCGTTCGCTCCCGCCGGGCTTCTCGCGCCCCGGTTCTGTCCGTTCCGCCGCCACTCTTGCCGCCTCCCGTTGCCCTGCCGGTCGTTCCGGTCCGCGGGCGTCCCCCGTGGGCCACCTGCCGGATGGCTCAACGCGGCCACGTGCGGATTTCATCCCCCCGCAACACATACCCGCCGCAGGTCCCATGCGCCCGCCGGGGGTCCTAGGACCGATGCCCGATCCCGTCGGGCGGCCCCTACGCCGGCAGGTGCGTCGGGGCGAACAGCTTCAGGACCGCCGGGAGCACCACCACGGACGGGCCCGGCGCGGCCAGTGCCTTCGCCAGGTCCTCGCGCAGCGCCTCGGGGCTCGTACGGACCGCCGGTATCCCGAAGGACTCGGCGAGCGCGACGAAGTCGGGGCGGGCCAGTTCGGTGCCGGCCGTCGCGCCGTAGGCGTCCGTCATGTACGTCCGCAGGACGCCGTAGCCGCCGTCGTCCACGATCAGCCAGGTGACCGGGAGGTCGTGCTGCCGGGCCGTGGCCAGCTCGGCGAGGGAGTACATGGCGCCGCCGTCGCCGGAGACCGCGAGGACGGGTGTCGCGCGGTCGGCCGCCGCCGCGCCGAGGGCGGCCGGGAAGGCGTACCCGAGGCCGCCCGCGCCCTGGGCGGAGTGCATCGGGCCGGGCCAGGCGGACCAGGCCCAGTAGGCGAGGATCGTCATGTCCCAGAAGCTGGGCGAGTCGGCGGGCAGCGCCTCCCGCACGGCGGCGAGGATCCGCTGCTCCCGCTCCAGGTCCTGTGCGCCGATCCGCTCCCGTACCTTCGCCAGCACCGTACGGACGGCGTCCCGCGCGGTCTCGGCGGCCGGGCCGCCGCGCCCGGTCACCGACTCCAGCAGCGCGGAGAGCGCCTCGCGGGCGTCGGCGTGGATGCCGAGCGCGGGCAGGTTGGACTCCAGCTTGCCGAGGTCGGCCTCGATCTGGACGACCCGGCCGCGCGGGCGGAACGTGTGGTAGTTGGAGGTCAGTTCGCCGAGTCCGGAGCCGACGACCAGGACGACGTCGGCGTCCTCCAGGAAGTCGGTGGTGTGCCGGTCCTCCAGCCACGACTGGAGCGACAGCGGGTGCTCCCAGGGGAAGGCGCCCTTGCCGCCGAAGGTGGTGACGACGGGGGCGGCCAGCTTCTCGGCGAGGGCCCGCAGTTTCCCGGCGGCGTCCGCCCGGACGACCCCGCCGCCCGCGATGATCACCGGGCGCTCGGCGTGCGACAGGGCGTGCGCCGCCGCGGCGACCAGTTCGGGACGCGGCGGCAGTTCGCGCGGGGTGGCGTCGACGGCGGTGACGACCGGCAGCGTCGTCTCCGTAAGGAGGACGTCCTGCGGGATCTCCACCCAGACCGGTCCGTGCGGCGCGGTGAGCGCGGACTGCCAGGCCGCCGCGACGGCGGACGGGATCTGGGAGGCCGCCCGGACCGGGTGCACGGACTTGACGAGGTCGCGGACCGACGCCTGCTGGTCGCGCAGTTCGTGCAGATAGCCGTGCCGGCCGCCGCCGAGACCCGCCGTGGGGATCTGGCCGGAGATCGCCAGCACGGGCGAGGAGGCCGCCGCGGCCTCCTGGAGAGCGGCGAGCGAGGTGAGCGCGCCGGGCCCGGTGGAGAGCAGCAGGGGCGCGACCTGGCCGGTGACGCGGCCGTAGGCGTCGGCGGCGAACCCGGCGTTGTTCTCGACGCGCAGCCCGACGTACTCCAGGCCGGAGCGGCGCAGGGCGTCGAACATGCCGAGGGCGTGCTGGCCTGGCAGGCCGAAGACGGTGGTGGCGCCGAGGCCGTGCAGCGTCTCCATGACGAGGTCGCCGCCGTGCCGCCCGGCGGGCGGGTTCAGGGCCCGCGCGGTCTGCTCGGGGGTGAGGCGGGGGACGTCGTGGTGGTCGTGGCTCATGTGGCGCGGGCCTCCCCGATCTGCCGGGCCATGATCGTGGTCAGTTCGTACGCCGTGTGGGAGGCGGCGACGGAGGTGATCTCCGCGTGGTCGTACGCCGGGGCGACCTCGACCACGTCGGCGGAGACGAGGTGGCAGGCGGCCAGCCCCCGGAGGATTTCGAGGAGTTCGCGGGAGGTGAGCCCGCCGGCCTCGGGGGTGCCGGTGCCGGGCGCGTGGGCCGGGTCCAGGACGTCGATGTCGATGGAGATGTACAGCGGGCGGTCCCCGATGCGCTGCCGCAGCTGGTCGGCGACCTCGTCGACACCGCGCCGCATGACGTCGGCGGAGGTGACGATGCCGAAGCCCATGCGGTGGTCGTCGTCCAGGTCCTTCTTGCCGTACAGCGGCCCCCGGGTGCCGACGTGCGACAGCGCCTCCGTGTCGAGGATGCCCTCCTCGACGGCCCGGCGGAACGGGGTGCCGTGGGTGTACTCGGCGCCGAAGTACGTGTCCCAGGTGTCGAGGTGCGCGTCGAAGTGGAGCAGCGCGACGGGGCCGTGCCTCTTGGCGACCGAGCGCAGCAGGGGCAGGGCGATGGTGTGGTCGCCGCCGAGGGTCATCAGGCGCGCGCCGGTACCGAGCAGGTCGTCGGCCGCCGCCTCGATCGTGTCGACGGCCTCGTCGATGTGGAACGGGTTGGCGGCGATGTCCCCGGCGTCGGCGACCTGCGCGAGCGCGAAGGGCGAGGCGTCCTGTGCGGGGTTGTACGGGCGCAGCAGCCGGGACGCCTCACGGATGGCGTTGCCGCCGAAGCGGGCGCCGGGCCGGTAGGAGACCCCGCTGTCGAAGGGGACGCCGACGACGGCCACGTCGGCCGCCCCGACCTCGTCCAGCCGGGGCAGGCGGGCGAAGGTGGCGGGGCCGGCGTACCGGGGCACGCGGGAGGAGTCGACGGGGCCCCGCGGGCCGTTCTCCCGGCCGGTGTCCGGGCCGGCCGCGGTGGTGGCGCCGGGCCGGGGGGTGTCGGATCCTGCTGCGCTGCTCATCGTCGAGCCCTTTCGTCTGCGGGTGCGTGTCCAGCATGACCCCCGCCACTGACAACGCCGGGGGTCCGCCGTGACGGGTGGAGGCGCCGGGGTCGTTTCCCGCGCCCGGGGTGGGTTTCCCGTACGCCGGGGTGGGTTCTCGTACGCCGGTTCGTGCGCCCGGCGGGACGGACGGCCGGGAAGCGACCCCGAAGTGTACGTTTCGCGTTTCCTCCGGTCGGCGCCGGACCGGTGGTGCGGTGATGTGCGCCATGACTCGGGCCCCGCCCTGGACAGCCGGGGTGACTGCCCGGTAACTTTTTCTCAGGACTGAGCAAGCGCTTAGACATTCAGGACCACTCAGGGACCGCACCGACCGAAGGAGAGGGCTTCCGTGCGCCGTAGCGTTTTCAACGAGGACCACGAGGCGTTCCGGGAGACCCTCCGCGCCTTCATCGAGTCCGAGGTCGTGCCGGTCTACGACCAGTGGTACGCGGACGGGCTGGTGCCGCGCGAGTTCTACTACAAGCTCGGGGAGCTGGGCATCTTCGGGATCGAGGTGCCCGAGGAGTACGGCGGCGCCGGCCAGGAGTCGTTCAAGTTCCAGGCGATCGTCTCCGAGGAGTGCGCCCGCGCGGGCGTCTCCTTCGGAGGGTCCAGCGTGCATGTGGCGCTCTGTCTGCCGTATGTGAAGGCGTACGCCACCGCCGAGCAGAAGAAGCGCTGGCTGCCCGGCTTCGTGACCGGCGAGACCATGTACGCCATCGCCATGACCGAGCCCGGCACCGGCTCCGACCTGGCGGGCATGAAGACCACCGCCAAGCTCTCCGCCGACGGCTCCCACTACGTGCTCAACGGCGCGAAGACCTTCATCACCGGCGGGGTGCACGCGGACCGGGTCATCGTCTGCGCCCGGACCGCCCCGCAGAGCCCCGACGACCGCCGGCACGGCATCTCGCTCTTCGTCGTGGACACGAAGTCCGAGGGGTACGCGGTCGGCCGCAAGCTGGACAAGCTGGGCCTGAAGTCCTCGGACACCGCCGAACTGTCCTTCAGCGACGTCAAGGTGCCCGTCGAGGACCTGCTGGGCGAGGAGAACAAGGGCTTCTCCTACCTCGGCCAGAATCTGCCGCAGGAGCGCCTGGGCATCGCCGTCGGCGCGTACGCGCAGGCGTCGGCCGCGATCCGGTTCGCGCAGCTCTACGTCCAGGACCGCACCGTCTTCGGCAGGACCGTCGCCTCCTTCCAGAACACGAAGTTCGAACTGGCCGCCTGCAAGGCCGAGGTCGACGCCGCCGAGGCCGTCTGCGACCGCGCCCTCGACGCGCACGACGCGGGTGAGCTGTCGGCCGCCGAGGCCGCGTCCGCGAAGCTCTTCTGTACGGAGGTCGCGCACCGCGTGATCGACAAGTGTCTGCAACTGCACGGCGGCTACGGCTACATGAACGAGTACCCGATCGCCCGTCTGTACGCGGACAACCGGGTCAACCGCATCTACGGCGGCACCAGCGAGGTCATGAAGATGATCATCGCCAAGTCCATGGGCCTGTAACGCCGCGAGCCCCGACGGAAGAACACCCACAGGACACCCTCAGCACCATGAACGCACTGGAGTCCCTTCTCGATCTGCTCGACCTGGAGCGGATCGAGGAGGACATCTTCCGCGGCCTCAGCCGCCCGGCGGCGATCCCCCGCGTCTACGGCGGCCAGGTCGCCGCCCAGGCGCTGGTGGCCGCGGGCCGGACCGTCCCCGCCGACCGGCCGCCGCACTCCCTGCACGCGTACTTCCTGCGCGCGGGCGATCCGGGCGCGCCGATCGTCTACACGGTCGACCGCATCCGCGACGGCCGCTCCTTCACCACGCGCCGGGTCGTGGCCGTCCAGCACGGGCGGCCGATCTTCCATCTCTCGGCGTCCTTCCAGACGTACGAGGAGGGCCTGGAGCACCAGAGCGCGATGCCGGCCGCGCCGGATCCGGAGACGCTGCCGACCTCGGCCGAACTGCTGCCGAGGTACGCGGACCGGTTCGTCGACCCGTCCGTGGCCGACCGGCTGCTGGAGGCGAGGGCGGCGGTGGACCTGCGGTACGTGGACCCGCCGCCGTACGCCACGGCCGGGGAGCCGCGCGAGGCCCGCTCGCAGGTCTGGTTCCGTACGGAGGGCAAGCTCGCCGACGACCCGCTGCTGCACGTCTGCCTGGCGACGTACGTCTCCGACATGACGCTGCTCGACTCGGTGCTGCTCGCGCACGGCAGGGGCGGCTGGGCGAGCGGGGACATCGTCGGGGCGAGCCTGGACCACGCGATGTGGTTCCACCGCCCCTTCCGGGCGGACGAGTGGCTGCTGTACGACCAGACGTCGCCGTCCGCGTCCGGCGGCCGGGGACTCGGCCAGGCCCGGATCTTCACGCGGGACGGGCAACTGGCGATCTCGGTGATCCAGGAGGGCGTCATGAGAGTGCCGCGCGGGCCGGGGTCCGCTTCCGGAACGGGCTGAGGAACGGGTGTCGGCGGTGTCAGGTGGTGTCAGACGGTGTTCGTGAGGCCCGCCTGGTGCAGCAGGTACTCGGTCATCGGGTCGTAGAAGCGCGGGTCCGTCACATGGTCGTCCAGCGGGACCGTGACCTGGAGCGTGCCCTCCGCCTCGCCGATGAACAGGGCCGGGTCGTTGCAGTCCGCGTAACCGATCGAGTCGAGGCCCCGCTGGCCCGCGCAGCCCGCCCAGCCGTGGTCGGCGAGCACCAGGTCCGGCTGGGGTCTGCCGTCGCGCTCCAGGCCGTCCAGGATGGCCCGCATCGGCTCGGGCGAGTGGGTGTGCCAGAGCGTCGCCCCGCGCTCCAGCATCGCGACGCCCGCGAACTGGAAGACCATGCCCTCGTCCGCCGTCAGGCCGCCGGGGATCCGGACGATCTCGCAGCCCGCCAGCCGCAGCGCGTCCGCCGTCTGCCGGTGCACGTCCAGCAGCCCGCCGGGGTGGCCGGTGGCGCACAGCACCCGCTCGCGGTCCGCCGCGGCCTTGCGCAGCCGCGCCGCCATCCGGTCCAGCGCGTCGACGGTCAGCTCGGGGTCGATGGTGTCCTGGCCGTGGCGGTGGCCCGGGTCGTCGTTGACACCGCAGCGCTCGGCCATCACGGCGAGCACGTCCTGCTCGTCGGTCCAGCGGTCACCGAGCTCCAGGCCCAGCCAGAAATGACGGTCGCCGTTGGCGAGCTTGCGATAGTGGGAGAGGTTGTTGTCCCGGGGTGTGGCCACGTCTCCCGCGATTCGCGTGCGGACGAGGTGGTCGACGAGAGCTTCGCGGCTGGGTATCGGCATGAACCCATTGTGCCGTCAGACGCGCGCGGGGTGCCGCCCGTCCCGGCGACCGGACGTGCCCGAGGCGTACGGGACGGCCCACGCGCACCCCCGTCCACACCCGCCGCGCCGCATCCGTGCCGACACCGGCACCGGCACCCGAGCCCGCAACCGCAACCGCAACCGCACCCTCAACAGAAGGAGCCCTTCGTGGCAGCAGCACCCGGTCCCGGACATCCCGTCGAGAACTTCGCCCTGCCCGGCGGGGTGCTCGACGCCGACGGCACCTTCGTACGGAGGCAGTACCGCCTCGACGAACAGCGGGGCCGCCCGCTGGTCCTCGCCTTCTACCCCGGCGACGACACCACCGTCTGCACCAAACAGCTGTGCGCGTACTCCAGCGGCCTGGAGACCTTCACCGGCCTGGGCGCCGAGGTGTGGGGCATCAGCCCGCAGGACGTCGACAGCCACGAGGCGTTCGCCCGCAAGCACGGCCTGCGGATTCCGCTGCTGGCCGACACCGACCGGATGGTGACCCGGGCGTTCGGCGCCACCGCGCCCGGGATCGGGGTGCGCCGCTCGGTGTTCCTGATCGCGCCGGACGGCACGCTGCACTGGAAGCACGTCTCGTTGCTCGGTGTCACCTTCCAGCCGGTGGAGACCCTGGCCAGGGAGCTGGCGGCGCTCACGCACTGACCGGCCCGGCCGCCGCACCCGCCCCCGGTCCGCCGCCTCACGGCCACGGCGCGCCGTCCTCGTCACCGAGGGCGGCGAACGCGCCGTGCGCCAGGCGGCGCAGGAGCGTTTCCGCCACCGCGCGCCGGGGGGTGCCCCGCCCGTTCGGGCCCAGATGGGGCGTCGAGTTCAGCAGACCGAAGACGGCGTGCACCGCGCCGCGCGCGACCGGCTCCGGGAGATCCCGGTGGATCTCGCGGACGACACCGACCCACAGCTCCACGTACTGCCGCTGGAGCTGCCGTACGAGCTTGCGGTCGCTGTCCCGGAGCCGGTCCAGCTCACGGTCGTGCAGGGTGATCAGCGGGCGGTCGTCCAGCGCGAAGTCGATATGGCCGTCGATCAGCGAGGCGAGCACGGCCCCGGGATCGCCGGCCGACGCCGCGACCCGTTTCCTGCCGCCGTCGAGCAGCCGGCCGCTGATCCCGACGAGAAGTTCGGCGAGCATCGCGTCCTTGCCCGCGAAATGCCGGTACAGCCCCGGCCCGCTGATACCGACGGCCGCCCCTATCTCGTCCACTCCCACGCCGTGGAAACCACGCTCGGCGAAGAGCCTGGCGGCCTCGTTGAGGATCTGCTCGCGCCGCGTCGGCGCCGCGGTCCGGGTGCTCATGGAAATCCATTCTAGACAGGACGGTTAGCGGTCGTTAACCTGAGAGCGCTACGTTAACGCTCATTAACCGTGCGAGGGAGCTCGACCGATGCAGCAGGCACCCGTGCTGGCGAGCGCCGCGGACCCGGCGTCCGAGTCCTGGCACGCCAACGAGACGGCGCACCGCCGACTCACCGGCGCGCTGCGGGACCGGCTGGCCGCCGCCCGGCTCGGCGGCGGCGAGAAGTCCCGTGCCCGCCATGTGGCGCGCGGGAAGCTGCTCCCCCGCGACCGGGTGGACACCCTGCTGGACCCGGGCTCGCCCTTCCTGGAGCTGGCCCCGCTGGCGGCGGAGGACATGTACGGCGGCCAGGCGCCGGCGGCCGGGGTGATCGCCGGGATCGGCCGGGTCGGCGGCCGTGAGGTGGTCGTCGTCGCCAACGACGCCACGGTCAAGGGCGGCACCTATTACCCGATGACCGTGAAGAAGCATCTGCGCGCCCAGGAGATCGCGCTGGAGAACAGGCTCCCGTGCGTCTATCTCGTGGACTCGGGCGGCGCCTTCCTGCCGATGCAGGACGAGGTCTTCCCGGACCGTGACCACTTCGGCCGGATCTTCTACAACCAGGCGCGGATGTCGGGCGCCGGCATCCCGCAGATCGCGGCCGTCCTCGGTTCCTGCACGGCCGGGGGCGCGTACGTGCCCGCGATGAGCGACGAGGCCGTGATCGTCCGCGACCAGGGCACGATCTTCCTGGGCGGCCCGCCGCTGGTGAAGGCGGCGACCGGCGAGGTCGTCACCGCCGAGGAGCTGGGCGGCGGCGAGGTCCACTCCCGTACGTCGGGGGTGACCGACCATCTCGCCGAGGACGACGCGCACGCGCTGCGGATCGTCCGCACGATCGTCTCCACCCTCCCGGAGCGGGGCCCGCTGCCCTGGCGGGTCGAGCCCGTCGAGGAGCCGAAGGTCGACCCGGCGGGGCTGTACGGGGCGGTGCCGGTCGACTCGCGCACGCCGTACGACGTCCGCGAGGTGATCGCCCGGCTCGTGGACGGCTCACGGTTCGCGGAGTTCAAGTCCGAGTTCGGTACGACGCTGGTCACGGGCTTCGCCCGGGTCCACGGCCACCCGGTGGGGATCGTCGCGAACAACGGCATC
This sequence comes from Streptomyces sp. NBC_01498, assembly GCF_036327775.1. NCBI lineage: Bacteria > Bacillati > Actinomycetota > Actinomycetes > Kitasatosporales > Streptomycetaceae > Streptomyces > Streptomyces sp. NBC_01498. The sequence goes on along the minus strand of NZ_CP109598.1, from coordinate 4,859,243 downwards.
CTGTTCTCCGAGTCGGCCCAGAAGGGCGCGCACTTCATCGAGTTGTGCGACCAGCGCGGTATCCCGCTGCTCTTCCTCCAGAACATCTCGGGGTTCATGGTCGGCAAGGCGTACGAGGCGGGCGGCATCGCCAAGCACGGCGCGAAGATGGTGACGGCCGTGGCCTGCGCGCGCGTGCCGAAGCTGACCGTCGTCGTCGGCGGTTCGTACGGCGCGGGGAACTACTCGATGTGCGGCCGGGCCTACTCCCCCCGCTTCCTGTGGATGTGGCCCAACGCCAAGATCTCCGTGATGGGCGGTGAGCAGGCCGCCTCGGTGCTGGCGACGGTCAAGCGCGACCAGATCGAGGGCCGTGGCGAGCAGTGGCCGGCGGAGGACGAAGAGGCGTTCAAGGACCCGGTGCGCGCGCAGTACGAGACACAGGGCAGCGCCTACTACGCGACGGCGCGGCTCTGGGACGACGGCGTGATCGACCCGCTGGAGACCCGTCAGGTGGTGGGTCTGGCGCTGACGGCCTGCGCCAACGCCCCGCTTCCCCAGAAGGACAGCACCGCCCCCGGCTTCGGCGTCTTCCGGATGTGAGTGACAGATGACCACGCAGCACACCAGCACCCCGCCCACCACCGCGCGGCCCGGCGACATCCCGCGCGCCGGCACCCCGGACGTTGACACCCCGCGCGCCACCGGCATGTTCGACACCGTCCTCGTCGCGAACCGCGGCGAGATCGCGGTCCGTGTCATCCGGACGCTGCGCGCGCTCGGCATCCGATCGGTCGCCGTCTTCAGTGACGCGGACGCGGACGCCCGGCACGTACGGGAGGCCGACACCGCCGTCCGGATCGGCCCCGCAGCCGCCTCCGAGAGCTATCTGGTGGGCGAGCGGCTGCTGGAGGCCGCGGCCCGCACGGGCGCGCAGGCGGTCCACCCGGGCTACGGCTTCCTCGCGGAGAACGCGGCCTTCGCGCGGGCCTGCGCCGACGCCGGTCTGGTCTTCATCGGCCCGTCCGCCTCCGCCATCTCCTTGATGGGCGACAAGATCCGCGCCAAGGAGACCGTCGCGGCGGCCGGGGTGCCGGTCGTCCCCGGCTCGTCGGGCAGCGGCCTGACCGACGACCAACTGGCCGACGCCGCACGGGAGATCGGCATGCCGGTGCTGCTGAAGCCGTCGGCGGGCGGCGGCGGCAAGGGCATGCGGCTCACCCGCCTGGAGTCGGCCCTGGCGGACGAGATCGCGGCGGCCCGGCGCGAGGCCCGCGCCTCCTTCGGAGACGACACGCTGCTGGTGGAGCGGTGGATCGACCGGCCGCGCCACATCGAGATCCAGGTGCTGGCCGACGGGCACGGCAACGTGGTCCATCTCGGCGAGCGCGAGTGCTCGTTGCAGCGCCGCCACCAGAAGATCATCGAAGAGGCGCCGTCCGTCCTGCTGGACGAGAAGACCCGCGCCGCGATGGGCGAGGCGGCCGTGCAGGCGGCGCGCTCCTGCGGCTACCGGGGCGCGGGCACGGTCGAGTTCATCGTGCCGGGCGAGGACCCCGCCTCGTACTTCTTCATGGAGATGAACACCCGCCTCCAGGTGGAGCACCCCGTCACGGAGATGATCACCGGCCTGGACCTGGTCGAGTGGCAGCTGCGGGTCGCCGCCGGTGAACGGCTGCCGTTCACCCAGGAGGACATCACCCTCACCGGGCACGCGATCGAGGCCCGGATCTGCGCGGAGGACCCCGCGCGCGGCTTCCTGCCCTCCGGCGGGCGGGTGCTGGCGCTGCGCGAGCCGGCGGGCGACGGGGTGCGCACCGACTCCGGGCTCAGCGAGGGCACGGAGGTCGGCAGCCTGTACGACCCGATGCTGTCGAAGGTGATCGTGCACGGCCCGGACCGGGCGACGGCGCTGCGCCGGCTGCGGGCTGCCCTGTCGGAGACGGTGACGCTGGGCGTCCCGACCAACGCGGGCTTCCTGCGCAGGCTGCTGGCCCACCCGGCGGTGATGGCGGGCGAGCTGGACACGGGCCTGGTGGAGCGGGACGCGGAGTCGCTGGTGCCCACGGAGGTGCCGCCCGAGGTGTACGAGGCGGCGGCGGCGGTACGGGAGTCGGCGCTGGCCCCGGTCACCCCGCCCTCCGGCTGGACCGACCCCTTCTCCGTACCGAGCGGCTGGCGCATGGGCGCCGCGCCCGTCCCCGTCACCCACCAGCTGCGGGTGGCGGGACACGAGCCGGTCGGCCACCGGGTGGCCGGCGACGGCCCGGCGCGGGTGACGCCGGACCGGGTGACCGTCACCGTGGACGGGACGACCCACACCTTCCACCGCGCGGACGACTGGCTCGGCCGCGACGGCGACAGCTGGCACGTCCAGGACCACGACCCGGTCGAGGCGGCGCTGCTCGGCGCGGCCGGCGCGGGCGGGGCCGACGCGCTGACCGCCCCCATGCCCGGCACGGTCACGGTCGTCAAGGTGGCGGTCGGGGACACCGTCGTCGCGGGTCAGGGCCTGGTGGTGGTGGAGGCCATGAAGATGGAGCACGTCGTCTCGGCCCCGCACGACGGCACGGTCACGGAGCTGGACGTCACTCCGGGCGCGACCGTGGCCATGGACCAGGTGCTCGCGGTCGTCGCCCCGGCCACGGACGCCGAGGAGGAGAAATGACACTCCCGATGACCGTGCCCGACGAGGGCCTGCCGGCCCGGGTCCGGATCCACGAGGTGGGCGCGCGCGACGGCCTCCAGAACGAGGCGGCGACCGTCCCCACCGAGATCAAGGCGGAGTTCATCCACCGCCTCGCCGCCGCCGGGCTCACCACGATCGAGGCGACCAGCTTCGTCCACCCGAAGTGGGTGCCCCAACTGGCCGACGCGGAGCGGCTGTTCCCCATGGTGCGGGATCTGGAGGGCGTACGGCTGCCGGTCCTGGTGCCCAACGACCGAGGTCTGGACCGGGCGCTGGCCCTCGGGGCCCGCGAGGTGGCGGTCTTCGCCAGCGCGACGGAGTCCTTCGCCAAGGCCAATCTGAACCGGACGCTGGACGAGTCGCTCGCCGTGTTCGAGCCCGTCGTGGCCCGCGCCCGGGAGGAGCGGCTCCATGTGCGGGGCTATCTGTCGATGTGCTTCGGCGACCCCTGGGAGGGCGCCGTCCCGGTCGCCCAGGTCGCCCGGGTCGTCCGGGCGCTGGTGGACATGGGCTGCGACGAGATCAGCCTCGGCGACACGATCGGCGTGGCCACGCCCGGTCATGTGCGGAGCCTCCTGGAGACGCTCGCCGGGCAGGGCGTTCCGGTCTCCGCCGTCGGCGTGCACTTCCACGACACCTACGGCCAGGCCCTGGCCAACACCCTCGCCGCGCTCCGGCAGGGCGTGACCACCGTCGACGCGTCGGCGGGCGGCCTCGGGGGCTGCCCGTTCGCGAAGAGCGCCACCGGGAATCTCGCCACCGAGGACCTCCTGTGGATGCTGCGGGGTCTCGGCATCGACACCGGGGTCGATCTCGGCCTCCTCACCGCCACCAGCGTCTGGATGGCCGGCCAACTGGGGCGACCGAGCCCCTCCCGCACCGTAAGAGCCCTCTCCCACAAGGAGTCCTAGCCATGTCCCTGGACCACCGGCTCTCGCCGGAACACGACGAACTGCGCCGCACCGTCGAGGCGTTCGCGCAGGACGTCGTCGCGCCCAAGATCGGCGACTTCTACGAGCGCCACGAGTTCCCGTACGAGATCGTGCGCGAGATGGGCCGGATGGGGCTGTTCGGTCTGCCCTTCCCCGAGGAGTACGGCGGCATGGGCGGCGACTACATGGCGCTCGGTATCGCCCTGGAGGAGCTGGCGCGCGTCGACTCGTCGGTGGCCATCACCCTGGAGGCGGGTGTCTCGCTCGGCGCGATGCCGCTGCACCTCTTCGGTACGGAGGAGCAGAAGCGGGAGTGGCTGCCGCGTCTGTGCTCCGGTGAGCTGCTGGGCGCCTTCGGCCTGACCGAGCCCGAGGCGGGCTCGGACGCCGGAGGCACGCGCACCACGGCCGTGCGTGACGGGGACGAGTGGGTCATCAACGGCTCGAAGTGCTTCATCACCAACTCCGGTACGGACATCACCGGTCTGGTCACGGTCACGGCGGTCACCGGCCGCAAGGAGGACGGCCGCCCGGAGATCTCCTCGATCATCGTCCCCTCCGGCACCCCCGGCTTCACGGTCGCCGCCCCGTACTCGAAGGTCGGCTGGAACGCGTCGGACACCCGTGAGCTGTCCTTCTCCGACGTCCGCGTCCCGCTGGCGAACCTGCTCGGCACGGAGGGCCGGGGGTACGCCCAGTTCCTCCGCATCCTGGACGAGGGCCGGATCGCGATCTCCGCGCTGGCGACGGGCCTGGCGCAGGGCTGTGTGGACGAATCGGTGAAGTACGCGAGGGAGCGCCGCGCCTTCGGCCGTCCGATCGGCGCCAACCAGGCGATCCAGTTCAAGATCGCCGACATGGAGATGCGCGCGCACATGGCCCGTCTGGGCTGGCGTGACGCGGCCTCCCGGCTGGTCCACGGCGAGTCCTTCAAGAAGGAGGCGGCGCTGGCGAAGCTCTACTCGTCCACGGTGGCGGTGGACAACGCGCGCGAGGCCACCCAGATCCACGGCGGCTACGGCTTCATGAACGAGTATCCGGTGGCCCGTATGTGGCGCGACTCCAAGATCCTGGAGATCGGCGAGGGCACGAGCGAGGTCCAGCGGATGCTGATCGCACGGGAGTTGGGGCTGTAGGGCTCAGCTCCGGCACCGGCCGCCGAGCGGTGCCGCCGGAGGCGACCGTGTACGGCGGCGACCCGGCCGGTTGCAGTGAAGGAAGGTTAGGCTAACCTACTTTCACCAGTCACCGGCCGGTCCCCGGCGCGTACGAAAGCGGACATCGACATGCGCAACACCCTGCACTCGTCCCTCAGCCGTCGCGGTGTCCTCGCCGCCGGGGGCGCCGTCGGTCTCGGGGTCGTGCTCGCCGCGTGCGGGGACGGGGACTCCGCCGGGAACGCCGGGAGCACCGGGGACGGGGACGCGAAGGCCGGACCCTGGTCGTTCAAGGACGACCGGGGCGAGACGGCCGAGGCCGACAGCGTCCCCACGAACATCGTCGCCTTCACCGGCCTCGCCGCCGCGCTCCACGACTACGGGGTCCAGGTCAAGGGCGTCTTCGGGCCGACCACCACCAAGGACGGCAAGCCCGACCTCCAGGCGGGCGACCTCGATGTCACCAAGGTCGAGATCATCGGCAACGTCTGGGGCGAGTTCAACGTCGAGAAATACGCGGCGCTCAACCCCGAGCTGCTCATCACCACCCAGTGGATCGAGGGCGAACTCTGGTACGTGCCCGAGGAGTCCAAGGACAAGATCCTCCAGCTGGCCCCCAGCGTCGCGCTCCTCGCCTCCGGCACCACCGTCCCCAAGGCGATCCAGCGGCACGCGGATCTCGCCGAGTCACTGGGCGCGGACCTGACGACCAAGAAGGTCTCCGACGCCAAGGCCGCGTTCGAGAAGGCGGCGGCGCGGCTGCGGGCCGCCGCCAAGTCCAAGCCGGAGATCACGGTGATGATCGCCGGCGCCGGCCAGGACCTGCTCTACGTCTCCCTCGCCAAGACGTCCGCCGACACCCTCTACTACCAGGAGCTCGGCGTGAAGTTCGTCGAGCCGAAGGTCAACGCCCAGGGCTTCTACGAGGAGTTGAGCTGGGAGAACGCGGACAAGTACCCGGCCGACGTGATCATGCTGGACAACCGCTCCTCGCAGCTTCAGCCCGACGACCTGACCGTGAAGCCGACATGGGCGCAGCTGCCGGCCGTCAAGGCGGGCCAGGTGACTCCGCGCGTGACGGAGCCCATCTACTCGTACGACAAGTGCGCGCTGATCCTGGACGAACTGGCCGCCGCGATCGAGAAGGCCCGGAAGGTCACCTGACGGACCCGGACCTGGCCCCGGGGCCGGGCCTGGAAGCGGACCCGCCCCCGGGCCGGGTCAGACGCCCGCCCGCGCCGCCGGAACCGGGTCCGAAACACGGCCCGGGTTCGGAACCGGGTCCGAAACACGGCCCGGTTCGGCGGCCCGGCCCGGTTCGGCGACCGGGCCCGACGGCGCCCCGGCCACGCCCGTCGCGGTCAGCCAGGCGGCCGTGACCGCCGCGTGCGCCTGCGCGGTGGCCGCCGGCAGACCGCCCGTCAGCCGCACGGGGGCGCCGATGTGCACCCGCAGCTCCGGGCGGCGCAGCGGTGCGGCGGCCAACCGTGCCAACTGCCCCGCGCCACCGCCGGACATGACGCGCCGGGCCCCGGCCTGTCCGAGCGGGACCACGGGCGCGCCCGTGGCGGCGGCGAGCCGGGCCAGTCCGCTGCGGAACCGCCGGGGAGGCGCCTCGGCGGTGCCGTCCGGTATGCCGCCCTCGCCGTAGATGAGCACGACTCGTCCCCGCGCCAGCGCGTCGGCGGCGTCTTCGAGGCAGCGGGCGGCACGGGGGTCCGCCCGCCGGACGGGCACGTGCCCGCCGCGGGTGAGCACCCGCCCGATGATCGGTACGCGCCACAGCCCCGCCGCCGCCATCACGACCGGCTCGACGCCCTGCCGGCGCAGCGCGGCGAGCACGATCGCCGGGTCGCTGAGCGAGGTGTGGTTCGCGGCGACGATGCTCCCCGGCGCGAGGTCCGCCCCGGCGTCCAGCGTGACCGTGAGGCGGCCGAAGAACGGCACCAGGGCGGCGGCTGTACGGCTGAGCATGAGGAGCCTCCGGGAGGGACGGCGAGCGGCGATCGCTCTCATGGTCGCCGAGCGCGTCGCCGGCGGCGTGAGTACCCGTACTCAACCAGACGGCTCAACGGCACGGGCCGCCAACCGAATCGACCGACCACCCGGCGGCGCCCCGCCGTGAGCCGACCCCACGACGACCCGGTCCGACCATGCGCCCCGCCGTGAGCCGACCCCACGACGACCCGGTCCGACCATGCGCCCCGCCGTGAGCCGACCCCACGACGACCCGGTCCGACCGTGCGCCCCGCCGTGAGACCGGCCGCCACGAGCCGGCACCACCTGCCGACCCGACCGCCCGACCCGCCCCGCCCTGAGCCCGACCGATCCACGAGCCTCACGGCGGGTCCCCGGATCGGCCGACCCCCCGGCCCCGACCCGTCACGGCATGTCCGCGCCACGGCACATTCCCGTCACCGCGTCTCCGCCCCTCAGCCGGCCCCGCCGCCGGCCGGCCGCCGCCCTCACTCCTCGGACCACGGCACCACCGGTGAGCGGTAGTAGTCGATCCCCAGCGCCGTCAGCCGGGGCCCCTGGGACGCCAGGCGCTCGCGGTAGGTGTCCCAGTCCCGTGCCGACTGCGGGGACCAGCCGATCTCCGCCACTCCGGGCAGCCTCGGGAACGCCATCGTCTCGATGTCGTCGCTCGTCGTCAGCGTCTCCGACCAGAGCGGGGCCTCGATGCCCAGCACCGCGCCCGGGTCGACCCCCGCGTCCGCGAGATAGGCCGCCGGGTCCCAGTCGTACGAGCGGTCCACCTCCACCAGTCCGGCCCAGGTCTGCCCCAGCTCGGTGTTCCGGTCGTACTTCATGTCGAGATAGACCCGGTCGGCGGGGGACAGCACCAGCTTCGTACCGTTCCTCGTCGCCTCCGCGACCTGCGCGCGCTCGGCTGCGCCCGTGGCGTCGTACCCCCAGTACTGCGCGACCCGGCCCTCCACCGGTTCCGCGCCGGTCAGCTGGTGCCAGCCCATCACCGTCTTGCCGTACCCGGCCACCACGGCCTGGGCGCGGCGCATGAACTCCACGTAGTCGGCGTGGCTGGTGGAGTGCGCCTCGTCGCCGCCGATGTGCAGATACCGGCCGGGCGTCAGCGCGGCCAGCTCCCGCACCACGTCGTCGACGAAGTCGTACGTGATCTCCTTCGTCGCGCACAGCGAGCTGAAGCCGACGGCCGTGCCGGTGTAGAGGGGCGGCGCGACACCGTCGCAGTTCAGCTCGGCGTACGAGGCGAGCGCGGCGTTCGTGTGGCCCGGCATGTCGATCTCGGGGACGACTTCGAGATGGCGGGAGGCGGCGTAACGCACGAGTTCGCGGTACTGCGCCTTGGTGTAGTGACCGCCGGGGCCGCCGCCGACGGCGGTCGAGCCGCCGTAGGTGGCCAGGCGCGGCCAGGAGTCGATGGCGAGGCGCCAGCCCTGGTCGTCGGAGAGGTGCAGATGCAAGGTGTTGATCTTGTAGAGGGCCAGCTGGTCGATGTAGCGCTTGACCTGTCCGACGTCGAAGAAGTGGCGGGAGACGTCGAGCATGGCGCCCCGGTAGGCGTAGCGCGGGGTGTCGGTGAGGGTGCCGCCGGCGATTCTCCAGGGGCCGCGCTGCCGGCTGTCGCGCTCCACGGCGGCGGGGAGTTGCTGCCGCAGGGTCTGGACGGCGTGGAAGAGTCCGGCGGGCTCGCGGGCGGTGAGCGTGACGCCGTCGCGGCCGGACTCCAGCCGGTAGCCCTCGGGGCCGAGCGCGCGGTCCCGGTCGCCGGAGACCAGCCGCAGCCGTATCCCGGCGTCGCCCCGGCCGCCCCGTCCCCGGTCCCCGCTTCCCCCGCCGTCGTCGGTGATCCGCAGGTCGTAGCCGGTGGAGGGCCGCAGCAGCCCCGCCAGATAACCGGCGACGCGGCGCGCCTCGCGGGAGTCGTCGGCGACCCGGATGCGGGTCGAGGCGGTGATGGCGTACGGCGTCCCGCCCGGCCGCACCGAGGCGGGCACGGGGACGATGTCGCCGAGCGGCCGGACGGCCGGGGCGGTCGTGGCCGCCGTACGCCAGCCGCCCCCGCCGCCACCTCCGCCGCCGCCTCCCGCACCGCCGCCACCGCCGGCTCCGGGGTCGGCGACACCGCCCGAGGCGGCCACGCACGAGAGGAGGGCGACGGCGGCGAGCAGCGGTGCGCGCAGGCGGCGGGTCGCGGAGCGACGCCCGGCGGGCGGCGCGGGGGTGTGGGGGGTTGTTCCGTGCTGTCTCACAGAGCTTGCTCCTTCGGGGAGTTCACGACTGTGGTGCGAAGCGGTCGGACCTCCCCCATCGGAACTCCCCACCCCTCCCGGGGTCAAGGTGTAGACCAATTTCGGGTGGTCGGGTGGAAGAATCGGCGCATGGCGGAAATCATCCAGACGGACGGCACCTGGACCTTCGACGGCGAGACGGTGCGCATCGTGCCCGGCAGCGACAAACGCGTCGGTCTGCTCCGCAAGTCGCTGGGCGAAGTCGCCGTCCCGCTCCAGGCGTTGGCGGGTGTCACGTTCGAACCGGGCCGCAGGTCGGGGCGGCTCAGGCTGCGGCTGCGCGACGGCGCGGACCCGCTGACGGGGGTCGCGGGCGGCAAGCTGGACGACGGTTCCGACCCGTACCGGCTGACCGTGGACAACGACCGCGCGGGGGTCGCCGAGTACGTCGTGGACGAGGTGCGCACCGCCCTGCTGCTGGACGAGGTCGACACGGGCCGGACCGACCGCTATCTGCTGCCCGGCCCGTCCCTGCCGATCACGACGGGCGCGGGCGACGGGACGGCCTCCTTCGACGGAGAGCTGATACGGCTGGAGTGGAACTGGAAGACCGAGGAGTCGAAGTCCTCGCGGGGCACCACCACCCTCCCGATCGGCGACGTGGAGTCCGTGGAGTGGCGGCCCAGCGCGGGGCTGGAGAACGGCTTCCTGCGCTTCCGGGTCGGCAGGGGCAACTCCCCGGCGCCCAAGTACGACCCGCACGCCGTGGAGCTGTACGGCTTCCGGAAGGACCCGCTGATGGCGCTGGTCGCCGCCGCCGTGGCCGCCCGGCTGCCGCATCCGTACGCCCCGCCCGCCGACGTCGCCGCCCTCACGGCGGGCCCCGTGGAGGGCGGCGCGCCCGCGTCGGCGAGCGGGGACGACCACGACGCGCTGCTGCGCAGGCTGCGGGAGCTGGGCGAGCTGCACCAGGCGGGCATCCTGACGGCGGAGGAGTTCACCACCGCCAAGCAGGCGATCCTCAAGCGCCTCTGACCCCGCCGCCCCTACCCCAGCCCCAGCCCCGGCCCCGGCCCCGGACGATCGTCACCCGGGGCCCGGAGGCGTCCGACGACCCCGGACCGCTTCCGACCGGCCCGCCCGCAGCTCCGTCGGGCGGATCCTTCGAGCAGACCCGTCGACCAGACGGCCCGTCGAGCGGATCCGCCCATGACTCCGTCCGCGTACGCGCGCCTCCCCTTGAGATCAAGGCCACCCTTGCCCGGAATCGGGCAGATTTCTTGCAAAGACCTCCGGACACCAGCAGTATCTACGCGTGCTCGAACGCCGTTCTCCCTCGTCCCACGACGACCTCGTCGACCATCTGGTCCGCAGCACCGCGCTTCCGCGCGGCGAGGCCGCCCGCGTGATCCTGGACGTCCTGGCGTACTTCGACGAGACCACCGAGGAGTTCGTCCGGCGCCGACACCGCGAGCTCCAGGGCGGCGGCGCCGTGAACCCGGCGATCTTCGAACGGATCGCGGCCGAACTGCCGCACCGCGCGGTGGCACCGCCGGAGCTGTCCCTCAGACAGCTCCGGCGCATCGTCTACGGCTGACACGCCCGGCGCGACCTTCGCGCCGATCGGCACGGCCTCGCGCGGGACCGGACAGCGGGCGCGGGCACCACTGGACAACGACGGATGGGGCAGGGACTGATATGTGCGGAATCGTCGGTTACATCGGACGGCGGGACGTCGCGCCGCTGCTGCTGGAGGGGCTCCAGCGGCTGGAGTACCGGGGGTACGACTCCGCGGGCCTGGTCATCACCGGGAAGCCTGCCGCCGGCAAGCCCGCGACGCTGAAGATGGTCAAGGCCAAGGGCCGCGTCCGTGAGCTGGAGTCCCGTGTCCCCAAGCGTTTCGCGGGCACCACCGGTATCGCGCACACCCGCTGGGCGACCCACGGCGTCCCGAGCGACCACAACGCGCACCCGCACCTCGACGCGGACAACAAGGTCGCCGTCGTCCACAACGGCATCATCGACAACGCCACCGAACTCCGCGCGAGGCTGGAGGCCGACGGTGTCGTGTTCCTCTCCGAGACCGACACCGAGGTCCTGACCCACCTCATCGCCCGCTCGACGGCCGACACGCTGGAGGAGAAGGTCCGCCAGTCGCTGAAGCTGGTGGAGGGCACGTACGGACTCGCCGTCCTGCACGCCGACTTCCCGGACCGGATCGTCGTCGCCCGCAACGGCTCGCCCGTCGTCCTCGGCATCGGCGAGAAGGAGATGTTCGTCGCCTCCGACGTGGCCGCGCTGGTCTCCCACACCCGCCAGGTCGTCACCCTGGACGACGGCGAGATGGCCACCCTCAAGGCCGACGACTTCCGTACGTACACCACCGAGGGCTCGCGCACCTCGGCCACGCCGACCACCGTGGAGTGGGAGGCCGAGTCGTACGACATGGGCGGCCACGACACGTACATGCACAAGGAGATCTCCGAGCAGGCCGAGGCCGTGGACCGGGTGCTGCGGGGCCGGATCGACGACCGGTTCTCCACCGTGCACCTGGGCGGCCTGAACCTGGACGCGCGCGAGGCGCGCGGGGTGCGGCGCATCAAGATCCTCGGCTGTGGCACCTCGTACCACGCGGGTCTCATCGGCGCCGGGCTGATCGAGTCGCTGGCGCGCATCCCGGCGGACGCCGAGCCCGCGTCCGAGTTCCGCTACCGCAACCCGGTCGTGGACCCGGACACGCTCTACATCGCCGTGTCGCAGTCGGGCGAGACGTACGACGTCCTGGCCGCCGTGCAGGAACTGAAGCGCAAGGGCGCCCGGGTGCTCGGCGTCGTCAACGTCGTCGGCTCGGCGATCGCCCGCGAGACCGACGGCGGTGTGTACGTGCACGCGGGCCCCGAGGTCTGCGTCGTCTCCACCAAGTGCTTCACCAACACGGTGGTCGCCTTCGCGCTGCTCGCGCTGCACCTGGGCCGGATCCGCGACCTGTCGGTGGCCGACGGCAGGCGGATCATCGAGGGGCTGCGCAGGCTGCCCGCCCAGATCGAGGAGATCCTGAAGACCGAGGCCGAGATCAAGAAGGTCTCGGAGGAGTACGCGGACGCGAAGTCGATGATGTTCATCGGCCGGGTGCGCGGCTATCCGGTGGCGCTGGAAGCCTCGTTGAAGCTCAAGGAGATCTCGTACATCCACGCCGAGGCGTACCCCGCCTCGGAGTTGAAGCACGGACCGCTGGCGCTCATCGAGCCGGCCCTGCCGACGGTGGCGATCGTGCCGGACGACGACCTGCTGGAGAAGAACCGCGCGGCGCTGGAGGAGATCAAGGCGCGCAGCGGCCGGATCCTGGCGGTCGCGCACCAGGAGCAGCCGAAGGCCGACCACACGATCGTGGTGCCGAAGAACGAGACGGAGCTGGACCCGATCCTGATGGGGATTCCGCTCCAACTGCTCGCCTACCACACGGCGTTGGCGCTGGGCCGGGACATCGACAAGCCGCGCAATCTGGCGAAGTCCGTGACGGTGGAGTAGACGGCCCCGCCGGACGGAGCGACACGGACCCCGCCGGACCGAGGGGTTACCGGACCACGGGACCACCGGGCCGGCGGACTACGGGATGACCACGACGGGCCGTCTGGCCCGTCGTGCCAGCCGTCCCGCCACCGTGCCGAAGATGCGCCCGACGACGCCCTGTGTGGAGCCCACGACGATCGCGTCGGCGGAGTACTCCTGGCCGACCTCTTCGAGTTCGTGGCAGATGTCGCCGCCGCGCTCGACGAGGATCCAGGGCACCTCCGCGAGATAGTCCGCGCAGGCCAGTTCGAGGCCGAGCACTTCGGTGCGGTGGTCCGGGACGTCCACGAAGACCGGGGGTTCGCAGCCCGCCCAGACGGTCGTGGGCAGCCGGTTGGCGACATGAACGATGATCAGGGCCGAGCCGAGCCTGCGGGCCATGCCGATGGCGTACGCCAGCGCGCGCTCGCTCGACGTCGAGCCGTCGAAGCCCACGACCACTCCGTGCCGGAAGGCGGGATCACAGGAGTGGCGCGTCTCTTCCGCCGCTCGCAGGTCCGACGCGGGGTCGGTCAACTGCTCGCGGTCAGCGGGTTCGGGGATTTCGTGACCGGCCATCGATGTCTCGGCGAGGAAGGTCCTTGTGTGAAGGAGCAATAATTGACGGGGCAACAGAGCTGTGTCTGGGAATCATCTTCCCAACCCCTTACCCCCAAGGGTACGGCGGCACTCCTCTTCTGCCCAGACAACGCCGCGGCGTGAGCGGCGCTGTCTGGGGAGCATGCCCGAGCCCGTCGGTGATCGCAACGCCGGATGGCCCGTACACCGGGGCGTCCGGGGGCGGGCCACTCGGGGGGTGGTGAGTGACCGGACGGCCGGAGACCTCGTTGATCACGGGTCCTCGTCGTCCACGCAGTCACACCAGTCACCACAGCCACCCCGTCACCAGGGAGCTCACGTGTCCGTACGACCGCACCCTCACGTCTCCCCCGCCGGAACCGAGGCCGTAACGGGCGTGTCCGCGACGCCGGAAGCGTCGGCCGCTCCGGGCGTGTCCGCCGCACCGACGGCGCCCGGGGCCCTCGCCGGACCCGCCGAACCCGCCGATTCCGCGAGTGATGTGGTTCGCTGGGCGGCGTTCGGTTGTCTGCTGGTGCCCGTCGTGGTCGTGGTGTTCGGCACCTCGGTCGGCGGGGCGGCCGTACCCGCGCTCGCGCTCGTCGCCGTGACGGCCGTCTGCCGGCTGCTGCTGCGCCGCGCGGAACGCCCGCTCCGGGCGCGGCGGACGGGAGCGCGTGGGGCACTGGACGGTGGCGGACGGCGGCGCTGAAAGTGCGACGGTGGCGGCGCGGTCGGTGACGGCGGCGACGCGGGCGGTGACGGGGCCGGGGTCGTGGGCAGCGGGGTGAACGGGACGCCGTACGGCGGGTAACCCCAAGCCCCGGGGGCGCGACGGAGCGCTCGGACGCTTGACTGAAGTGCGCCGGGGGCTGACACTTCCGGGTCTGCACACCCGTAAGTTTTCAGCCAACTTCGCCCCTGCGACACATCCATGGCGAAATGGCCTGCCAACCCCCTTGTCACCAGCGCAGAGAGGTCCTTTCCGGCCGCGAAGAGCCTACGGGGACGGGCCATGCGCGTGAGGCGCACTTCCCTGAGGGCCGCGCGAGTGGAACGCTTCGTGATCGAATGCTTCGCGCCACGTTGCCTTGTCGACATAGCGCTGGATAGCGAACTTGTCACGCCGGCACCACGGGACACAGTAGATTCGATCATGAGTAGCGAAGAGTGGGGTCCCGTGCAAAACCGAGGGGAATCGTGCAGGAGCGAAAGACCCGACACGAACGGGGAGACGCGAACACCGAGGGGGGCTTAGCGCCATGAGCCAGGACTCCATTGCCGCACCGGAGTCAGCACGCAAGCTTTCCGGCCGCCGACGCCGTGAAGTCGTCGCCGTACTGCTGTTCAGCGGTGGGCCCATCTTCGAGAGCTCCATCCCGCTCTCCGTGTTCGGCATCGACCGCCAGGATGCCGGGGTTCCGCGCTACCGGCTGCTCGTGTGCGGTGGGGAGGACGGTCCGCTCCGCACCACCGGCGGGCTCGAACTCACCACGCCCTACGGCCTGGACGCGATCGGCAGAGCGGGCACGGTGGTCGTCCCGGCCTGGCGGTCCATCACCTCGCCGCCGCCGCCCGAGGCGCTCGACGCGCTGCGCCGGGCGCACGAGGAGGGGGCGCGGATCGTCGGCCTGTGCACCGGCGCGTTCGTGCTCGCCGCGGCCGGTCTGCTGGACGGCCGCCCGGCGACCACGCACTGGATGTACGCGCCGACGCTGGCCAAGCGTTATCCGTCCGTCCATGTGGACCCGCGCGAACTGTTCGTGGACGACGGTGACGTGCTCACCTCCGCGGGCACGGCGGCGGGCATCGATTTGTGTCTGCACATAGTGCGTACGGATCACGGGACCGAGGCCGCCGGGGCACTGGCGCGCAGGCTCGTCGTCCCGCCGCGCCGCAGTGGCGGTCAGGAGCGCTATCTCGACAGGTCTTTACCGGAGGAAATCGGCTCCGACCCGCTCGCCGAGGTCGTCGCCTGGGCGCTGGAGCATCTGCACGAGCAGTTCGACGTGGAGACTCTGGCCGCCCGCGCCTACATGAGCCGCAGGACGTTCGACCGCCGTTTCCGTTCGCTCACCGGCAGCGCGCCGCTCCAGTGGCTGATCACGCAGCGCGTGCTCCAGGCGCAGCGGCTGCTGGAGACCTCCGACTACTCGGTCGACGAGGTCGCCGGCCGCTGCGGCTTCCGTTCGCCGGTGGCGCTGCGCGGGCACTTCCGGCGACAGCTGGGCTCCTCCCCCGCCGCGTACCGGGCCGCCTACCGGGCCCGCCGCCCGAACGGGGACCAGCACGTACCGGCTCCGATGGAGCCGGTCGTACCGGCACAGGTCTCGCCGGGGTCCCGGCGGCCGGTGTCCGGTTCCGCGACGGCGTCGTCGGCACTGTCCGAGCCGGTGAAGCCCTACTCGGAGGCGTTCGCCTCCGGTCCCGGGCGCCCGAGCCTGCCCGGCCAGCGGAGCGCACCGTAGGGTTGGGCGCATGAATGATCGAATGGTGTGGATCGACTGCGAGATGACCGGGCTCTCGCTGACGGAGGACGCACTCGTCGAGGTGGCGGCGCTGGTCACCGACTCGGAGCTGAACGTGCTCGGCGAGGGCGTCGACATCGTCGTGCGTCCCCCGGACGCGGCGCTGGAGACGATGCCCGAGGTGGTGCGGCAGATGCACACCGCCTCGGGCCTCCTCGACGAGCTGGCCGGCGGCACCACGCTGGCCGACGCCGAGGAGCGGGTCCTGGCGTACGTACGCGAGCATGTCAAGGAGCCGGGCAAGGCCCCCCTGTGCGGGAACACGGTCGGCACCGACCGGGGCTTCCTGCTGCGTGACATGCCGGAGCTGGAGGGCTACCTCCACTACCGGATCGTGGACGTCTCGTCGGTCAAGGAGCTGGCGCGCCGCTGGTATCCGCGCGCCTACTTCAACAGCCCGGAGAAAAGCGGCAATCACCGGGCGCTGGCCGACATCCGCGAGTCCATCGCGGAGCTGCGCTACTACCGCGAGGCGGTCTTCGTGCCGCAGCCCGGCCCGGACTCGGACACGGCGAAGGCGATCGCGGCGAAGCACGTGCGGTAGGGCGTC
The DNA here is from genome assembly GCF_036327775.1 of Streptomyces sp. NBC_01498. Taxonomy (NCBI): domain Bacteria; kingdom Bacillati; phylum Actinomycetota; class Actinomycetes; order Kitasatosporales; family Streptomycetaceae; genus Streptomyces; species Streptomyces sp. NBC_01498. The sequence goes on along the minus strand of NZ_CP109598.1, from coordinate 4,843,066 downwards.
CGGTCCGGCGCGTGGGGCGGGTCCGCCACCGGCGTCGTCACCGGCGTCCCCAGTGGCATCGGCGTCGTTACGGGCACTGCCACGGACGCGCGGGGACCACGGGAACGCCCGCCCGCACCCCGCGAAACTCGGGAGCGAGCACCCTCACGGACCCTGTACACTTTTTCTCGGCCGGTCGGAAACATGGACCGACCGGGCATGGTGGGTATAGCTCAGCTGGTAGAGCACCTGGTTGTGGTCCAGGATGTCGCGGGTTCAAGTCCCGTTACTCACCCTTACGAAGCAAGGGCCGGTTCGCGCGAGCGGACCGGCCCTTCGCCGTGTCGCCGCCCGGTCCCTTGACACCTCCCATGCGAGCGGGGACGCTCGACCCACTCGTGGGAGCGCTCCCACGATGTCTCGCCCCAGGTCCGGGACGTGCGGACGGGACCTGCGACCGGGTCCAGCACCGGGGGCCTGCGGGCGCGGCCCCCGGCCGGTGTCGAAGGAAGGACGTCATGCGCGCACATCGCCGCGTCTCCCGCCGGCTGGCGGGCCTCGCCGTCGTCGCCGCGCTCGCGGCCGGACCGCTCGCCGCGTGCGCCGAGGACCCGGCCGAGCCCGCGTACGGCACCGTGACCGGGGGCGGCACCGGCGGTGTGGGCGGCGACCGGGGGACGACGCTGACCGTGGGGGTCTTCGGGACGTTCGGACTCAAGGAGGCCGGGCTGTACGACGAGTACATGCGGCTCCACCGGGACGTCACCGTCAGGCAGACGTCGATCGAGCGCAACGAGAACTACTACCCGCAGCTCCTCACCCATCTGGGCAGCGGCAGCGGACTCGCCGACATCCAGGCCGTCGAGGTCAACAACATCGCCGAGGTCACCGCCACCCAGGCCGGCCGGCTCATGGACCTGGGCCGGGTCGAGGGTGTACGGAAGGACGGCTTCCTGCCCTGGAAGTGGGCGCAGGGCACCACCGCGAACGGGAGGACCGTCGGCCTCGGCACCGACGTCGGACCGCAGGGCATCTGCTACCGCCGGGACCTGTTCGCCAAGGCGGGGCTGCCCACCGACCGCAGGGCCGTCGGGAGGATGTGGGCGGGCGACTGGCGGAAGTATCTGGTGGCGGGGAAGCGGTACCGGGCGCGGGCGCCGAAGGGGACCGCCTTCGTCGACTCGGCGGCCGGGGTGATGGCGGCGATCACCGGCGGGAGCCGGAAACGGTTCTACGACGCGGACGGCCGGGTCGTCTACAAGACCAGCCCCGCCGTACGGCACGCCTGGGACACCGCGGCGGCGTTCGCCCGCGAGGGACTGACCGGCAGGCTCCAGCAGTTCACCCCTTCCTGGGACCAGGGATTCGCCAACGCAACGTTCGCGACCGTCTCCTGTCCGGCCTGGATGCTCGGGTACATCCAGGACAAGGCGGGCGAGGCGGGCGAGGGTGCCTGGGACATCGCGGCGGCGCCCCGGCCCAGCAACTGGGGCGGCTCGTTCCTGACCGTGCCGGAGGCCGGGCGGAACAAGGCGGCGGCGGCCCGGCTGGCCGCCTGGCTGACCGCGCCCGAGCAGCAGGCGAAGCTGTTCGAGAGGCGCGGCAGCTTTCCGAGTTCCCGTGCCGCGTACGATCTGCCGGCCGTCGCCCGCGCCCGCCATCCCTACTTCGGCAACGCGCCCCTGGGCCGGATCTTCGCCGACGCGGCCAAGGGCGTGCCCGTCCAGATCGTGGGCCCGAAGGACCTGGTCATCGCCCAGAACCTGGCGGACGTCGGCATGCTCCAGGTCGACCAGCGGGGAAGATCGGCGCGGCAGGGCTGGGACGCCGCGGTGAAGGCGATCGACAACGCGCTGGACCGGTGAGCGACATGACGGGGGTGACGGGTGACGCGACAGCACCGGCGCCCGCCGGGTGGGAGGGGAGCGCGGCGCCGTGTCCCGCGCGCCCCGGCGGCCGCCCGGACCGCGACGCCCACGAGGGCCGGGAGAGCCGCGAGGACCGGGACAGCCCTCAGGACCGGGAAGGCCGCAGAGTCCAGGAGGACCGCGAAGGCCACGAAAGCCACGAAGGCCGGAAACAGCGGAACTCCCTGACCTGGCGCACCCGTCGGCACCGGTGGGACGCCCGGTGGAGCCCGTACGCCTTCGTCGCCCCCTTCTTCCTCCTCTTCGCCGTCTTCGGGCTCTTCCCGCTCCTCTACACCGGCTGGGCCTCGCTGCACCGGGTGGAGCTCACCGCGCCCGGCGACCCGGAGTGGGTGGGGCTCCGCAACTACTCCCGGCTGCTCACCGACACGTTCTTCTGGAACGCCCTGCGGAACACCGTGACCATCGGGCTGCTCTCGACCGTCCCCCAACTGCTCGTCGCCCTGGGCCTGGCGCACCTGCTCAACCACCGGCTGCGCGGCTCGGTGTTCTTCCGGGTCGCGGTCCTCACGCCGTACGCCACGAGCGTCGCCGCCGCGACCCTGGTCTTCGTGCTGCTCTTCGGCCGTGACCACGGGATGATCAACTGGGCGCTGGGACTGGCCGGGTTCGGCGCGGTCGACTGGCAGAACGGCACGTGGACCTCCCAACTGGCCGTCTCCGCAATCGTCGTGTGGCGGTGGACGGGCTACCACGCGCTGATCTATCTGGCGGCGATGCGGTCGATCCCCGAGGAGCTGTACGAGTCGGCGGCGCTCGACGGGGCGTCGCGGTGGCGGCAGTTCCTGCATGTGACGGTGCCGTCCCTGCGGCCCACGATCCTCTTCACCTGTGTCGTGTCGACGATCGGCGCGACCCAGCTGTTCGGTGAGCCGCTGCTGTTCAGCGGCGGCGGGAGCGCGACCGGCGGGGCGGACCACCAGTTCCAGACGCTCGGGCTCTATCTGTACGAGCAGGGCTGGGTGAATCTGCATCTCGGCCGGGCCTCGGCGATCGCCTGGGCGATGTTCCTGATCCTGCTGATCATCGGCGCGGTGAACCGGCTCGTCGCGCGCAGGCTGCGGAGGAGTACGTGACGGAGACGGCGACCACGAGCGTGACGGAGACCGTACGAACCTCCCCCGTTCGACAGCAACGACAACGCCCTCAGCACCGGCATCTCCACCGGCACGCGGGCCGGCTCACGTACGCCGTGCTCACGCTGTTCGCCGCCGGTTCGCTGTTCCCGCTCGTCTGGACCGCGATCGCCGCCTCCCGCAACACGACCCGGCTGGCACAGACTCCCCCGCCGTTCTGGTTCGGCCGCAATCTCCCGCGCAATCTCCGGATCGCCTGGACCGACGCGAACATGGGTACGGCGCTGCTCAACACCCTCCTGGTGGCGGGCACCGTGGCCGCCGGGACGGTGCTGTTCTCCACCCTCGCGGGCTTCGCCTTCGCCAAGCTCCGCTTCCGTTTCAAGAACGCGCTGCTGCTGGTGGTGATCGGCACGATGATGGTGCCGCCCCAGCTCGGTGTCGTCCCGCTCTACCTGCTGATCGCGGAGCTGTCCTGGACCGACCGGCTCCAGTCCGTCGTGCTGCCCACGCTGGTGAGCGCGTTCGGGGTGTTCTTCATGCGGCAGTATCTGCTCCAGGCGCTGCCGACCGAGCTGATCGAGGCGGCGCGGGTGGACGGCGCGAGCAGTTGGCGCGTTGTGCGGCACGTCGTCCTCCCGGTGGCGCGGCCCGCGATGGCGGTGCTGGGCATGCTCACCTTCGTACTGGCCTGGAACGACTTCTTCTGGCCGATCATCGCGCTCACCCAGAGCGGCAACCCGACCGTGCAGGTGGCCCTCACCGGCCTCGGCCGCGGTTACATTCCCGACCAGTCGGTCATCATGGCCGGCGCGCTGCTCGGCACGCTTCCGCTGCTGCTCGCCTTCGTGATCTTCGGCAGGCAGATCGTCGGTGGCATCATGACAGGAGCGGTCAAGGGCTGACCGCGCCTTCTTCCGCCGTGACCGCGCATTCCTCCGCCACCGGCCCGCGGCGACCCGTCCTCACCCCGACTCCCCTACCCGGAGTACTCATGTCCCTCAGCTTCCCTCCCGACTTCCTGTGGGGTACCGCCACCGCCGCGTACCAGATCGAGGGCGGCGCGCGGGAGATCGGCCGTACCCCGTCGATCTGGGACACCTTCAGCCACACCCCCGGCAAGGTCGAGAACGGCGACACCGGGGACACCGCCGCCGACCACATACACCGCAGGGCCGAGGACGTACGGCTGATGGCGGACCTCGGGGTGAACGCGTACCGCTTCTCGGTCTCCTGGTCCCGGGTCCAGCCCATCGGCCGGGGCCCGGCGGTCCAGCGCGGTCTCGACTTCTACCGCAAGCTCGTCGACGACCTGCTGGAGCGCGGCATCCGGCCCGTCCTGACCCTCTACCACTGGGACCTGCCGCACGATCTGGAGACGGCGGGCGGCTGGCCGGTACGGGAGACGGCCTTCAGGTTCGCGGAGTACGCGCGCATACTCGGCGACGCGCTCGGCGACCGGGTCGACCGCTGGGTGACTCTCAACGAGCCCTGGTGCAGCGCGTTCCTGGGATACGCCTCCGGGGTGCACGCGCCGGGCCGCACCGATCCGGTGCTCGCGCTGCGGGCCGCGCACCATCTCAACCTCGGTCACGGGCTGGCCGCGCAGGCGCTGCGTACGGTGCTGCCCCGCCGGGCGGAGATCACCGTCTGCCACAACGCGGCGGTGGTAAGGGCCCGTTCGCAGTCGCCGGAGGATCTGGACGCCCAGCGGCGTATCGACACCCTGGCGAACCGGATCTTCACCGGGCCGATGCTGGCGGGCGCCTACCCGGAGGACCTGTTCAAGGACACCGCGCGGATCACCGACTGGTCCTTCGTGAAGGCCGCCGACCCGGCGACGATCCACCAGCCGCTGGACTGGCTGGGCGTCAACTACTACACGCCGCATCTCGTCTCGGCCGCCACGGACACCGGCGCGGACGCCTCGGGCCGGGACAGTCACGGCCACGCGCACGGCGCGGGCCGGAACTCCCCGTGGCCGGGCGCCGAGTCGGTGACGTTTCATCAGCCGCCGGGCAGGACCACGGAGATGGGCTGGACGGTCGATCCCTCGGGCCTGTACGACGCGCTGATGCGCTTCACCCGCGAGGCGCCCGGCGTGCCGCTGGTGATCACCGAGAACGGCGCGGCCTACGACGACCGGCCGGACGCGGAGGGGACGGTGCACGACCCGGAGCGCGTCCGCTTCGTGCACGACCATCTGGCGGCGGCGCACCGGGCGATGGCCGACGGGGCGGACGTACGGGGGTACTTCCTCTGGTCGCTGCTGGACAACTTCGAGTGGGAGCGCGGCTACGGGAAGCGGTTCGGCGCGGTGTACGTCGACTACGAGACACAGGCCCGTACGCCGAAGACCAGCGCCCGCTGGTACGCGCGGCTGACGGGGACGGGCGTGCTGCCCGAGCCGCCGGAGTAACCGGAAGGGCGCGTCCCGGCCGACCGGGGACGGGTCGGCCGGGACGCGGTGGGGTGGCGACCGGTGGGGGTCGGCAGCCGTGCGGTCGGAGGGTTCCGTTCACGTACGCTAGCCGCCCCCGCCCGGACAAGTCGCCCATAAGCGGCGGAACTTCGGGTTCTTGAGGTCGCCTTAAGGCAGCGTTGGGAGTCGGTTAACGGTGGGCCCGGCGGCGCGGCCGGTGGCCCCGGCGCTCCCCGTCGGCGCGCGGGTCGCGCCGCCCGTCCAGTCCGATCCAGATCCGTATCTCCGTGCCGCCGAGCACGGAGCGCCCGATGCGGACATCGCCGCCGGTCGACTCGGCGACCCGGCGCACGATGTCGAGTCCGAGCCCCGTCGAGCCGTCGCCGGCACCGCTGTTGCCGCGTACGAGGGCCGCCTCGGGGTCGGCGATGCCCGGTCCCGCGTCCGAGACGAGGACGATCACGGCGTCGTCGGCGTGGTGGACGTCGACGGCGAAGGCGGTCCCCTCGGGGGTGTGCCGGAAGACATTGCCGAGCAACGCGTCGAGGGCGGCGGCCAGTTCGGGCCGGGCGACCGGGATGCGTACCGTACGGCCGAGCCCGGCCAGCCGTACGGTCCGGCCCTCGTCCTCGGCCAGCGCGGACCAGAAGTCCATGCGTTCGCGGATGACCTCGGAGACGTCGCAGCCGACGCCGGGGGTGGTCGCGCGGGTCTGCGGTTTGGCCTTGCGGGCCGTACGGATGATGGTGTCGACCTCGCGTTCCAGCTGCGCGACGGCCGCCCGGGTCTGGTCGGCGGCCGGACTCTCGCCGAGCGAGGCGGCGTTGAGGCGCAGGACGGTCAGCGGGGTGCGCAGCCGGTGCGAGAGGTCGGCGGCCAGTTCCCGCTCGTTGGCGAGGAGTTGGACGACCTGGTCGGCCATCGAGTTGAAGGCGATCGCGGCGGACCGCAGTTCCGTGGGGCCCTTCTCCGGCACCCGGGCGCCGAGCCGCCCCTCGCCCAGGTCGTGGGCGGCGCCCGCGAGTTGCTGGGCGGGCTCGACCATCCGTACGCCGAGCCGGTCGGCGACGGCGACGGAGCCCACCACCAGCGCGACGCCGACGCCCGCGAGGACGAGCCAGGCGGTGGTGACACCGTTGGAGACCTCGTCCTCGGGGACGAAGACCTCGATGATGGCGATCTTCCCGGTGGAGACCGCGATCGGCTGGAGCAGCGCCGAGCCGCCGCTGACCTCGGCGATGGACGCCCTGCCGAGGGCCTCGGTGGCGCGCAGGTCCTTCTGCGCGGCCCGCCGGGTGCCGATCTCCATGGGCACGCTGCCCGGTTCGTCGGAGGCCGGTACGTGCACGGCCAGCTGGCCCGTGTCGCCGATGGGGCTGGAGCGGACGGCCCATTCGAGCTGTTCGCGGCCCCGGGCGATGGAGAGCACGGGGCCGAGGGTGGCGGCCTGCCGTTCGGCGTTGGAGAACGCCCGGTCCTTGGCCATCTCCTTGATGACGAGGCCCAGCGGGACGGCGAAGGCGAGCACGACCATCACGGTCACCGCGAGCGAGACCCTGACCAGCGCCCATCTCATGACGGGGGCTCGTGGGCCGGGGGGCCGGACAGCGGGGGCCGGGGCGCCGGGGGTTCCAGCTTGACGCCGACCCCGCGCAGCGTGTGCAGATAGCGCGGCCGGGCCGCCGTCTCGCCCAGTTTCCGGCGCAGCCAGGAGAGATGGACGTCGATGGTCTGGTCGTCGCCGTACGACTGCTGCCACACCTCGGCCAGCAGCTCCTTGCGCGCGACGACCACACCGGGCCGTCCGGCGAGGAAGGCGAGCAGGTCGAACTCACGGCGGGTCAGATCCAGCCGGGCGCCGTCGAGTTCGGCCTGGCGGCGCAGCGGGTCGATGATGAGGCCGCCGACCCGGATGACGTGCGAGGGCGGGCCCTCGGGCGCGGCGGCACGCGAACGGCGCAGCACGGCGGCCATCCGCGCCGACAGGTGCTCCACCGAGAAGGGCTTGGTGAGGTAGTCGTCGGCGCCGTCGTTCAACAGCCGTACGATCTCGGCCTCGTCGTCCCGCGCGGTGGCGATGATCACGGGCACGTCGGTGATGCCGCGCAGCATCTTCAGCGCCTCCGACCCGTCGAGGTCGGGCAGTCCGAGGTCGAGTATGACCACGTCGAAACGGAAGTGGGCGACCTCGCGCAGCGCCTCCAGGGCGGTGCCGACGCTCCGTACGGTGTGGGACGCCTCGGTCAGGTGTCTGATGAGGGCGGAGCGCACGAACTGGTCGTCCTCGACCACGAGCACACTGGGCATGGGCGGCACCGTACGCCATCCGGGGGACTCCGGACCGCCGTTCGCGGACGCCGGGGCTCCGGATGGGTCCCCGCGCGGGCGGCGACCGGAGCGACAGGTGCGGGGCGGGTGGTGCAGTATGGCCCCGATGCGCAGAGGACTCGTACACGCACTGGCGTGGACGCTGGCGACCGGGTCGGCGGTCACGCTGTCGTGGTGGGGTGTCCACACGGTCGTGGTGGGCACGGTGTACGACCGGCCGCGCGCGCTTCCCATCAGCGCGGACGCGACGCGCGACACGTTGCCGCGGTCGGCCTCCACGCACCGTCCGCCGAGCCCGCCGCCCTCGCCGCCTTCGCCGTCACCGTCCGCCACGCGGCCCCCGGTGTCGTCCGAGCCCCCGGACCCGGCCCGGACACCCGACGACGACGAGCCGTCGGCGAGTCCGCCGGCGCCTCCGTCGCGGGAGCGGCCGCCGGCGGCGCCCGGACCGGACTCCGGCGGGCACGGCGAGGTGAGGAGCTATCCGGTCGACGGCGGCCGGGTCGTCTTCGATCTGGGCGGCGACGCGGGCGAGTTGGTGTCGGCGACGCCGGAGAGCGGCTGGCAGATGCAGGTCTGGAAGCAGGACTACTGGATCCGGGTGACGTTCACGCGGGACGACCGGGAGATCTCCGTCTTCTGCACCTGGCACGACTCGGCGCCGCGCGTCCAGATCGACGAGCGGTGAGGGGTGAGGGGTAGCGGTGAGCGATCCGGGACCGCCGGGCGGGGCCGGGGAGTTCACCGGCCGGTCAGTCGAAGGAACCGGCCGGTGGCAGGGGTGACGGCCGGGCGTCCGCGTCGGTGACGGGCAGCGCGCCTCCGGTGAAGTCCCGGAGCGCGCGCCCGTGTTCCACCCGCCCCGGGTGCGGGTCGCCCGCGATCCGGCGGGTCAGCTCGGCCAGCGGCAACTCCCGGTCCGACGCGAGGAGTACGGCGTTGCCGAAGCGCCGGCCGCGCAGTACGGCGGGGTCGGCGGCGAGCGCGAGTTCCGGGAAGACGGTCGCGGCGGTGGCGATCTGGGAGCGCAGATGCGCGAGGGGCGGCCCGTCGGCGAGGTTGGCGGCGTAACCGCCGCCGGGCGCCAGCACCCGTCGTACGTCGGCGAGGAATTCGGCGCTGGTGAGATGCGCCGGGGTGCGGGCGCCGCCGAAGACGTCCGCGATGATCAGGTCCGCCCAGCCGTCGGGCACCTTGGCGAGCCCGGCCCGCGCGTCGGTGGAGCGGACCCGGATCCGGGCGCCGGGGTCCAGCGGCAGTTCCGCGCGGACCAGTTGGACCAGAGCGGCGTCCAGCTCCACGATCTGCTGGGTGGAACGGGGGCGGGTCGCCGCGACGTACCGGGCCAGGGTGAAGGCGCCGCCGCCGAGGTGCACCACGCGCAGTGCCTGGCCGGCGGGCGCGAGAAGGTCGGCGATGTGTCCGAGCCTGCGCTGGTAGGCGTAGGCGAGCCGGGTCGGGTCGGCCAGATCGACGTGGGACTGCGGGGCGCCGTCGATCAGCAGCTCCCAGGCGCGGGGGCGCTCGCGGTCGGGGACCAGTTCGGCGAGCCCGCCGTCGACGGGCGCGGTGACGGTCTCGGGCCCGGGGGCACCGCGTCCGCGCCGTCTGTTCTTCGCCGCCGGGTTCTTCGCCACCGGTTCATTGTCCCCCGTCGGCGGGGGCGCCCGGTGGCGGGGGACGTACGCCCGGTGGTGGGGGGCCGCACGGGCCGGGCCCGCGCGCGGGTCCTGCCGGGGTCGCTCGCAGGTCCTGCCGGGCCTGCCGGCCCCGCCGGTGGTGTCGGGGCCCTACCGGGTGCTGTCCGCCGCCTCGATCAGCCGGGCCGCCTCGTCCAGGGCCTCCCGCAGCACCGCCGGGTCCGTGACCCCGCCGACGGCCCCGCCCGGCGGCAGCAGCCAGGCCCCTCCCGTGACGGGCGGCTCGGCGGGGATCCGCAGCCCCCGGCCCGCCGTCTCCGTACACGCGCTGCCCGGCATGTCCCAGCCCGCCGCCGTACCGGACGGCACCAGGAATCCGAGGTTGTCGCAGTCGCCGTCGAGGACCACCGGTCCCACGGCCGGGGCCTCGCCCGCACCCCGCCGCAGGATGTCGACGGCCTCCAGTCCCTGCCGGGCCGGCACGGTCACCAGGTCGCAGCACACATCGGCACCCTCGTCGTGGCCCTCGGAGGCCGCGGCGGGCGGGGCGACCGGGTCGACGGGAGGCGTGGCGCACGCCCCGGCGGCCGGGCCGTGCTGAGCAGTCGTCCACGAGCCGTCACTGGTCTTCATCCCGATCTCCAGCTCCAACAAGGGAACCCTCCTCGTCGAATGGAGACACGTGGCGCGTCTCCGCATGGTTCAACGGTTCGCGGAGTCAGCGGCTACGGCGCGATTCCGGCGCAAAGGATGGCAGTTCATGGCAGATCGTGGGTGAGATATCCGGTTTGTAGCTAAACTCTCTGTAGCCAAGCCGTCACACCAGGTAGGTTCTTGTGCGGCCGAACAGTCGGGCCACCGGATCTCCGGGCAGCCGGAACACCGGATCTCCCGGCGACCGGAACCAGAAGTGACCGGGGACGACCGGGGGTCGACCGGCAAGCAGGACCACGGTGTTCCAGGAGAGGTCTCGGCCATGGCGTCGACCCGGGCAGTGCCCAATTCCGCCTTCCGCAGGCTGCGCGGCCACCGCTCGCCGGGGGAGTTCGCGGCGGCCGTGCGCCGGGCGGCGCGGGAGATCGGTGAGCAGGTCGCGTGCGACGCGCGCTATGTCGGACGGGTCGAGGCGGGCGAGATCCGCTGCCCCAACTACGCGTACGAACGGGTCTTCCTCCACATGTTCCCCGGACTCACCCTGACCGATCTCGGCTTCTCGGACCGCGAGAGCGTGCGCGGCCGGGCGTCCAGGACCTCGGCGGGCGCCCACCCGGTGCCGTGTCCGGTGTCGCCGGCGCCCGCGCCCGTCCCGGAGCAGCGCCGGACCCCGCCCACGCCTCCCGCCCCGGCCCCGGCCGGTGGCGACACCGGACACGGCGGCGAGGAGAGCGACGTGCGGCGGCGCGCGTTCATGACGAGCGGTACGGCGTCGGTGGCCGCCGTCTCCCTGAGCCTCGGCATCGGCGTCGGCCTCGGCGCCGTGCCCGCGACCGCCGCCGTGCCGGGCCCCCGGCGGGTGGGCGCGGCGGAGGTGGACGCGCTGGAGGAGACGGTGCGCCGGATCCGTCTGCTGGACGACCGGCACGGCGCGGACGGGCTGTACCGGCGGGCGGCGCAGCCGCTGCGTACCGCGTACGCGCTCCTCGACGCGGGCACCCGGTCCCGGCGCGCGACGGCCGGGCGGCTGCACGCGAGCGCGGGCGAACTGGCGATCTCGGTGGGCTGGCTGGCGCACGACTCGGGCCGGTTCGACGACGCGCGGTCGCACTACGCGGAGGCGCTGGCGACCGCGCGGATCGCCGACGACCCGGGTGTGGAGGCGCACGCGTTCAGCAACATGTCGTTCCTGGCGCGGGACGCGGGCAGGTACCGCGAGGCGGTCCGGGCGGCGCAGGCCGGGCTGCGGGCGGCACGGGACCTCGGCTCGCCCCGGCTGCTGTCGCTCCTCGCGCTGCGCGAGGCGGGCGGCTGGGCGGGGCTCGGGGACCGTACGGCCTGCGAGCGGTCCCTCGGGCAGGCGCACGCGCTGTTCGGGCGGGGCACGTCGGACACCGATCCCGAGTGGATGTCGTTCTTCGGGGAGCCGGAACGGGAGTCGCTGGAGGCCCGGTGCCGCGCGGCGCTGGGCGACTGGCCGGCGGCGGCCCGGCACGCGTACCGGGCCACGGTCCTGCTGGACCCGCACTTCGCCCGCAATCTGGCGCTCTACCGGGCGGAGTTGGCGACGGACCTGGCACAGGCGGGCTTCCCGGACGAGGCCGCGTCGGCCGGGCACCAGGTGCTGGACCTGATGGGCGAGGTCCAGTCCACGCGTATCCAGGGCATGCTCGCGGGCATGGCGCGGACGCTGCTGCCGAGACGTCGGGCGGCGGAGGTGAGCGGGTTCCTGGACCGTCACGCGTCGACGGCGGCGACCGCGCACCGGACCGGACCGTCACGGGTGTGAGCGTCGGCGGTCCGAACGTCGCGGGCCCGCGCGTCCCGGACCCGGACCACCCGCGCGCGTGCCCCCGGCCGCCGGACCGCCGAGGGGATCACCGGGGGACCGCCGTACCCGCCTCCCGATACGCCCTGTACGCGCCCGTCAGGCCGCCAGATGCCCCGTGTCGTTCCAGATGTCCAGCGCCGGTTCCCCGTACGCCCAGCTCAGGACCGACAGCGAGGTCGGCGCCAGCCGGATGCGGGACGCGAACGACACGTCCTCCCCCAGCCAGCGCGCCCCGATCGCGCGCAGGATGTGGCCGTGCGCGAAGACCAGGGCGTCCCGGTCCGCCGAACGCGCCCACGCCACCACCTCGTCGGCGCGTGCCGCGACCTGCGCCAGGGTCTCGCCGTCCGGGACGCCGTCGCGCCAGATGAACCAGCCGGGCCGCACCGCCTGGATCTCCGCCGGGGTCATGCCCTCGTACGCGCCGTAGTCGAACTCCATCAGCGCGTCCCACGCCTGGGCCCGGCCGCCGAACCCGGCGAGTTCACAGGTGTCGCTCGCGCGCAGCAGCGGACTGGTCCGGATCTCCGTGCCGGGCAGCCCGGACCACGGCTCGCGGTGCAGCCGCTCCCCCAGCAGCTTGGCGCCGCGCCGGCCCTCGTCGAGCAGGGGGACATCCGTCCGGCCGGTGTGCCTGCCGGACAGCGACCACGCCGTCTGACCGTGCCGGGCGAGAAGGATGCGCGGTGCCATGGAGGGTCTCCCTCAGGTTCACAACAGGTGCCGTGCCATCATCCCGCACCTGAACGGAGAGCAACCTCGAGGACTGTCCCGGCGTCCCCCTGGGCAACCGGCGGGTGGGATCACCGCGGCCCGCCGGCTTACGGAGGGCCGCGGGGGACCCCTGGCGTGCGGGCGATCGCCTACGCCGTACGGTTGAACGTCGGCGGAAGGCCGCGTGAATACATGAGAGAGAGCGTTCCGGATGCCGCAGACCGTCCACGCCGGCACCTCCCGGCGGCCCCGCTGGTGGGCCGAACTGCTGCTGCTGGCAGTGGTGTACGGGGCGTACTCGGCCGGCCGGCTGCTGGCGCGCGGTGACGTGTCGACGGCCGTCGACCACGGTCTGGCGATCCTCCGAATAGAGAAGGCGTTCCGACTGAACGCCGAACACCCTCTCAACCGCCTCTTCACCGATGTCCCCGCCCTGGGCATACCGGCCGACTTCGCGTACGCCACGCTGCACTACCTCGTCACCCCGGCCGTCCTGATCTGGATCTTCCGCCGCCGCGCCGCGCGCTACCGCGCGGCGCGTACCTGGCTGATGGTCTCCACCCTGCTCGGCCTGGTCGGCTTCACCCTGCTCCCGACGTGCCCGCCGAGGCTGCTCGACGCCGGTTACGGGTTCGTCGACACGATGGCGCAGTACAGCTCGTACGGCTGGTGGGGTGCCGAGGCGAGCGCGCCGCGCGGGCTGGGCGGGATGACCAACCAGTACGCGGCGATGCCGAGTCTGCACGTCGGGTGGGCGCTGTGGTGCGGGGTGCTGCTGTGGCGGTACGGCAAGACGCCGCTGCTGCGGGTCCTCGGTGTCCTCCATCCGCTGGTCACGGTGGTCGTGGTGATGGGGACGGCGAACCACTACTTCCTCGACGCGGTGGCCGGTGCCGCGGTGATGGGCGCGGGGGCGCTGCTGACGGCGCCGTCGCTGCGGGCCGCCGACCGGTGCCGGGCGTACCTGGCCCGCCGGTACGCGTTCGTGGCGCGGGTGGCGCCGCCGCCGGGGCCCACACGGTCGTCGCACGAGTTGTCCGAGTCGCACGAGTCCTACGAGTCGCGTGAGCCGCGTGAGCCGCGTGAGCCGCGTGAGTCGGTCCCGGCCGCGGCGGCGGGAAGTACGGCCGACTCCCCCGTCAAACCTCCGATTGTCAGTGACGGGTGCGAGACTTCGGCGGGTGAGCGATTCCCCGGGCAGCGCACCCGCACCCACGGCAGCACCGGCAACCCCAGCGGTACCGGAGCCGCGACCGACGACGCTCCGGCAGCGGCTCGCTGAGCTGCGCGGACCGGACGTCGCGCCGCATCCGCTGGACGCCCGCGCGCTGGCCGCGCTGGCGGCCAACCCCGGCTGCGGGCGCCGCGCGCTGCTGGACGGCGCGGGGGTCGACAAGACGGCGCTCGCGGCGGCGCTCGGCTCCCCGGCGCCGTTCGGGCAGTCGCAGTTCGCGTTCATGCGGGGGAACGCGTTCGAGGCCCGGGTGAAGGCCGACGGCGGTACGGAGCTGCTGCGGCTGCTGCACGAGCGCATGGGCGCGGGCCTGCCGGCGCCGGTGCCCGGTGAGGTACGGGTCCCGGATCTCGCGGCGGTCGGCCCCGAGGGGCGTGCCGCGCGGACGGCACTGGCGTTGCGCGAGGCGACGGAAGCGGCCGGGGCGGCGCGGGAGAGCGGCGCGGACGGCGCCTGGACGCTGCTGGTGCACCCGCTGCTCGCGCTGGAGGTGGCGGGCTCGCCCGCGTATCTGGAGCCGGACGCCGTGGTGGTCCGCCCGGACGGCCGGTGGACGGTCGTGGAGATCAAGTCCTTCCCGATGATCGACAGTTCGGCCGACCCGTCGAAGGTGGGCGCCGCCGCCCGGCAGGCCGCCGTCTACGTGCTGGCGCTGGAGCGGGTCGCCGGGCGGCTGGCCGGCGCCCGGGTCGACCACTCGGTGCTGCTGGTCTGCCCGCGGGACTTCTCCAATCTGCCGACCGCGTCGGTCGTGGACGTACGCAAGCAACTCTCCGTGACCCGGCGCCAGTTGACGCGGCTCACCCGGATCGAGGACATCACGGCGGCCCTGCCCGAGGGCACCCGTTTCGATCTGGCGCGCTGCTCGCCGGCCGAGCTGACGGCGGCGGTCGACTCCGTCCCGGCGGCGTACGCGCCGGAGTGTCTGTCCGCGTGCGAGCTGGCCTTCCACTGCCGGGGCCGGGCGCGTACGGCGGGCGCCGTGGAGGCGCTCGGGCGGGGTGTACGGGGCGAGTTGGGCGGTCTGACGACGGTCGGCGCGGTGCTGGCGGCGGCGCGCGGGGCACACACCCCGGGGCTGGCGGACGACGATCCTACGGTCGTGGCGCTGCGCCGGGCCGCCGCGCTGCGCGCCGAGGCGCTGGCCACCGCGCGCGCCGCCGCCGAGGGCACGCTCACCGGGGGCGGTCTCACCGAGGGCGCGGTCGCCTGATGTCGCTGATCAACACCCTGGCCCGGCTGGAGGCGGTGGAGAGCGGACGCGCGCAGCCACTGGCGACGGTCCGCCACCGGCGGCTGTCGGACCGCCCGTTGGTGTTCGTGCCGCTGACCACGGCGGGCGAGGCCGGTGCCCCGCTGGGGGCGCTCGTCGGTACGGAGCGGGATGCGCCCCGGCTGCTGACCGTGGCCCAGCCGCGCGACCGCGATCTGCGTTTCGCCTTCCTCGCCGATCTGGCGGAGGCCCTGCTGCCGTATCTGGACGCGTACGCGGACGACGTGGAGCCCGCCGAGCGGGGCGAGACCGACCCGGAGACGGGCAAGCGCGTCAAGGTCGAGGTCGAACTGTGCGTGGACGCGCCGCAGTTGATCGTCCCCAACCGGCCGGGGATCGACTTCGTACGGCTGCTGGGGCGCTCCATGCGGTTCCGGCGTACGGCGGAGCAGGACCCGGACACCCCGTATCCGGCGCCGGCCCGGGTGCCGCTGCTGGGCCGCTGGCTGACGCACTACGGCGAGCGGGCGCGGGTGCCGGGTTCGTCGCTGCTGCTGGCGGCGACGGATCTGCTGAACCGGCACTGGGCGACCGGGCAGTCGAATCTGGAGGACCAGCATCTGGGGGCGCTGCTGGCCTGGATCGATCCGCCGGACGGCGGATCGGGCCGGGACGCGGCGCTGCGGGCGGAGACGGAGCGCGACGCCCGGGGGCAGTTGCGCTGCCCGCCGGCGGGTCCGGCCACGGATCCGGCGTTCGACAACCGGCTGCTGGCGCCCGCGATCGACACGTACGACCGGGCGCGCCAGTCGCTCGGGGCGGCCGAGGACGGCCCCGGCGCGGACGAGCAGCTGGGGCGGCTGACCAGGGCGGAGCGGGAGATCCGGCGGCTGCTGGAGAGCCAGACGCGGCCGACGTGGGACGCGGTGTGGCGGGGGCTGGACCTGGTGCGGGAGCTGCCGGAGGGGGCGCGGGTCGCGGACCGGTGGACGCGGGACCGCTGGTCGTTCACGGGCCACCGGGACCGGGTGCGGTCGGGCGAGCCGCCGCAGCCCCGGCACGACGACGCGGTGACGGCGGCGCAGAAGCTGGCCGCGCGGGAGACGGCGCAGGGGCAGTTGGAGGCGCAGGAGGCGCTGGACGACCCGCTGGTGCTGGCGGGGCGCAGGCTGGCGGGTGAGGCGTTCGTCGCGGAGGTGACGGACGTGGTGATGGCCTACAGCGAGAGCAAGCGGCCGAGCCCCCGCCCCCTGGTCACGCTGTGGACCGGGGACCGCCCGCAGGTGGGCGAGCGTACGAAGGTCTACCGGTCGCTGGACGGCAGGCCGCAGTCGGCGGAGTTCGTGGGGTGGGAGCCGGACGGGGAGGGCCTGCTGGTGGTGCGGCTGCTCGACCGGATGGGCCGGGGGCGGGAGCCTGCCGAGGGGTCGCTGCCGGAGAAGGGCGAGCGGATCGCCTGGACGCTGTTCGAGCACGACCAGCGGGGCGGTCCGAAGCTGCCGTCGGCGGAGGAGACGCCGTGGACGCACGGGGGCCCGCCGGACGGGGGTGCGGCGGTCGCCGCTGCCGCTGCCGCCGGCGTGCCCGGTCCCGTCCTCGGAGCCGTACAGGCTTCCGATCGTTCTTCCGACCTGCCCGCGCCGCGTCCGGGGCCGCTGCCCGACCCGGTGACCGAGGAGGACTTCCTGTGACCACGACCTCCCTGTCCGGGCCGGGCGAGCGGGCCGGTTTCGATCCCGGCGCCGAGGCGGCGCTGGCCACCGACGCGATCCTGCACGACACGATGTACGGGGCGCACCGGGGCGTGGTGGTCGACTCGCCGCCCGGCGCGGGCAAGTCGACGCTGGTGGTGCGCGCCGCGCTCGAACTGGCCACGGCGGGGCGGCCGTTGATGGTCGTCGCGCAGACCAACGCCCAGGTGGACGACCTGGTCACCCGGCTCGCCGAGAAGGCCCCGGACCTGCCGGTGGGGCGGCTGCACAGCAACGACCCCGATCCGTACGACCCGTCGCTCGACGCGCTCGACTCCGTACGGAAGTCGGCGAAGGCGGCCGATCTGGCGGGGCTCGACGTCGTCGTGTCGACGGCGGCCAAGTGGGCGCACGTACAGGGTGTCGAGCCGTGGCGGCACGCCATCGTGGACGAGGCCTACCAGATGCGTTCGGACGCGCTGCTCGCCGTCGCCGGGCTCTTCGAACGGGCCCTGTTCGTGGGCGATCCCGGCCAGTTGGACCCGTTCAGCGTGGTCGGCGCCGACCAGTGGGCGGGGCTCAGCTACGACCCCTCGGCGAGCGCGGTCGCCACACTCCTCGCGCACAATCCCGAACTGCCGCAGCACCGGCTGCCGGTGTCGTGGCGGCTGCCCGCGTCGGCGGCGCCGCTGGTGTCGGACGCGTTCTACCCGTACACCCCGTTCCGCAGCGGTACGGGCCCCGCCGACCGCCGGCTCACCTTCGCGGTCCCGTCCGACGGCTCCGGCCCGGACCGGGTCGTGGACGAAGCGGCGGCGTCCGGCTGGGGCCTCCTGGAACTGCCCGCCCGGCGGACACCCCGTACGGATCCGGAGGCGGTAAGGGCCGTGGCCCTGGTCGTCCGGCGGCTGCTGGACCGGGGCGGCGCGACGACGGGCGAACGCGGCCCGGACCCGGCGCCGCTGACCCCCGACCGGGTGGCGGTCGGCACGGCCCACCGCGACCAGGCCGCGGCGATCCGCGCGGCCCTGGCGGCGCTGGGCGTGACGGGCGTGGCGGTGGACACGGCCAACCGGCTCCAGGGCCGCGAGTTCGACGTCACGGTGGTCCTGCACCCCCTGTCGGGCCGCCCGGACGCGACGGCGTTCCACCTGGAGACGGGCCGCCTGTGCGTCCTGACCTCCCGCCACCGGCACGCCTGCGTCGTGGTCTGCCGCGCGGGCGTCCCGGAACTCCTGGACGAACACCCCTCGACGGAACCGGTCCAGCTGGGAGTCACGATCAAGTTCCCGGACGGCTGGGAGGCCAACCACGCGGTGCTGTCGCACTTGGCGGAACACCGGGTGAGGTGGGGGGCGTGACGGGTCCCGGACCTACGAAGGTGAGTCTTCCACCGGTCACGTGACCGGGAGAGTTCAAGAGGAAAAGGGTTCCCCGCCGCGTGCCACGAGGGAGACGAGCGGCGGAGATTGTCGTTGCCGGTTCAGTGTCGGCGTGGCCGGTAAGGCAATTGAGTGGACTTGCCTTTCCAGGGTTCCGGACCGGAACACGGCAGGGGTTCCGGAGGCGCGAGGGACTCACCACACATCAGACAGAAGACCCACCCTGTCTCGGGGTCCGTCACGCACCCCGTGGCGCAGCGTGGGCACTTCTGCACAGTGGCCTCTCAGGTCATGCCGTGATGTCGTACTCCCCGGCCTTCACGGCGTCGGTGAACAGCGACCACGACTCCGTCGTCATCACCACGACGGATTCGGGAGCATTGCTGTCGCGGAGGGCAACAACGCCGGGTACGTTGGCGGCGACTTCCGGGCAGTTCTGGACACCTGATCGAGGGCGGCATGCGGACAGGCCGATGAACTCGAATGAAGGGTTCGCACCCATGATGCATTCCTTTCCCTGAGCATACGGGGATTCGGTCCCCGCGCCTTCCTGGGGAGTTCCGATCCAACCACGCCGCAGCCGTCGGCCAACAAGATCGTCTATGCCGGAACGGGAATAATCCAGAGTTGGCATGGACGTGGAAGGGCCCGACTCCGTAGCGTCACCGCAGACAAAGCCCAAGAGGGTTGAGAGACAGGGGCATACCATGACGCGAGGCGGACTGATCCGGCTCACCGGCAAAGCCGACGGACCCAACTGTGACGACAACGACTGCCCGAACGTCTACCGGCACGAAGGGCGCGGCTCCTTCGTCGTACAGGGCGATGTCTTCAACGGCTTCGCCGCCCCGGAGGGAGAGGGTCTTGTGGAGATCCCCGAGCACGTCCTGAGGGAGGCCGTTCGTGCGCTTGGATGGTGACGAGTGGCAGAGGACCTTCGACTCCTTCACGCACGACGCGTGGCGGTTCGAGACCCAGCCGACCTACACCATGCCTCGGGAGACGGAGAACGTCGCCCGATTCCTCAGAGGCGAGAGCAAGCCGGCCGACCACAACGCGCGTTGGCACGGTCGTGTGCGCGACTACGTCTCGTCAGGGCGACGGATCGGCCGGGTCCGCACGGTCCGGCAACCCCTCACCGACTATCAGCGCTATCAGTTCGCCTGGGGCATTCCCGGAAACATCGCGGCCGGGGAAGACATCCGGATCCTCGATGTCACCGACCACGACCACGGATTGCCCCTCGGCACGACCGACTGGTGGATGTTCGACGACACGGGCGTCGTTCATCTGAACTTTCGGCCCGACGGAACGCAGATCGACCGGGAAACGTTCGACGGCGACGTCACCTCGTATCGGGAGTGGAAGCGCATCGCGCTTGCCGCGTCCGTTCCGTTCGCGGAGTACGTGAAAGAACATAGGTGACGTTCGATCCAGACCAACTAGGCCGGTCGAAGAGCGATCTGGCCAAGAAGTTGAGAGAAATGCGCAGGGCAGCCGGTCTCACCGGAGACCGGCTGGCCAAGCGTTGCAACATGTCCCAGTCTCAGATCAGTAAGTTTGAGACGGGGAGAAGGATACCCACACTCGTCGATGTGGAACGCATCCTCCGAGCGCTTGACGTTCCACCGGAACTGGTGGCTGAAGTCACATCTCTGGCCAGAATGGCCAACACCGAGTGGCAGGACAAACGGTCAACATGGCGCAGAGGCCTGGAGAAGCGGCAGACAGAACTGGCCGCTCTGGAGGCCGAGGCGACGTTCCTCCGGTATTTCCTCCCGGCCATGGTCACCGGCTTGTTGGCAACGCCGGAGTACATACGTGCCAGCTTGCAGCACTCTCCCGGCGACACCTCAAAAACGGTGG
Source organism: Streptomyces sp. NBC_01498 (assembly GCF_036327775.1). Classification (NCBI taxonomy): domain Bacteria; kingdom Bacillati; phylum Actinomycetota; class Actinomycetes; order Kitasatosporales; family Streptomycetaceae; genus Streptomyces; species Streptomyces sp. NBC_01498. Next base: position 4,823,108 of record NZ_CP109598.1, on the reverse strand, counting down.
CTCGAAAATTGGAGAGACAAGCGGTTCTTCACGACGCATCGAAATCGTTCACCTTCCTGCTCACCGAGCAGGCGGTGAGATGGGCGATCGTGCCACCTGCGGCCATGGCCATACAGATCGACCGACTCGCCTCCCTCTCATACCTGCCGAACGTGCGCGTGGGTGTGATTCCGTTTGATTCCCAGGTACCCCGCGGCCCGATGAACACGTTTACCGTCTATGACGAACGACTGGCGACGGTGGAGAACTTCACCGGCCGCATGGTGTTTCAGGATTCCCGAGACATCGCCGACTATCTTGCCGTGTTCTCGTCTTTTGAACGTCATGCCCTGTTCGGCGCGTCAGCGCGGCAGAGGCTGTCCGAGTGGGCCGGGACCTATCGAGGTTGACTTTATTCCACAACGAGAATGTGGCTGTCCGCGCGGCCGAGACACTGGAACCATCTCATCCATGCCGACACAACAGCGTCGAGGGATGGAATTCAAGTGAGGAGACTCCGGACCGCGATGGACCCGCCCGTTCACCTGCCCCTCCCCGCCAAGCCCCCTGCCCCCGCCCCGGGCTGTGGTGTCTGCGCCGCACTGGCGAAGCAGCGAGCGGCGGCTCGCGCGAGCGGCGACTTCTCCGCCGCCTCCGACTGCAACGTCGAGTTGGCCGCGCACCCTGTTCACAAGGAGGCTTGTCGGCGATAGGCAATCGGGCTGTACGGCCCGATGCCGGCGGGCCGGTACGCAAGCCGAAGTCCCGCCCCCTTTCGATGGCGGGACTTCGGCGTTCGTGCGAAACGTCAGACGCCGGGAACCAGTCCCGATTCTCCTGCTCGCACTCCCCCGACGTAGGCGTCGTACTCGGCCTCCGTCAGGGGAATGCGATGCTCGGTCAGAACCGAGTGACGCAGAACCCACCCCAGACCCGGCACGCGAGCCACCTCCAAGCAGTCCTGCCCCGTCCCCCCGGAGAGGGACGACTTCACGTATGCGCTGTCCGGAATATCAGTAGCCAGCAGGGCTTCCAGGGTCCTCAATTTATCATTCACACGCCATCTCTTTTCGCCGGGCCCTCAATATCTCAATCGATGCCACTTCGTCCTTCGCCACATTCCGCAGAGCTTCCACGTATGCCTTGATGCTCCGGACGTCCCCTTGCTTGTCCTTAAAATCCATACCGGTCATCTGATCGAAAGCCGCCACAGGGGTCTCACCCTGCCCCGGGAATTCCATGAGCGTGAACATGTACGTCAGCGTGGCAGGTGCGGTGAAGGGGATGATCCGGAAGCGCACTCGGCCGGAAACGGCATCCTCGATCAGGGCGTCAAGCTGCTCGACCATCACCGCGGGGCCACCGACGACCTGGTGCAACGCCCCCTCGGAGAACACCGCTTCGACATCGGGCGCCGGGGACTTCTGGAAGATCATGCGCCGCTGGGATCGCATCGAGGCCGAACGGTCCGCAGCGTGCGGCGTCATCACGGTACTGCTGAGGGTCAGCACAAGAGACTGCGCGTACGCGGGTGTCTGGAGCAGGCCGGGCAGGACGTTGCCGGCGAGCGCGGTCATGCGGGACGCGCTGTCCTCATGGGCGACGAACTTGATCAGAGAATCCGGGACGACGCCTTGGAACTCCTCCCACCAGGCGTCCTCGATAGCCATTCCCTCGACGCGCATCGCGCTGAGGGTCGCCTTGGTCATCTCATCAAGTCTCAGGACTTTGCAGATGACCCGCCACTCGGCGTCCTTGGGCCACGTTTCACCTCGTTCGATCCGCGAGTAGCGGTCGTACGACTTGAGCTTCATCGCGCGGGCGACCTCGATCTGCTGCACCTTCTTGCCGGTGGCAGTCGTGCCGTCCCGCGCCTGTCGAAGTGCCTTGCCGAAGCGGCGGCGAGCAGCCGCCGCTGCCAGGTTCAGTCCCACGGCAATCCCTCCTTGCGCCTCCCGGCGTCATGCGCAGGGTAGCGCGGAGCAGGTTGGCTTCAGCACGTCCGAGGGAATTTCCAGCCCTACGGTTGCGTACGCAGTTGCGTACGCACCACACTGGCTGTCACGCATCGATCAACGCCCGTCGCGGTGCGTGTCCATCAAGCGCGGCTCGACCTGGCCGCGTCCTGGAGGCCGTCATGCTGTCAGAGCAGCAATCCGCAGAAAAACGAGTTCCATTGGCGAAAGCGCTGTTCAACCGCCATCCGGACTCGGTCTCTTCCGCCCGGGAATGGGTACGGCAGCAGCTCGCCAGAACCGCCTGCACGGGCAACGTTGTGCAGGTCTGCGAGTTGTTGGTGAGCGAAGTTGCCACCAACTGCGTGTTGCACGGCGCCGGTCCGACGTACAGCGTGGCTGTTTTTCCCGATCTGTCGATCGAGATCTGGGATGTGTCGAACGAGTTGCCGCAGCCCAGAGCCGCAGACGAAGAGTCCCTCGGTGGACGAGGGCTGGCGTTGCTCGCGGCCCTTGCGCCTGGTTACACCGTCTGCACCGACGTGGAGCTGGGCGGGAAGACCGTTCGCTTCACACCGAAGGGGTGGTGAGCCGATGCACGCGTCGGAGGCCGCCTTCCACTTCGAAGTGTCGGAGGGCGATCCGGCCGTTCCGGGACTGCCCGTTCTCCTTCACGTAACGGGTCAATTCTCCGAGCCAGTTGACGGAGTCACCACGGCCGTCGTCACCATCCTCATGGACAGTGCGCAGCTCAGCGACCTCGTAGCCAGGAGTCGCGCTGCTCAGAACAGCCTGATCCGTGCTGCCCATGATTCGGCAACCATCGCCACGGCTGGACGAGTTCTCCGGGAAACCGACCCGTCGGCTCGTCAGGACATCGAGCTGCTGATGGCACTGAAGGCGGGGCTGGAGACGTACGACGTCGAGGCCGCGCGCGCCACATTCTCCCCGTCATCGTCGGAGTGAGCGCCCCGCTGATGCGGCGGAATCCCGCCCGGAGCACGCAGGACATCCTCGTCCTGAGCGACTGGACGGCCTGCGTTGCCGCAGCGCTTCTCGCAGTCGCGGTCCTCCTCGGCCTCATCTCCATAGGGATCTCTGTCTACCGGCTCTCGTCAGACCCACTCGGCTCGACGTTATGGAAGGAACACTGAGCCCCTCCCACCCGTAGAGCGCGAGCGCGCCGGCCGACCGCTCATGAGCCTTCGTCCTTTAGCCGTTCCACGAGTTCATCCGCACGTGGCCCGTATCGGTCTGCGGGGAGTTCACGCCCGTCTAGATGACCGGCGGTCGGCCCGGGCGGGACATCCGCCAGACCGTGCGCCACCTGATGGGGCGCCGAGGGCCGCCGCTGGTCCGTACGCCCTCGGTGAATCCCCCGAGCCAGGCGCGCAGCCCCGCCAGGGACCTGATGCGGAACACGGTCAGCACCACCCACACCCCCAGGTAGACCGGCACGAGAGGGGCCGGCAGATGGCGCTTCGCCAGCCATGCCCGGTTGCGGGCCGTCATCCGGTAGTAGACCGCGTGCCGGGCCGGCGAGGTCTTCGGGTGCTGGAGAACGAGCTGCGGCTCGTAGAGAACGTCCCAGCCCCGGTCGAGCGCGCGCCAGGCGAGGTCCGTCTCCTCGTGCGTGAAGAAGAACGCGTCGGGCCAGCCGCCGGTCTGCTCCAGCATCGGCATCGACAGCGCGTGGCCGCCACCGAGGAACGTGGTCACCAGCCCCCGCCGCATCGGGTCCTTGGCCCGCAGCCGGGGCACGTGGCGCCGCTGGGTGGTGCCGGTCTCGTCCGCGATCCGGAAACTCACGATGCCCGGACGGCGATCCGCCTCGTACAGGTCCGCGATACGACGGAACACGTCTGCCGCGATCAGCAACCCGTCGTCGTCCAGGTCCACGAGCACGTCCACGTCCCCGAACTCGCGCAGCCGCCGCCAGGCGGCGTTACGGCCGCCGGCCACGCCGAGGTTCTCCCCCAGCTCGATCGCGGTCACCCCGTCGGGCAACCCCGGCAGGGCCGTGCCGTTGCCGACCACGACCACCCGGGCGGCGGGCTCGTCCTGCTTGGCCACCGACTCCAGCAGGGCCAGCAGATCGGGCATCCGGTCACCCATGGTCAGCACGGCGACACCCACACGTGGCCGGGTCACAGCCATCACTACGTCCCTCGAACCGGCATCAGGTGAACGGCGAGCGTACCCCGGTCAAAACCTGCTGCCGCACCCCTCAGAAATGCCCACCGTGTCGTCGCCCCGTACGCCACAGAAGTCGGCGTCCACTGCCCTCGCACCTGGCGCAACACCCCATATGCCGGGCGGGAAGGGCAGTTGACCGGCTACTGCACCACCGGCACGAAACGGGCCCGCAGGCCCGCCGGGGCCAGGCGGTCGACGAACCGGGGGTTCGCCGACGGGGCGTTCGGGGACTCGATGGTGAAGCGGTGGGCCAGCCGGGACGTGGTCAGGGTCAGTTGGCGCAGGGTCAGGGCCGCGCCCAGGCAGACCCGTGGTCCGGCGCCGAACGGGAGGTAGGCGCGGCCGGGGGCCGTATGGCCGTTCAGCCAGCGGGTGGGGTCGAACTCGTCCGGGCGGGGCCACCAGCGGGGGTCCCGGTGGATCAGGTAGGGGTTGAGCAGGACGTCGTCGCCGGGGCTGAGCGACCAGGCGCCCAGGGTGGTCGCCGTCCGGGCGGTACGGGTCATCAGCCACGCGGGCGGATACAGGCGCAGCGTCTCGCGGACCACCGCCTCGGCCAGCCGGGTGCCGTCCTCGGCGCGGAGGTCGGCGACCAGGCCGGGCCGGCGGGCGAGTTCCCGTACGACGGAGGTGAGTGCGGCGGCGGGGATGCCGTGGCCGCCCATGAGGACGCTGTGCAGGGTCGACGCCAGGGCCGCGTCGGACGGGGCCGGTTCGGCGGCGAGAAGGGAGCCGAGCAGGTCCTTCGGGGGCGCGTCGGAGGTCGACGCGCGCCGTTCCCGGACGAGGCGGCTCAGCGTTTCGCCGAGGAGCCGGTTGGTACGGAAGAAGCGCCGGTGGCGCGGGAGCGGCAGCCACGCGGGGAACTCGCGGGACGACTCCGCGAACGGCTCGGTGGCGCGGACGGTCTCGTGGAGCAGTTCGGGGACGCCGGTGGAGTCCGCGCCGAAGCAGTACGCGGCGATCGTCCGGGCGGCGAGCGTCCGCATGGTGGTGAGTACGTCGACCTCGTGGCCCGCCGCCTCGGCGACGACCGTGTCGAGGATCGCGAGGGTCAGGTCGTCGGTCGTGGCCGCCGCCGTCCGGTTGAGCCCCGGCCACGCGGATCGGCGTTCGGACATCCAGGAGGTGGCGTGCGTGGCGGCCCGGTCGAGATCGCGCCGTGTGTCGAAGGGTGCCAGTTCGGTGACGAAGGCGTCGCCCGTGCGGGTGAGTGCCTCGTGGGTGAGGTCCGGGTCGATCACGAAGAGCGTGTGGTCGTCGTACGAGAAGACGTCGCCGTACTCGCGGTGGCAGCGGCGCAGGAAGCCGATCCGGTCGGCCTCGTACGCGCGGGTGTTGCCCGTCAGCCAGTGCCCGCGCGGGCCCGGCGGCCGACGGGGCCTCTCGCGGTGTGCCATGCGCCCTCCCCCGGTGGATCACGGTGAATCGCGGGACCCCTCCGTGAGGAATCCCGCGATCGGTGTTCTGCGCCGAGCCGGTCGGGTTACCGCGTGTGGTAGGGCCAGTAGGGATAGCGTCCGCTGACCCGCTTGCGGCCCACCAGGTGAGCCACCAGGCGCCGTGTCCTTTTCATGAACACCTCACTGCCATCAGGGCGAATAATTTTTCGATCGTGACACGGTCTTTTGCATCGGACAATATCGCCTCCCGGCGCCGTCCCCGGGGGTTGCGACGGAAGATGATGACGGGTCAGATGGGGTGGCTGGGGGGAGAGATCCGTGGTCGGTTCCGGAGATTCGTGAGGGGCCCGGCCCGTCGGACGGGCACCTTGCCGGAGCTTCCGGGCCCCGGCGGGACCTCCGCCGGGGCCCGTCCCATCGAGGGCGCCGGGCGAGCCGTGAGGCCCTCTTGCGCGGGGCGGGACAATGGACGGTGGCCGAATCGGCACGTACGAGAGCACAAGGCCCCGTACCAGGAACAGCAGGAGGACACATGGCGGAATCCGAGTCGAGTCGGCGACGGCTGCGGCCCGCCCCGCTGCTGTTCGAGCCGTCGGAGGCGGCCTCCGATCCCGAGCGCTTCTTCGATCTGGAGTCGATCGACGACCCGGGCGCGCTGCTGGACCGCGCCACCGAGCTGACGCTGGCCTTCCGGGCCGCCACCGACCGTGCCGTGGAGTTCCAGGCCGTCGCCGCCGCGCAGCTCGCCGATCCGCGCCGGTTCGACCGGCTGACGGAGGCGGACATCGCCGAGCGGGCGGAGTGGACCGAGGACTATGCCCGGAAGATGGTCGAGTTCGGGCGCGATCTGCTGCGCAACGGGCGCACGCCCGGGGAGTGAGCGGCGGCCGGCCCGCGTCGGCGCGGTGCCACTGTCGGCGAACCCGGCCCGTCGCGCGCAGCAGGCCCCTCGGCCTCACGGGCTCGCCCGCGTCACGGCGCCCCCGCCGACGCCGACAGCCGTGCCCGCCCGTCCGGCTCTCTGGCATATGCCGGGGCGTAGGTTACGCCCTCCCCCGCCGCCCCGTCCCGGCTTTCCGCAACTGCCCGGAAGCGGATCGTCACTCCAGGTAGACCTGGCTGTCATGAGCGCATGGCTGCGAGACGAATCCCCCGTGAGTCCGGGTGCCTGCGACGAGCGCCGGACCGACACCTTCGACCACCTCCGCGAGCACGGCCGCCTCCGTGAGCACGGCCACGACCGGGGCGCGCGGATCACCGCCGCCGGCGCCGGATGGCTCGCCTCGGCCGGGCCGTATCCCCGCTCCACGCTCGCCCTCTGGGCGGACCGCCCGACCGCCCCCGGCGTACTGCCCTGCGGCACCGTCTTCGACGTGGTGAACGTGCCCGCGGTCTTCGGCAGGCGCATGCTCGACCGGCTGTGGTTCGAGGGGCCGGGCTCCGGGCCGGTCGCCACGCACCGGGGCCGGACGATGCTGTTCACCCTGCCCGGCACCGCCCAGCGGCTGCCGTCCCTGCTGTCCTGGGAGGAGTGGGGCCGCTCGGCCCCCGGAGACGCCGCGCCCGCCGTCCCCCCGCTGATCTGCCACGGGCTCGGCGACGCGGTCACCGTGCCGTCGCTGGTGCACGGCACCGGTCCGGGGCCCCGCTGGGTGGTGGCGCCCGACGGCCGGCATCCGTGGCTGCCGGGTCCCGAGGTGCTGCTGTGGGCGTGCGTACGGGCGAGCCGTCCGCGCGTACGGAACGCGGTCGCCCGACCTCGTACCGGCACCGTGACGAGCCTGCCCGGTTCCTGCTCCTGAGCAGGTCAGGGGTGCCGTCGGGGCCCGGTCGTATCGATTTTTCCTCACACGGATCCTGGTGCTAAAGTCTGTCACGTCAGCAGGCGCCGCTAGCTCAGTTGGTTAGAGCAGCTGACTCTTAATCAGCGGGTCCGGGGTTCGAGTCCCTGGCGGCGCACCGACAGGGAAAGCCCCTCGCGAGAGCGAGGGGCTTTTCTCGTGCCGGCGGTGCTACGGCGCGCCCACCACGCGTCACACCACCGTCGTGACCTTCACCGTCCACGCCCCCGTCCGCGTCCGGTCCGCCACCTCCACCTTCGTGCCCTCCCCCGGCACCGTGAACGTCTCACCGACCCCCAGCGGCGCGTCCGCCAGCGGCGGGTAGACCGACTGGTCCCAGCACGCCTCGCTGTCCGGGTGCGCGTCCACGACCTCGATGGGGCCGCCGCCCGACTCCGCCTCGCCCCGGACCCGGTAGATCAGCACGCCCTCGGTGCAGGTCGTCGCGTCGTTGCCGGTGGAACCGCGTGCCTCGATCGCCAGCACCGAGTGCGGGCCGGTCCTGACCACCGCGAGCCGGGTCCCGGCACCCGCGCCGGACAGCGGCGCCGCGTCCAGTGGTTCCAGGGTCAGCATGCTGCTGCCCGTGGGCTTCACACAGCTCACCTGCCGCCCGTCGAGCCAGCCCAGCTTCCACTTGTGCCAGCCGAACAGGTCCGGCGCCAGGCCGAACTGGCTGCCCATCACGTCCCAGTCGCCGACGTGGGTGTCCCAGTCGCCCTTCCCGTCGTTCGGCCGGTGGTAGAGGTCGGGCAGGTCGAAGACGTGCCCCGTCTCGTGCGCCAGCACGTTGCGGTCCGGCGGGTGCCGCTCGAAGACGGTGACGACCCGCTTGATCTCGGTGCCGTCCGCGCTCATCGGATCGTCGAAGTTGACCACCTTCGTGGCGTCCGAGTCGACGCCGGGCGCGTCCGGGTCGGCGACCAGGTAGACGATGTCGTACCGCGAGAAGTCGATCACCGGATCGGCGACCTTGAGCGCGTCACGCAGATACGCCGTGCGCATCGCCGGGTCCCAGTCGCGCTGTATCGCGTACTCCGTGGACGGGCGCGGCATGTCGATCCAGCGGAGCCGGGGATGCGGGCGCAGGGCGAACTTCCCGTACGACGCCCGCTCGAAGAACCGGCTGGTCTCCGGAAAGTGGTCGGCCAGGAGATCCGCCGGGTCGGTTCGCGGCACCGCGTCCGGGAATGAAAGAAACACCATGACCGCGTCAAGGGTCCTGGCCGGGCGCGGGTAGGAGGCGTTCCACGTGTCGAGTCCGAGCGAGTGGTGCGCGGTGGTACGCGGCAGGGCGCACGGCCCGGCGGAGTGCGCGGCCACGGCGGGTCCGGCCACCAGGGAGGTGGCGGCGACCGCGGCGAGCGAGGTGAAGGCCGCGGTCGTACTGCGCAGGCGCGGCCGTTCCACTCCCCCGGGTGTCGGGCGACGCTCCACGTGGACCTCCGGCTGCGGAATGCGGGACGGCCCACCCACCTTGTGCCTGTTCACGGGGGTACGGCCTGTTCCGGGCGCCCAGTCGGGTGAGCGGGCCGACACCCCCGGCGGATCACGGAAAGTCACCATCGATCAGGCGCGGGACATCCCGCGCCGTATCCGCGCAGAAACGATCGTCCGTCGGCCGGCGTCGGCCTCGGGGACCGGGGCTCACCACCCGGGAGCTGGAACGGCCGACCGGCCAGCCTCTATGATCGGCACACTTTCCTGCGCCGACCATCCCGAATCACACCTCTGTACGACACCACTGCACTGCGGGAGCGAGCCGTGAGCGGAACCTCCGAAGGGCCGCGGTCCGCGGCAGTCGCGGCACCCGATTCCTCCTCGTCGGCAATCACGGAAAGTGATGCTGTGGGCAGCGCGCGGCGCGAACACGCGCTCCCCCTCGACGGGTGCCGAGGCGAAGGCCGTGACGAACGCCGTGAGGAGCACCGGAACGAGCACCGGAACGAGGGTCATACCGACGGGCCCGCCGACGGACATGCCGACCACCGTGATGACCACCGTGACGAACGCCGTGACGAGCGCTGTGAGAACCACCGGGCGCACCCCGCCGGCGAACACCCGGGCCGTGCGGACGACCTGGGCGACGCACGAGAGGCACGGGACACCCAGGACTCCCCCGATGTCCTGGACACCAGCAGCACACCTGGCACCCCCGGCACCCGCGACCGGCTCGACCCCCGTGACCGGGACGGGGACAGGGACAGGAACCGCGATCGGGACCGGGACACGGATCGCGACCGGGACCGGGACTACCGCGCCGCCTTCAACGCCGCCCTCCTCCCCATGGCCGTCCTCGACCGCCGCGGCACCGTCGTCTCCGCCAACGACGCCCTCGCCGAGCTGATCGGCGCGGAGCGCGCCTCGCTCCCCGACCGCCCCGCCGCCGAGCTGATCGACCTCGCCTCCGACGAGCGGACCTGGCACGCGTACCACGAGGTCCTGCGCGGACGGCGCTCCCGCTTCCGCTGCACCCGCCGGCTCACCCACCCCGACGGCCGCGCGCTCTGGGCCGAGGTCACCGTCGCGCCGCTGCCCGGCGGCACCGGCGCCCTGCTCTCCCTCACGGACATCAGCGAGCGCCGCGAACTCCAGGCCAGGCTCCGCCATCTCCAGATGCACGACCCGGTGACCCGGCTGCCCAACCGCACGCTGTTCTTCGAACGGCTCGCGACCGCGCTCGAAACGTCGTACGACCATGGCAGAACAGGGCGGATCGGTCTCTGCTATCTGGACCTGGACGGGTTCAAGGCCGTCAACGACACCCTCGGGCACCGGGTCGGCGACCGGCTGCTCGCGGCCGTCGGGAGCCGCCTCACCGAGTGCGCCGACAACGACGCGCACCGGCGCGGCGCCCGGCACCTCGTCGCGCGCCTCGGCGGCGACGAGTTCGCGATCCTGGTCGAGGACTCGGCCGGTACGGAACAGCTCGCCGACCTCGCCCGCTCCGTCCTCGCCGCGCTCCAGCTCCCCTTCGACCTGGCGGGGCAGCGGCTCTCCGTCTCCGCCTCCATCGGTGTCGTGGAACGGTCCGCCGACGGCACCACGCCCACCGGTCTGATGCAGGTCGCCGACACGACGCTCTACTGGGCGAAGGCCGACGGCAAGGCGCGCTGGACCCTCTTCGACCCCGAGCGCAACGCGCACCGGATGACCCGTCAGGCGCTGGCGTCGTCGCTGCGCCCGGCGGTCGAGCGCGAGGAGTTCACGCTCCAGTACCAGCCGCTGGTGGGCATGGCCGACGGGGTCGTGCAGGGGGTGGAGGCGCTGGTCCGCTGGGACCACCCGCAGTTCGGTGTCCTCGCGCCCAACCGCTTCATCGGGATCGCCGAGGAGGACGGCTCGATCGTGCAGCTCGGGCGGTGGGTGCTGCGGACGGCCTGCCGCCAGGCCCGCCGCTGGCAGTGCGAGCACCCGGCGGACCTGCCGCTGTTCGTGAGCGTGAACGTCGCCGTACGGCAGGTCTGGGACTCCGACCTGGTGGCCGACGTGGCCGCGATCCTCGCCGAGACCGGACTGGCGCCGCATCTGCTGCAACTGGAGCTGACCGAGTCGGCCGTGATGGGCTCGGCGGGCCGGCCGCTCCAGGCGCTCCAGGCGCTGAGCGACATGGGTGTGCGGATCGCCATCGACGACTTCGGGACCGGGTACTCGAACCTGGCGTATCTGAGCCGGCTGCCCGTCTCCGTACTGAAGCTGGACGGCTCGTTCGTCCGGGGCTTCCGTTACGACGAGGGTGTGCACCCCAATCCGGCGGACGAGACGATCGTGGAGACGCTGGTCCATCTCGCCCACCGGCTGGGTCTGACGGTCACGGCGGAGTGCGTGGAGACGGCCGGGCAGGCGGCGCGGCTGCGGCGGATCGGCTGCGACACCGGGCAGGGCTGGCTGTACTCACGGGCGGTGGCGCCGGAGCGCATCGCGGAGATGATCGGCGTCAGTCCGCTGGCGGTCTGACCGGGACGGGTCCTGTACCCGGCCGGGGCGGCACCGCCGCCGCCTCGCGCCCACACGGCCACCCGGCGCCCACACGGCCGTGCCGCGCACCCGGCGCGTACAAGCCCCGCCCGGCCGTGCGGCGGTCACACAGCCGGGGCGCGCTCAGCCGGGCATGCCGTACGCGTCGGCGATCAGTCCGTAGCTGCGCAGCCGTGCCTCGCCGCCGTGGGCGTTGGTGGTGAGCATCAGCTCGTCGGCCCCGGTGCGCTTCTGGAGGCCGTCCAGACCGGCGCGGACGGCGTCCGGGGTGCCGTGGACGATGTTCGCCAGCCAGCCGTCCACGAAGTCGCGCTCCTGCGGGCTGAAGGAGTACGCCTCCGCCTCCTCGGGCGTCGGGACCAGGCCGGGGCGCCCGGTGCGCAGCCGCAGCATCGAGAGGGCGCCGGTGAGGACCTGGCGGCGGGCCTCGCTCTCGTCGTCGGCGGCCAGGGCGGCCACGCCGATCACCGCGTACGGGGCGTCGAGCACGGCGGACGGCCGGAAGGACTCCCGGTACAGGTCCAGCGCGGGGACGGTGTTCTGCGCGGAGAAGTGGTGCGCGAAGGCGAACGGCAGCCCGAGCACGGCGGCGAGCCGGGCGCTGAACCCGGAGGAGCCGAGCAGCCAGACCGGCGGCCGGGCGGCCGGGCCCTGGACCGGGCCGGGGACGGCGTGGATCCGGGCGTACGGGTGTCCGTCGGGGAAGTCGTCGTCGAGGAAGCGGGTGAGTTCGGCGAGCTGCTGCGGGAAGTCGTCGGCGCCCTCGTTCGGCCGGTCGGTACGGCGCAGCGCGGCGGCCGTGGCCCCGTCGGTGCCGGGCGCGCGCCCGAGGCCGAGGTCGATCCGGCCGGGGGCCAGGGCCTCCAGGGTGCCGAACTGCTCGGCGATGACGAGCGGGGCGTGGTTGGGCAGCATGACGCCGCCCGAACCGAGCCGGATGCGCTCGGTGTGGGCGGCGAGATGCGCCAGGATCACGGCCGGTGACGAGGAGGCGACGCCGGGCATCGAGTGGTGTTCGGCGACCCAGTGCCGGTGGTAGCCCCGGCGCTCGGCGAGCCGGGCGATCCCGACGCTGGTCCGCAGCGACTCCCGGGCGGTGCTTCCGCTGCCGACCGTGACCAGGTCCAGTACGGACAGTGGGACGGGCGCGCTGCCCGGCGCCGTACCTCGAATTGCGTCAACCACCGGTGCGAACCCTCCTGCGTGGGAAGTATGTACGGCCCGCGACAACAGGAGGGCAACTCCGTTTTATTCCCGACAGACGCCAGGTCGCCACGGGCGCGCTCCCCGGCGGTGCGTTCCCGACGAGCGCGTTCCCGGGCGGGGCGCGCCCCGCAGGCGCGTTCTCCCACAGCTTGCCCGCAGATCGCCCGCAGCCGCGCTCCCGCCCGGACGGACGCGCGCCGTACCGACCGCCCGCCCGCCACCTACTCCCGGCTCGCGAACAGCGTCCCCAGCTTCGGGGCCCACGCCCGGCGTTCCACCAGCCGCAGACCCTCCCAGACGGTCACCTGGTTCGCGGTGAGGACCGGTTTGCCCAGGGCCTCCTCCAGGTCCGGGAGGTACGCCGCGGTGTGCAGCGCCGTGTCCGGCAGGAGGACCACCTCGGCGTCCGGGTGGTCGCCGGCGCGGGCCAGCGCCAGGACCTCGTCCCGGCCCCAGGTGCCGACCTCGGCCGCCGTGATGATGCCGCTGCCCCGGGTGGAGACCACCTCGATACCGGCCGCCTTCAGGAAGGCGGCGAAGTAGCCGGCGACGTCCTCCGGGTAGGTCGCGGCGACCGCGACCCGCCGGGCGCCCAGCGCCCGCACGGCGTGGGCGAAGGCGAAGGACGTGCTGGAGGCGGGCAGGCCCGCCTCGTGGGCCAGCTGCCGGGCCTGTTCCCGGGCACCCTCCCAGCCGTACACGAAGCTGCCGCTCGTACAGGCCCAGACCACGGACTCGGCGCCCGCCATCCGCAGCTCCTCGACGCCCTCCGCCAGCCGGCGCGCGGCGCCCATCTCCAGCAGCGCGTCGACCCGGTGGGCGTCCTCGCCGATGTCGGTGTGGACCAGGGGCAGTCTGATGTCGCTGTCGAAGAGCATCTCCAGACGGGGGTAGTCGTCCTCGGCGGAGTGGCCGGGGTAGAGGAGTCCGACGGTCGTCATGTCCACCCTTCCTGTTCCTCGGTCGGAGGATCCGGCTGGGAGGGCTGGGCCCACTCGCCGGGCTGGACCGGCTGAACGTCCTGCGCGCGCCGGACCGTTTCCATCCGTCCCATCTCCGCGATACCGGGGATGTCGCCGATCTCCGAGAACTCGCCGATCTCGTCCAGCTCGGCGAGTGGCATCCCCTCGGGGAGGGGTATCCCGGAGAGCGGGTTCTCGGGGATTCCGGAGCCTCCGGAAATCCCGCCCGTCCCTTCCAGGGTAGGCACGCGGCGTGCGGAAGGCCGGTCGAGGAGCAGGCCCTGGTACGGGCCCACCGCGTGGGCGCCGATTCTGCGCAGGGCCGCCCACATCGTGACCTGGTTCGCCGACAGCACCGGCATTCTCAGCTCGGCCTCCAACTGCGGGATCGCGTCGTACGTCGGCAGGTTCGTACAGCTGATGAACAGCGCGTCGGCCGCGCCGACCACGGCCTGCCGCGCCATGTCCACGACCGACCGGTACGGCACCTTCCAGATGTGCCGGGTCAGCCCCAGAAAGGCGCGACCCGTGACGGCTACCCCGGCCTCCGCCAGGTACTCCTCCAGCGAGTCGGTGACGGACTCCGTATAGGGCGTGACCAGCGCGATCCGTTTCGCGCCCAGCTCTCCGAGCGCCTCCAGGAGCGCGCCGGACGTGGTGAGGGAGGGGACCTCACCGGCCGTGTTCATCGCCTCGCACATGGCGCGCTCGCCGACGACACCGCCGACGAAGCTGCCCGAGGTGCAGGCGTACGCGATCACCTCGGGTTCGGACGCGCCGAGGGCGCGCACCGCCTCGCCGAGGGTCTCGTGCTCGCTGACGATCCGGGCAAGGTCCAGCGACACCTCGACGGGCACGTAAGGCGTCCGGGTCAGTCGCAGCGATATATCGTCCGGCATCCAGCGCCAGAGTTCCCGGTCGAGGGCGAAATCGAATGGGGCGACCACTCCGATGCCGCGCTGTGGCTGCGGTCCGCCCAGAAAGGAAACATCCATCCCACGGCCCCCTTTGGCTGGTGGTGACGACGGTAGGAGCCAATGGCTGTTCTTGACGACGGTAGGAGGCAAATGCGAGCGTGGTCAATGCGCACAGGAAAGACGTTGCACCGAGTTTTCCTCGGGGAAATCCCCGCCCCGCTCAGAAGGGCTCTCCCGATGGCTGAACCGACACTTCTCGTCCTGGGTGCCGACCCGCCTCCGCGTCTCGGCCGGCTGACCGGCCGGGCCCGTGTCCGGTACGCCGACGAGTCCGATCTCGCTGCTCAACTCCCTTCCGCCGATGTTCTGTTGGCGTGGGATTTCACTTCCGACGCGATCCGGCTCGCCTGGCCGGGCGACGGCCCGCGGCCCGGCTGGGTGCATACGGCGAGCGCCGGCGTGGACCGGCTGCTCTGTCCCGAGCTGATCAACTCCGAAACATTGGTGACCAACGCCCGCGGCATCTTCGAGGAGCCCATTGCCGAATATGTGACAAGTCTTGTCCTTGCCATGGCCAAGGATCTGCCGGGGACGCTCGAACTCCAGCGCCAGCGGCGCTGGCGTCACCGGGAGGGACTGCGGGTGGCGGGCAGCCGCGCGACGGTCGTCGGCGCGGGTCCGATCGGCCGGGCGGTGGCGAAGACGCTGAAGGCGATCGGCGTGAAGGTGGCCATCACCGGCCGTACGGCTCGGCCCGGCATCCACGGGGCCGACGAGCTGGACCGGCTGCTGACCCGTTCGGACTGGGTGATCTCCGCGGCGCCGCTCACCGAGGCCACCCGGGGCATGTTCGACGCGCGGCTGTTCGGTCTGATGCAGCCGTCGGCGCGCTTCATCAATGTCGGGCGCGGTCAGCTCGTGGACGAGAACGCGCTGGTGGAGGCGGTCTCCAAGCGCTGGATCGCGGGCGCCGCCCTCGATGTGGTGGAGTCCGAGCCACTGGATCCGACGAGCCCGCTGTGGGACGTTCCCGGTCTGATCATCTCTCCGCACATGAGTGGTGACACGGTCGGCTGGCGCGACCGCCTGGGCGAGCAATTTGTCGAACTTTACGACATTTGGGCGTCCGGAGAGCCGTTGCCCAACGTGGTCGACAAGAAACGTGGGTACGTCCCCATGCATGACTGACTCCATGTTCCTCACCGACCTCACCGCACGACAGCTGCTGGCCGGCTACGAGCGGGGCGACTTCTCCCCGGTCGACGTGGTGCGGGCCGTCCTGGAGCGGATCGAGGCGATCGAACCGCTCGTCAACGCCTTCGTCCGGGTCGGCGCCGACGAGGCGCTGGCCGCCGCCGAGGCGTCCACCGCCCGCTGGCGGGCGAAGGAGCCCCAGGGGCTGCTGGACGGGGTCCCCGTCTCGGTGAAGGACATCTTCCTCCAGCGCGGCGCCCCGACCCTGCGCGGTTCCCGGACGGTCGATCCGGCGGGCCCCTGGCCGGACGACGCCCCGGCGGTGGCCCGGCTGCGCGAGCACGGCGCGGTCCTCGTCGGCAAGACGACGACCCCGGAGTTCGGCTGGAAGGGCGTGACGGACTCGCCGCTGAGCGGGGTGACCCGTAACCCGTACGACCTGTCACGCACCGCCGGCGGGTCGAGCGGCGGCAGCGCGGCGGCGGTGGCACTGGGCGCGGCCCCGCTGTCCATCGGCACCGACGGCGGCGGCTCGGTCCGGATCCCGGCGTCCTTCTGCGGCGTCTTCGGGCTCAAGCCCACCTACGGCCGGATCCCGCTCTACCCGTCCAGCCCGTTCGGCACCCTCGCGCACGCGGGCCCGATGGCGCGCGACGCGGCGGACGGCGCGCTGCTGCTGGACGTCATCAGCCGCCCCGACCGGCGCGACTGGTCGCAGCTGGCCCCGGCACCGGGTGTCTCCGCCGTCCTGTCGGAGGGCGTGGCGGAGCTGCGGATCGCGTACTCGCCGTCGTTCGGCGGGCAGGTCGCGGTGCGGCCGGACGTGGCGGCGGCGGTACGGCGCGGGGTGGAGCGGCTGGCGGAGCTGGGCGCGTACGTCGAGGAGGCCGACCCGGACGTGCCGGACACGGTCGAGGCGTTCCACACGCTGTGGTTCACGGGCGCGGCGCGGGTGGCGCAGCCGCTCGGTGCCGAGCGGCGCGCGCTGCTCGACCCGGGACTCCAGGAGGCCGTCGCGGCCGGGGCCGCGGCGAGCGCGCTGGACTATCTGGCGGCCGTGGACGCGCGGATGGACCTGGGGCGGCGGCTGGGCCTGTTCCACGAGTCGTACGACCTGCTGGTGACGCCGACCCTGCCGATCACGGCCTTCGAGGCGGGGGTCGAGACGCCGAAGGACTCGGGGCAGCGCCGCTGGACCTCGTGGACCCCGTTCACCTACCCGTTCAACCTGACGCAGCAGCCCGCGGCGAGCGTGCCGTGCGGGGTGGACGCGGACGGGCTGCCGATCGGGCTCCAGCTGATCGGCGCCCGTCACGCGGACGCGCTGGTGATGCGGGCGGCACACGCGCTGTACGAGTCGGGGGCGACGTCGCTGCCGGCCCCGACGGGCGCGTAGACGGGCGCCCGGGGCCCGCCCCGGGGCCGCTTGCCCCGGTCCCGTCGCGCGCCCCCGCCTCTCAGGGCCTTGCCGCGCGCCCACACCCCCTCAGCGTCCCGCCGCGCGCCCCGCCCTCAGACCCGGCGGAAGGAGAGCGTCTCGCCGGTGGCGCCCGCGCGCCACAGGTCCTGGCAGGCCGCCGCCATCGCGTCCAGCCCCTCGACGACCGAGCCCCACACGATGCCGGGCACCCACCCGGTGTCACCGTTGATCAGCAGATTGTTCCGCTCGTAGAACAGCGCGAGGTCGACCACGGTACGGCGGCCCCGGTGGGCGGCCTGCTCCTCGTACCCGTACGACGTCGTGCCCAGCACCGTGTCGGAGAAGGTGAAGTAGCACAGGTCACCGGGGATGGGGGTGACCGTCGGATTCTCCAGCGGTGGCTCCTCGGCGGCGAAGCCGGGCATCAGCGCGTAGATCTCGTTGCGCGCGTACTTCGCGTGGTAGACGTCACCGCCCAGCGGCAGCGCGTCCCACACGGCGGCGCAGGTGATCGGCGCCAGCTCGTCCAGGAGTTTCGCGGTGCAGCGCACGCCGCGCTTGTCCAGGGAGACTTCGATGAAACGGTCGCTCATGAGTTCCTCGCGCCCTTCTCGTCGGTTCGGTGCGGCCTTCTCGCCTGATTTCCGTACGGCCTTCCCGGTTGTTCGGTACGGCCTTCCCGGTTGTTCCGCACCGCCTTCACATCTGTTCCGTACGGGTGTTCCCTACGGCCTGTGTCCGGCCATGAATACCCGCCCCGGCCGTGCGAATACCGGGTCGGCCGGACCGCCTCCCCGCGCACCACGATAGGCATACCGGTCCGAAAATGATCCGCATAACCCCCGACGATTCGGGGTAGTCGCGCGGCCATGGCTCCACTACAGCGCGACAACACACCAAGGACAAAAGGCGGGCTCCGGCGCCGCTCGCTGCTCGCGGGTGCCGCGGCGCTCGGCGTGGCGGGAGCGGCCGGGGCCGCCGGCGGATGCAGCCGCGTGGCCACCGCCGACGCGGGGGACGGCGGAACGCTCCTGGACCAGCTGCGCGCCAAGGGCACGGTGCGCCTCGGGCTGGCCGGTGAGCAGCCGTACAGCTACATCGGCAAGGACGGCGAGATGACGGGCTCGGCCCCGGCCATCGCGTCCCGGGTCTTCAAGGAGCTGGGGGTGGGGAGCGTCCAGCCGTTCGCCACCGAGTTCGGCTCGCTGATCGCGGGGCTGAACTCACTCCAGTTCGACGTGGTCGCCGCCGGGATGTACATCACCCCGGAACGCTGCGAGCAGGTCATCTTCGCGGACCCCGAGTACCAGATGCTCGACGCGTTCATCGTGCGCAAGGGCAACCCGAAGAAGCTGAACAGCTACCAGGACATCGCCGACGCGGGAGCCTCGATGGCCACCGGCATCGGCTACGCGGAGATCGGTTACGCGGAGGAGGCCGGGGTCAAGAAGATCACGGCCCTGCCCGACCAGCTGGCCGGGCTGCTCGCCGTCGAGCAGGGCCGGGTGGATGTCTTCGCCGGCACGGCGGTCACCGTGTTCAACGTCGTCGAGGAGACCGGGACCACCAAGGCCGAGGCCACCAAGGAGGTCACGCCGATCGTGGACGGCAAGCCCGTCGTCGACGTCGGCGGCTTCGCCTTCCGCTCCCCCGAGACCACCCTCCGCGACGCCTTCAACCGCGAGCTGCACAAGCTCAAGAAGAGCGGTGAACTCCTGGAGATCATGCGGCCCTTCGGCTTCACGAAGGACCAGATGACGACCATCACCGCCAAGGAGAAGTGCGCGCCATGAGCGAGATCACCTGGGGTCTGTGGGAGATCCTCCTCAAGGGCGTCTGGATCACCGTTCAGCTGACCGTCTTCAGCTCCGCGCTGGCGGCCGTGGTCGCGCTGGTGATCGGGCTCGCCCGCGCCCACCGCCGGTGGATCGTGCGCTTCCTGTCCGGCGTCTACTTCGAGATCTTCCGCGGCACGTCCGCGCTGATCCTGATGTTCTGGATCTTCTTCGTCCTTCCGCTGGGCTTCGGCTGGCAGCTCGTCCCGCTGTGGGCGGCGACGCTGGCGCTCGGGCTCACCTACGGGGCGTACGGCTCCGAGGTCGTCCGGGGCGCCGTACAGGCGGTGGCGCCCGCGCAGCGCGAGGCGGGGATCGCGCTGAGCTTCACGCCCGCGCAGCAGCTGCGGAAGGTCATCCTGCCGCAGGCGTGGCCGGAGATGATCCCGCCGTTCAACAACCTGCTGATCGAACTGCTCAAGGGCACCGCGCTGGTCTCCGTGATGGGCGTGGCCGACATCGCCTTCGGCGCGTCGCTGGTGCGCAACGCGACCGGTCAGAGCGCGCCCGTCTACACAATCATCCTGCTGATGTACTTCGTGCTCGCCTTCGTGCTCACGCGCGGGATGCGCGCCCTCGAACGGCAGGCCAAGGCCGGGATCGGCCAGCTCCCGGCGAAGACACCGCGGCTCGGGCGCAAGGCCGGATCCGGCCATCAGGAAGCGCCCGTACCGGCGACCGCCGGAGGTGAGCGGGGATGAACTGGAACTGGTCCGCCGTCGGCGACTTCATGCCGATGTTCTGGGACGGCCTGCTCGTCACGCTCCAGGCGCTGGCCCTGGGCGCGCTGCTCGCCTTCGCGCTCGGCCTGGTCTGGGCGATGGCCCAGCGCTCGGGTCTCGCGGTGGTGCGCGGGCCGGTGAACGCCGTCACCGAGTTCGTACGCAACACCCCGCTGCTGGTGCAGCTGTTCTTCCTCTACTACGTGCTCCCCGAGTGGGGTGTCACGTTCAGCGCCATGGTCACCGGGGTGGTCGGCCTGGGCCTGCACTACTCGACGTACACCGCCGAGGTCTACCGGGCCGGTATCGACGGTGTCCCGGCCGGCCAGTGGGAGGCGGCGAAGGCGCTGAGCCTGCCGAGGTCCCGCACCTGGGGTGCGGTGATCCTCCCGCAGGCGATCCGCCGCGTCGTGCCCGCGCTGGGCAACTACGTCGTCGCGATGCTGAAGGACACTCCGATGATCTTCGTCATCGGAGTGATGGAGATGCTCAACCAGGCGCGGCAGTTCTCCTCGGAGACCTTCCAGCCGACGGAGCCGTTCACGGTCGTCGGCGTCGCGTTCATCCTCATCGCCTACCCGGCATCCCTTCTCATGCGAGCATTGGAGCGTCGCCTTGTCCGCTGACAGCACTCCCCCCGGCCTCTCGAAGGCACCGGCCGCTCCGCCCGCCGACGGCGGCGAACTGATCCGCTTCGACAAGGTCACCAAGCGCTTCGGCGACCACACGGTCCTGGACTCGCTGGACTTCACGGTCACCTCCGGCAAGCACGTCACGCTCATCGGCGCGTCCGGCTCGGGCAAGACGACCATCCTCAGGCTGCTGATGACGCTGATCAGGCCGGAGGAGGGCACCATCACGGTGGCCGGTGACTCCCTCACGCACGAGGAGAAGGGCGGCAGGCTCGTCCCCGCCGGGGAGCGCCATGTCCGTGAGGTGCGGAAGAAGATAGGCATGGTCTTCCAGCAGTTCAACCTCTTCCCGAACATGAAGGTGCTGCGGAACATCACCGAGGCCCCGGTGCACGTGCTCGGTCTCTCCAAGGACGAGGCCGACGTGCGGGCGCGCGAACTGCTCGACCTGGTGGGGCTCGGCGACCGCGCCGACGCCTACCCGAGCCAGCTGTCGGGCGGCCAGCAGCAGCGGGTGGCGATCGCGCGGGCGCTCGCCATGCGGCCCCGGGTGCTGCTCCTGGACGAGGTCACCTCCGCGCTCGACCCCGAGCTGGTCGCGGGTGTCCTGGACGTGCTGCGGGACATCGCCCGTACGACGGACATCACGATGCTGTGCGTGACGCACGAGATGAACTTCGCGCGCGACATCTCCGACGACGTACTCATGTTCGACGGCGGGCGGGTCATCGAGTCCGGTCCGCCGGAGAAGATCTTCAGCGCCCCGGAGCACGAGCGCACCCGCGAGTTCCTGAGCGCGGTGCTGTAGGCGTACGCCGGCGCGCCGCACGGGCGCCCGGCCTCGACCGACACCGAGGGACCCGGTCCGCTTCCCGTGGACCGGGTCCCGCCGTTCTGTGCCCCGGCAGCTCGAAGGGGTGTGTCAGAGGCATATGCCAGAGCGATAAGCCCAGCACGGGACGGCCGGGAAGGGCGGTCGCTCTGGTCAACAGCCGCCCCGCGAGGGGCTCTTGGCGGCTATCGTGGCGGAGAAGCTTGCGGTCACGACCTCCAGGGGGACACCGTGGCGCTGAAGCCGGAACCGACCGCGCCGTTCCACTCGGTGCACTACGTCCTGCGCGTCCTCGAAGCGGTCTCCCGGCACACCGGTGGCGTCCAGGACACCCGGATCGCCCGCGAGACGGGCCTGCCGACCGGCCATCTCACCCCGCTGCTCGCGATGCTGCGGCGCGAGGGGTACGTCGAGCAGCTGGCGGACGGCGCGTATGTCGCCGGGGACTCCCTGGACCTGCTCGGCTCCGGCACCACCCGCGAGGCGGCGCTGGAGGACCGGCTCCAGGACACACTCGGCGAGCTGCGCGACTCGGTCGGCGCGGCCGTCTACCTCAGCCGGTACATCGACGGCGAGATCCGGATCACGCAGTACGCGGACGGCCCCGACACCCCCGCAGTCAACGAGTGGGTGGACTTCCGCTCGGCGGCGCACGCGAGCGCGATCGGCAAGTGCCTGCTGACCCAGCTCGACCAGAACGGCCGCCGGGACCACCTGTCCCGGCACCGGATCGCCCGTCTCACCTCCCGGACCATCACCAGCGAACGGGTGCTCTTCTCCACGCTGGACAGCCAGCCGGCGACGGTACCGGTCCTGGACCTCCAGGAGTACGCGGTGGGAACGGTCTGCGCGGCGGTGCCGCTCACGGCGGGCTCGGCGGTCGGCTGCCTCGCCCTGTCGATGCCGATCGAGCACGCGCACCGGCTGCGCTCGGCGGCGGACACACTGAACCGGGGCGCGGCGCCGCTGGCTCTCTCGCTGGCCATCTGACCCGGGGACCGGCCCGAAGCGTCGTCATCCCGGCCGCAGACTCTCCGACACTCCGGCGCGCCCGGAAAAGCCGGGGGCCGGGCCGTTGCAGGCGGGGTGCGGCACACACCCGGCGTACGACGACCCGGCTCGTCAGCGATGAAGCAGACCCTCGCCGGTCACATGCTGACTGGGCTGGATCAGAACTTGACGTCGGAGCAGGCGTAGAACGCGTTGGTGGTGTCCGCGACGTTCCACACGGCCAGGACGATGTGCTTGCCGGTCTTCTGGGTCGGCATCGTGCCCTGGTGGACCAGGGTGGCCGGCGGCTGCTGGTTGCCGTAGGCCACGGTCATGAACGGCTGCGGGTCGAGGGCCGCGCGGGTGAGCGGCTTGGTCGGGTCCCATCCGTTCTTGGTGATGTAGTAACGGAAGTCCGAGGTCGAGTGCCGGGCGGTGAACTGCCAGCGGAAGCTGTAGCCCTGACCGCCGGTGACGCTGGTGGCGGGCCAGTTGCCGCCACGCGGGTCGTCGAGCTGGGCGAACTGGCCGTTGCCGGCCGAGCAGATCTTGCCGTCGGCGGGACCGGCCGCCGGGAAGCCCTTGGGGCCCTCGGCGCTCTGCGGCTCCCACTGGATGTTCCCGCAGTTGGTGACGGTGCCGTTGGCGCAGAGCTTCTGACGGCTGATCGGCGAATCGGTGTAGCCGTGGCTGCTGGCGCTGCCGGTGGCGAGCAGGGACACGCCTGCCACCGCCAGACCGAGTACGGCGGCGCTGATTCTCTTGTTTCGCATGCTCTTCGCTCCAGAGACGGGTGGGAGTTCGGGTGAGCCGTACTGCACGCGTGCGGTGAAACGGGGTGGTGCGGGTGACGCGGTGACTCCTGACTGCGCAATCAGGTCTAGACCAAGGCTCAGCGTAGGGACCGAAGTTGATCGTGTCCATAACAAAGACCGAGAAAGGTCCAGACCAATCACCCGCGACCGGAACGGTCAGTTCCCCTCGTTCAGCCCGTGCCTGCCCGTGTAGAACGCCACCGTCAGGTCCTTCACCAGGACCTTCCGCTCGTAGTCGTCCAGCTCCACCAGCCCCCGCGACGTCAGCCGGTGCACCGTGTCGTCCACCGCGTCGACCACCGAGGTCAGCACCGTGTCCCGGTGCCGGGCGTCGATCGCCGCGATCCGGCTGCGCTGCATCGCCGCCGCGATCTCCGGCGCGTACTCGATCCGCGTCGGCTGCGCCGAGAAGATGTCGAGCCCGACGGGGCGGCACTCGGCCGACAGCATCCGGGTCAGCGCCTCGCCGACCGCCTCCGCGTCGCGCAGCGTCGGCGCCGCCTCGTGGAAGGCGTCGGCGGGCAGCTGGGAGAGCACGCGCGCCATCGCCGACTCGACCTGCTCGCGCAGATACTCCTCGTGGTCGTGCACGCCGAGCGCGGCCCGGACGGTGTCCCTGACCCGCCAGACCACCAGGACCACGACCCGCAGCGCCGTACCGTTCGCGTCCACTGCGGGCATCGGCTCGCTGCGCCAGTGCCGCAGCCGTACGTCCACCCGTCGGCGCAGCAGCAGCGGGCTCACCCACAGCAGCCCGGTACGGCGCACGCTGCCCCGGTACTCGCCGAACAGCGTCAGCACCCAGGCGTGGCCGACCCGGCCCCGGCCGAGCCCGCCGAACGCGAAGAGCGTGAGCGTCACGGCGAGGGCGAGCAGCGTCCACATGCCGATACCGATGCCCCGGTACGGGCGTGGGGCCAGCCCGAACATCTCGGTCAGCGCGTCGGGCACCGCCCCGGCCCACCAGAGCACCACCGCGCAGCCGAACAGCCCCGCGACCCCGGCGAGCGCGGCCGTCCAGCCGGGCAGGGTGGGGCCGGGCCGCTCGACGAGCTTGGTGTCGACGGGTGTCGCGGGGCGTGAGGCGGCCGGTGCCAGGGCCGGCGGCTGGGACACGGTGACAGCGCCGGGCGCACGCCGGGCGCGCGGGCGTCCGGCGGCGGGGACGGGGACGGGCACGGCCGCCTCGTCGCGGAACAGGAGGTGGACGGGGATCTCGTGGGTGGCCTCGCCGACGATGAGCGGGCTCCAGCGCTGGGGGTCGGTGGTGAGCGCGGCACGTGTGGGGACGACGGAGCCGCACCCGGGCCGCACGGAGATGTCCCGGGACGGGACGGGCACCCCGCCCGGTGCCTCGGCGGCCGGGCTCGACGGCGCGCCGGCCGTGTCGGCGGCGGCCGGTTCCGGGTCTTCTGTCGGTCCGTCACCGGCCGGGCCGTCGGGGGCGTCGGCCTCCGCCGGGGCGGGCGCGTCGGCGGGGGCCAGCGCCCAGGACTCCTCCCGCGAGTGGGGTACGTCGGCGGCCTCGGGCACCGGCGTGGGAGCACCGATCTCCACGGGCTCACCGAACTCGACCGACACGACCGGCTGTACGGATCGGCCCGGCCGGCCGGGCTCCGACGGCGCCCCGGGCTCCGTCTGCGCTTCGTGATCCGTCGGCACCCCGAGCTGCGACGGCTCCCCGGTCGCGGTCCCGGACAGCTCCGGCGGGGTCTCCTCCGGCCGGGTCTCCGGTACGACGTGGCTGACCGGCGGCGCGGGGGTCTCGGTCCGTACCGTCTCCAGGAGATCACCGGGCCCGGCACCCCCGCCGGCACGGACACCGCTCGCCGTGTCCCAGTCAGTGAGGACCACCGGGGAGCCCGTCTCGCCCGGCGGTTCCACGGGCGCCGGTTCCACGACCCCGGTCCGCGACTCCGGTTCCGGCTTCCGCGGCTCCTCCTCCGCCGCGACCCACTCCACGACACCGGCGACCTCGGGCCCCGTCCCGCCGTAACACGCCTCCGGCCCGGCCCCGTAGCCAGCCACCGGCTCAGCCACCGCCTCCGCCCCCGTCCCCGCCCCAGCTCCCGGCGGTTCCCCCGCGTCCGGTGGGCCGGGTTCGGCCGGGGGCCCGGTCAGCAGGCGTACGTTCTGGTGCCAGCCGGACCCGCTCGCCCCGGCCACTCCCGCCTCTCCCGCCGCCGTCAACTCCGGGCGCCCCGCCGGATCCACGGTCTCCACAGCCCCGACGCCCGGTACGGGCTCAGCCGTTTCCCCCAGTTCCGTGGGCTCCCCCGGCTCCGGCCGCTCCGCCGGTTCCGCCGGTCCTCGTGCCGTCAGCGCGTTGCGCGCCGCCGCCCGGAGTGCCGGGGCGCCCCGCAGCAGTTGCCCGTCGCCGCCCGGTTGCGATGTCTGTGTGGTCATCCTTGCCTCCGTCGTCATGCGAAGAGTCGTCGCCAAGTCTCGGGGCCGGGGTACCCGTCGGCGGCGCTGCCGCGCCAGCCCTGCGCCCGTTGGAAGTCCTCGACGTTGCGCCGGTCGGCCTCGCCCCACGCGGGACCGGGGCCGGACGCGTAGTGGCGGCCGTAACCGCGCCGGACGAGCCGCTCGCCGAGCTGGGTGACGTACGCCCCGGACCGGCCGGGCCGGAACCGGTCCGCTCCGGGGTACGCCGGGCGCGCGCCCGTCCCGCCGCTTCCGGCCGTTCCCGCTGTCCCGCCGGTTCCGGCCGTTCCCGCCGCTGGGATGTCCTTGCCGAGCCCGCCGGTCAGCAGGCGCCAGGTGTCCGGCCCCGGCAGCCCGTCCGCCTGCGCGCCCCGCCAGCCCTGCGCGCGCTGGAACGCCTCGGTGGCACGCCGGTCGGACTCGCCCCACCGGGGCCCCGGCGCCGCCGCGTAGAAGCGCGCCCCGCCGCGGGCGGCGAGCATCTCGGCGAGCCGGGTGACATGCGCGTTGTCGGCGCCGGGCCCGAAGGACTTCGCACCGGGGAAGACCGTCGGCGTAGGGGCGCCGGGGCTGTCCGGGGCTTCGGGAGTGCTCGGGCCCTCCGGCACTTGGGGGGTGTCCGGAGCCTCGGGGGTGTCCGGGCTCTCCGGCGCTTCGGGGGTGCCCGTGTCCGGGGTGCTGCCGCCGCTGCCGCCGGTCACGCCCTTGTAGCGGTAGGCGAGGTAACGGTCCGAGTTCTTCCAGTACGCCATGGGCGTCGCCCGCGCCCGCGTCACCGGCTTGGTCTGCTCGTACGCGAGGTAGTGGCTGTGCGTGTCGTCGGTCCAGCCGCCGAAGATCGTCACGTGCGACCCCTTCGTGGGGTCGGACGGATTGTGGAAGAGCAGGATGTCGCCGGGCTGGAGGTCCTCCCGGGCGATCCGGTCGGCGAACCGGGACAGGCTTCCCGTCCACTCGTTGCCGTCCAGGTGCCAGGCCATGGAGACGTAGCCCGAGCAGTCCTGGCGGTAGCCGTCGGACCAGTACCGCGTCATGGAGTAGGGGACCCCGGCGTCGACCCACAGCTTGGCGCGGCTGATGATCTCGGCGCGTGTGATGCCGCGCGCCGGGTCGGCCGGGGTGTCGGGTGACGGCCCGGCCGACGGGGACCCGTACAGCGGGCCGCTCCCGCCCTGCGGAGTCGCCGGGTCCGGTTCGGCGGCCGACGGCCCGTCGGCCGGCGCCGGGTCCGGTCCGGTGACGGCCGGTTCGTCCGCCCGCGCCGTTCCCCGCGCGGCACCGGCGCTGTCCGCGTCCGCCTCGCCGGCACTGGCGCCCGTGACGCCGAGGGCGACCCCGGCGGCGGTGACGAGGACGAGGGCGCGGCGCGCGCCCCGGGCGGCGGGGTGTCCGCCCGCGCGCGGGGACAGTCCCTGGGCGAGCAGGCGGCGCCGTTCGGCGCAGCCGCCGCAGGGGCAGTCGCAAGCGGGTTCGTAATCCTCGAAGACAGGTACGGTCATGCGATCCCCTCCACGCTCGACAGGGTGCTGCGCGCTGGTGCGCGAGGCCGGGGACGGACCATCCCGACGCATGACATTTTGCGGGACCAAAGGGAAAAAACGACCATCCGACAGGCCGCAAGCGCTCATCAAATGGTTCGGAGCACCCCGGCGAGTCGGGTAGAGTTCTCCAGGTCAGCAGGCGCCGCTAGCTCAGTTGGTTAGAGCAGCTGACTCTTAATCAGCGGGTCCGGGGTTCGAGTCCCTGGCGGCGCACGCGCAACTGAGGCCCTCTCGCATCACGCGAGGGGGCCTCAGTCGTTCCCGATACTTCTCGACGCACGCCACGCTCGCCTCTACCGACGCACGCCACGCTCGCTTCCCCCGACGCACGCCACGTTCGCCTCCCCCGGTGTACGCCACGCGCTCTCCGCGCACACCGTGTGCGCTCCCGGCGCACGCCGCGTGCGAGGCGGCCTTCGCGGCAACTTCACAGTCCGGCCACAGCATCCCTCTCCAGCACCCCCCAATGGGGGCATATGACACGCAAGTAGTATGTTTCACTCTTGCGATCAAGGCTGGGGTCGTAGAACCTATCCTGAAGCCGACGGGCCCAAGGCAGCGCGCGTTGAATGCAGTTGGGGCAGCTGAAGAGTTTGCTCCGGTTTGCAGACCGAGCGGGGCGGGGTCCCGTTCACGCGCGGATGCCGCGAACGGCATCATGCAACCGGAAGGTCCCGACGCGTGTCTGTACTGACGGCACGCGAGCCCGGACGAACCGACCGACCAATCACGCGGCGAGCACGCGTGCGGGGAGATGACTGATGACGTCGACGCCGAGCGGCGAGCGGCCGGACAACGACGTGTCCCGGACCACTCAGCTCCGGATTCCCTCGCAGCTCAGGACCGGCGGCCCCCGGGCCCGCGCGCCCAAGAAGGAACTGCCCAAGTACGACTACGAGCACTACAGCCGGCTCGCCGGGCCGCTCACCCAGCCGTCCCCGGACAAGCCGTACAAGGTGCAGTACCGCTCGCTGCTCTCCCAGGAGCCGCACCGCATCCGGGCCGCCCTGCTGCTCGGCGCCGCCCCGCTGCTCTCCCTCGGACTCTTCGCCTGGCTGATGCAGCCCCAGCACTGGACCGAGCGCGACCCGAACCTCAAGAACGACACGCTGCTCGTCCTCGACATCGTCATGCTCGTCTCGATCGGACTGATCGAGCTGTTCCGGACGATGAACGTGCTGTCCAACGCGCACGCCACGCTCGTGGCGCGCGACCCCGTGCCCGTCGTCCCGGCGAGCGGCACCCGCGTCGCCTTCCTCACCTCCTTCGTCCCGGGGAAGGAGCCCCTGGAGATGGTGACGAAGACGCTGGAGGCGGCGGTCCGGATCCGGCACCGCGGACTGATGCACGTCTGGCTCCTCGACGAGGGCGACGACCCCGCCGTCAAGGAGGTCTGCGCCCGGCTCGGTGTGCACCACTTCTCCCGCAAGGGAATCGCGAAGTGGAACCAGGCCAAGGGCGCGCACCGCGCCAAGACCAAGCACGGCAACTACAACGCCTGGCTCGACGCCCACGGCGACGACTACGACTTCTTCGCCTCCGTCGACACCGACCACATCCCCATGGCCAACTACCTGGAGCGGATGCTCGGTTACTTCCGGGACCCGGACGTCGGCTTCGTCATCGGCCCGCAGGTCTACGGCAACTACGACACGTTCGTCACGAAGGCCGCCGAGTCGCAGCAGTTCCTCTTCCACGCCCTGATCCAGCGGGCGGGCAACCGCTACGGCTCGCCCATGTTCGTCGGCACCAGCAACGCCGTACGCATCTCGGCGCTCAAGCAGATCGGCGGACTGTACGACTCGATCACCGAGGACATGGCGACGGGCTTCGAGATGCACCGCGCCCGCAACCCCGGAACGGGCAACAAGTGGCGCTCGGTCTACACCCCCGACGTGCTCGCCGTCGGTGAGGGCCCGACCGCCTGGACGGACTTCTTCACCCAGCAGCTGCGCTGGTCGCGGGGCACGTACGAGACGATCCTCAAGCAGTACTGGAGGGGCTTCGGCACCCTGCCGCCCGGCAAGCTCTTCAACTACACGATGATGATCATCTTCTACCCGATGTCGGCGCTCAACTGGATCCTGGCGGCGCTGAGTTGCGCGCTGTTCCTGGGCATGGGCGCCTCGGGTGTGCAGATCGACCCGGCGATCTGGATGATGCTGTACGGCAACGCCTCCGCCCTCCAGATCGGCCTCTACATCTGGAACCGGCGGCACAACGTCTCGCCGCACGAGCCCGAGGGGTCCGGCGGTCTCGCCGGTATGGCGATGTCCGCGCTCTCCGCGCCGATCTACGCGCGCTCGCTGCTCGACGCCGTACTGCGCCGCAAGAGCGGCTTCGTCGTGACGCCCAAGGGCGACTCGTCCAGCCCGGACACGCTGTTCGGGACGTTCCGGATCCATCTGTTCTTCATTCTCGTCTTCGCCGGGTCGCTGGTCTCGTCCTTCTTCCTGGGGCACGACCATCCGGCGATGATCACCTGGGCGACGCTGGCGATGCTGATCACGGCGTCCCCGATCATCGTGTGGCGGATGGGGATCCGGGCCGAGAAGAAGAAGCGGGGCAAGCGCGGCAGGCACGGCGGCCGGGCCGACACCCCGCCCGCCGCCGCCTCGCGGGCGCCGCAGGTCCCGGGGGCCGACCGGACCGCTCAGCTCCCGGGCGCCGGACCGGACCCGCACACCCCGGAGCGGACACCCTCCGGGCCCGTCGACCAGACCATACAGATTTCCCTTGGGGGACCTAAGCAATGAGTGCGCTTCCCGTCCGGCCGAACCACCGCAGGAACCGCGCCCGCCGGCTGGCGATAGGCGCGGCGGTGGTCGTCGTGGTGGCCGGGATGAACGGGCCGGCGATGTGGCGGTTCGGTTCGGAGCAGTACCACGAGTACAAGATCAACCGGCCCGAGTACAAGGCCGCGAACGGTCACTGGGACTTTCTCGACATCCCCGCGAAATTCAAGATCAATTCAATTCACGCGTCGCTGCTGCACACCGGCAAAGTGCTGCTGATAGCCGGGTCTGGCAACAATCAGCGGAACTTCGACGCCAACAAGTTCGAGTCCGTTCTCTGGGACCCGGCGACGAACGACTACAAGCTGATACCGACGCCGAAGGACATGTTCTGCTCCGGGCACACCCAACTGCCCGACGGAAAGCTCCTGGTGGCGGGCGGTACGAAGCGGTACGAGAAGCTCAAGGGCGACATCACCAAGGCCGGCGGCCTGATGGTGGTCCACAACGAGGACCCCGACAAGCCGATGACGCTGCCGGCGGGCACGATGTTCACCGGCAAGAAGAACGGCAAGACCTTCGAGTCCAAGGACCCGGTCCTGGTCGAGAAGGCGAAGAAGATATTCGACCCGGTGACCGGCGCCTTCCAGCGGACCGAGCCGGGCCTCGGCCGTATCTACGTCGAGGCCCGGAAGTCCGGGAAGAAGTACGAGACCGGCACCGAGGACAACTACCGGGTGCAGGGCATGAAGGGCGCCGACGCCCGCAATGTCTACGGCATCGCGCAGAAACTCGCCCTCGACAAGAAGGATTTCCAGGGCATCAAGGACGCCTTCGAGTTCGACCCGGTCGCCGAGAAGTACATCAAGGTCGACCCGATGAACGAGGCCCGCTGGTATCCGACGCTCACGACGCTGGAGGACGGCAAGGTCCTCGCGCTGTCGGGCCTGGACGAGATCGGCCAGATCGTCCCCGGCAAGGACGAGGTCTACGACCCGGAGACCAAGGAGTGGGAGTACACCGGCATCATCCGGAAGTTCCCCACCTACCCGGCGCTCTTCCTGATGGACAACGGCAAGCTGTTCTACAGCGGCTCCAACGCCGGTTACGGCCCCGCCGACGTGGGCCGTGAGCCCGGTGTCTGGGACCTGGACACCAACAAGTTCCAGAAGATCCCCGGGCTGGGCGACTCGGGGATGATGGAGACGTCGGCGACCGTCATGCTGCCGCCCGCGCAGGACCAGAGGTTCATGGTCATCGGCGGCGGCGGGGTCGGCGAGTCCGAGAGGTCCAGCGAGAAGTCCCGGCTGGTCGACCTCAAGGAGAAGAAGCCGAAGTTCACGGACGGCGCCACGCTCGACAAGGGCACCCGCTACCCCAGCGCGTCGCTGATGCCGGACGACACGGTCCTGGTGACCGGCGGCTCCGAGGACTACCGGGGCCGGGGCGGCTCGGACATCCTCGAAGCCCGGATGTACGACCCGAGGACGGGCGAGTACCGGCGCGTCGCCGACCCCCAGGTCGGCCGCAACTACCACTCGGGCTCGCTCCTGCTGCCCGACGGCCGCGTCATGATCTTCGGCTCCGACTCGCTCTACGCCGACAAGGCCAACACCAAGCCGGGCGTCTTCGAGCAGCGGATCGAGATCTACACCCCGCCGTATCTCTTCCGGGACCCCAAGCCCACGCTGGGCGGCGGGCCGGAGCGGATCAAGCGCGGCGGCTCGGGGGTCTTCACCACGAAGGACCCGTCGTCCCTGAAGACCGCGCGGCTGATGCGGCCGAGTGCCGTCACCCATGTCACGGATGTCGAACAGCGGTCGGTCGAGCTGGACATGAAGGCGACGGACGGCGGGATCGAGGTGACCGTGCCGAAGAACCGGGCACTGGTGCCGGCCGGCTGGTACATGCTCTTCGTGACGGACGCCGAGGGGACCCCGTCGGAGGGCGTCTGGGTCGAGGTGCCGTAGCGGCCGGTGCCGGTGCCGCAGACCGGGGTGGGTGAGTCCGTACGCGTACGGACTCACCCACCCCGCGCCGACTCACCCCGCGCTAGGTGGCGTTGCGGGCCAGTTCCAGGGCGTACTCCGGATACCACTCGCCCGCCTTGGGGCCGCCCTTGCAGTCGCCGTCCGACTCGCCGGGGCGCTTGATCCACAGATACGCCTTCACCAGCGGGTCACCCGTCTTGACGGTCGGCGGCTCGCCCAGCGCGCGGCCGGGCGGGTTGCACCAGTTCTCGCTCGGATCGCCGCCCGTGTAGGGGCCGTTGCCGTTCCGGCTGGTGTCGATCACGAACGGTTTGTTCCCGACCTTCGCCGACAGCTTCTTGCCGAACTCCTGGCTCACATCGGTCGGGAAGAAGTTCGAGACGTTGACGGAGAAGCCGTCGGCCGCGTCGATGCCCGCCCGCCGGAGCGGCTCGAAGAGCGTGTCGGGCGACTGCCAGCCCGCGTTCCCCGCGTCGAGGTAGACCGTGGTGGCGGGCTGTTGCTTGAGCCGTTCGACGGCCCCCTTCAGCAGGTCGTACCGCTCCTCGTGGAACTCCTGGGGCGTGCACCCGTCCACCAGGTGCAGCACCGCGTCCGGTTCCAGCACGACCGTGGCCCGCCGGTCGCCGATGCCCTTGGCGACCTGGTCGACCCAGCCCCGGTACGCGTCACCGTCGGCGGCGCCGCCCTTCGAGAACTGCCCGCAGTCGCGGTGCGGGACGTTGTAGAGGACCAGCAGGGCCTCCCGGTCGACCTCGGCGGCGGCCTCCGTGTAACCACGGGCCTGCTCCTCCGCGTTCTCCGGGCCGATCCACTCGCCCACGGGCTGAGCGGCGATCTTCTCGATCAGCGCGGCGTTGCCGTCGTCGCCGTCGCCCGTGTACTCCACGACCTGCTCGGCCGCGTTCCCGTCGGGGTTGACCCAGTACGGGTCGATCGCCTTCGGCTGCTGGCGCGCGGCCGTGTCCTTCCCGGCCTTGTCCTCGCTGTCGGAGGAGCAGCCCGCGAGAAGCAGTGCCGCCCCCGTGGCGGCGGCGCACGCCGTCACTCTCAGACCGCGACCGGAATTACTGCCGTACATCCACTCCCCCTCGGTGCCCGTTCGTCAAAGCCGCCCCCCAGGCGCCCCGTTCCTGTCCCGGGCGGTGCCCGCCTGCCCCGGCAGGACCGGTCGAATCCATCCTGGCACACGGGCCCCGGCCGGAACCGCGCCGCTCGTGATCGTGCGCGAGCTGTGGCCGCGGGGGCGCGGGCCGGGCCGGATCAGCCATCCCGGCGGGCCTCTTCCACAGCGGTGAGGTACGCCGAGACGACCACGTTCGCCGTGTACGTCCGGCTCTCCCGGTCGAAGGTCCCGCCGCAGGTGATCAGCCGCAGCTCGGCGCGGTCCGGCAGATGGGGGCCGTACACCTTCCGCGCGTCGAAACGCTCGCGCGAGTGGACCCGTACGTCGTCGACGGTGAACTCCGCGACCGAGCCGTCGGATCGGGTGACGCGGATCTTCTCGCCGGGGCGGGTCGCGCTCAGGTCGTAGAAGACCGCCCGCCCGGTGCGGGTGTCCACATGGCCGACGAAGAGCGCGGTGCCCCGGGCACCGGGGCGGACCCCGCCGCTGTACCAGCCGACGACTCCCGGGCGATCGTACGCGGGCGGATCGACCGCCCCGGTCACGTCCAGGCCGCGCGGGACGACCGGTGCCGCCACGCCCACGGACGGCACGTCCACCCGGCGCGGCTCGGCGGGCTCACCGCCCTCGCGGGCGGCCGGGGGCCGCCGCTCCATCGGGCGGCCGACGGCGGCGACGTCACCGGTCATGGGCGCGGAGGTACCGGCGAAACCGTCGGCTCCCCAGCCCCAGAGGCCGAGCAGCAGCGCGGCCCAGGCCACCCCGGCCAGCAGCCGGCCCGGCCCGGCCGGGTGTTCGGTGCGCGGCGTCTGCTCGGCCATCCCTGTCCACCCGGCCGTCTCAGTCGGAGTCCCGCGCGGCGGAACGCTTCCGGCGCACACTGCGGACGGCCACCGCCACGGCGGCGACCCCGGCCAGGACCAGACCGATCACGGTGTGCGGAAGCCCGGGGCCCGCCTCGTCGGCGGCCACGGCGGTGACCGTCCGACCGCCGCCACCGGCACGCACCGGGGCGACGGGGGACGCCTGCGGCTCACCGGAGCCGGAGTCGGCGTTGGCATCGGAGCCGGAATCCGAGTCAGCATCGGTGTCGGTGTCGGCCCGGGGCGCGGCCCCGGAACGGTCGCGGGACGCGTCGGGCCTGTCGCCAGGCCGGTCGGGCTTGGCCTCGGGCCGGTCCTCGGGCCGGTCCTCGGGCCGGTCCTCGGGCCGGTCCTCGGCCTTCGGCCTGGGCCTGTCCCGAGGCTCGGGCCTGCCCGTGGACTTCTCCCCCGCCTCGCGTGTCTCGCGCCCGGCGTCGGACTTCCCGGGCTTGGCGGACTTGGCGGACGCCTTCGGCTCGGCCTCCGGCTTCGGCGTCTGCGACGGCTTCTCCGACGTGGTCGGCCGGGTCGGCCGGGTCGGCGTGACGGTGGCACTCGGCCGGGCCTTCGGGTCGCGGGCCACCTCGAAGACGACCGCGCGCCGGTGCTCGTGTCCGTCGCACCAGATGTCGACCGCGTACGTCCCCTCCTTGGCCGACGACTTGACCTTCGCCTCGCCGGTCAGCGTCGCCTTGACCGTGCGGTCACGCGCGCCCACGAGCTCGGAGTCCGCGACCAGCACGCCGGACCGGGCCGCCGCCCCGCGCGGGTTCTCGCACCCGGCGACATCGATCCGCACCTCCCCGCCGGGACGCACGGCGGACGGCGTGACGGCCGCGTTCACGGAGTCGTGGGCATCAGCGGCGGTGGTACCGAGAACGGGTACCGCCACCATGGCGGCCACCAGTCCGGCGGCACGGAGAGTGAGCAAACCTGAACGCATCGCGAACCTCCCTGACAGGGGAAGCCTCACGCGTCCGACCGGATCCCGCATCCGCAGCGAACCCCGCGAAGTCCGCCGGACCTCTGCGACCTGCGCGTATCCGCCCCGATCCGGTCAGATCAGCTCCACCAGATCGGCGATGGAGTCAACGATCGTCGAGGGCCGGAACGGATACCGGTCGACTCGGCCGACCGGGCGAACCCGGCCACCGTCCACTTTTCTAGCGGGGTGGGATCTGCTCAAAATGATGGGCGGCCTTCAGTATCAGGTCCCTGGCGGCCTTTCCGTAGACTGCCGATCTCTTCAGAGATGTGAAAGCCTTCCCGTAGAGCTCGATCTCACGAGGCTGAGTCACCGAGAATTCGGCAGAGTAAGTTTCGACAAGCACAATCTTGTTGTCGAACATCGAAAAAGAATTGCCCGGCCAAATGTGCAAGGGCGCCGACCGCGGAACGAATCCCAAGCTGAGCCGCGGGAGCCCTATCACCGCCAGGAGACGGTCCAACTGTCCCCTCATCACCTCCGATCCTCCGAAGTTGGAGTAAAGAGCCTGCTCGGCGAGCAGTACGTTGAAGATGCGGTCGCCCTGGGTCAGGTACTTCTGCCGTTCGAGCCTCTTTGCCGTGGCCGCTTCAGCATCATCCGGAATTTCAAAGAAGTCGACAACCTGCCTGAACGTCTCCGCAGCGTATTCCGCAGTCTGAAGCGTGCCCCAAATCAGCGTCGGATGCCAGATCCGGAAGACCCTGGTCCTGGAGTAGAGCGGAAGGGCCTTGGCCTGACGCTTCTCCGCTCCCTTCGCAAGCTGTCGGCGCCACTCCAACCACAGTTCGTCGATGTGCCGGACGGTGGCAACCAGGTCGGCGGTCAGGTTCTGGGTATGCGTCTTCTCGCACCAGGTGCGGATGTCATCTTCGCTTGCAGCCTGCCGACCGTTCTCGATCCGGGAGACTTTCGACTCCTGCCACCCGGTAGCCGCAGCGAATGCCCGGCCGCTGGAGAATCCCGCGTCCTTACGGAATCCCCGCAGCCGGGCACCCAAAGCCGTCCGCGCTTCCTGCGCTTGACTATTCACCGATGGGTCAGGGCTTGTACTCGGCATGATGAACGGCGGAGGACCAGAGTAGATCCCGCACTCGGACGCAGTCGGCCACGATGTCGGGATCTTCGATCAGTTCGGACCCGAGGACGCGGCCTTCCTGGTCGAAATGCCCGACGGCCAGGAGGTTGTCATCAAACAGCCACCAGTCATTGCCGGAGACCGGGAAGACGATTCCGTCCGGAAGTTGATGCCGAGGGAACCACCTGATGTCTTCACCGGCCGCCAGGTTCAGATGAGTGAGTGAGTTCTCCCACTTCACATACTGGGAGTGGGGCTCGGTGATCACGCGTACGCGTCGCACCGTCTTGCCGTCACCAGTCACCCGCTTCATGAGCGCCATCCACGGGTCAAGCCATCGGTAGTCGTCCGGCTCGCCCCTCCGCCATCGGGCGTAGGGGGTGTCCTCGACAGGCGATCCGTAGTTGTCCCTCAATTCAAGATGGAAGGCGCTGCGCTCGAAACTGTCGAACAGCTCGTCACGCCGGCCGCTGGTGATCAGGTCCACCGTTCTCCTCCAGTAGGGCCGTGATCGAGGACATCGGTACCTCGACGCAGTCCTCGTAGTCAGGCACGCGCATCTGGCTCAGGGCTTCGGCGTCCCGCATCTCCGGACCTTGCCGGCTTTCCGCCCGATGCCCGTCACGAGCGAAGGCGTCTCGATCACGTACGAGGACGGGCCGTGGGCGAAGTACTGCACCATCAACGGAGTCTTCCCCCACATCTTCGAAGGTGCCGGCCCCACCGAAGGTCCCACTCGCGAAGGTTGGGACACAGAAGTCGCCTCGGCCTTCGATCTGATCCAGGAGATCAGTCCCGATCTCCGGCGCATGGTCGACCTGTTGGTCACCGATCTGGTGATCGTCGATTCGGGCGCCGACGGCGGCGGCTCCGCCTCGCGCCTCCCCGGCACGGTGGTCATGAGCCCCGGAGCAGACTGGGCGACGCTCGACTACGCCATGTGCCTGGTGCACGAGGGCATGCACCTGAACCTCTTCGTCGCCGACAAGGTGAACGGGATGTTCGGCCTCACGTCCAGCGCCCTGGAAGCGGATGAGTACCGTGCGCTGTCGGCCGTGAAGATCGGGCAGCGCCGTCCGCTCGACAAGGCGTTTCACGCCGCAGTGGTCACGGTCCCCCTCATGTTCATGCAGGACCAGCAGGGCGTCACGACCCTGGTCGACCTCTACAGCGAGTCCCTGCGGGACGCCTGCGAAGACCTGAAGAGGCAGCGCCCGCACTTCAACGAGTACGGGCGGATACTCCTCGACGAGCTGTGCGACTTCGGGGAGGACATCAACTTCGATCTCGTGGCCCGCGCGATCTCCAGCCCGGAGTACGCGGGATACCGACCGAACATTGCCGCCTGACGAGCTACGGCTCGAACAGGATTCCCGCCTCCCGTGCAAGGCCCAGGGCCAGTTCCACCGCTCCTGGGCCCTGCACGGTTGCGCCCTTGAGGCTCGCGGCGCCGCCGACGTCGACAAGCGTGCTGTTCTCGAACCGGACCGCACCTACCTGAACGTTGGCGAATTGCGCTCCCGTGAGGTCGCAATTTTCGAACCGCACATTGTGCAGGTGCGTCGACTGAAAATCAGCGCCAACCATTTTGCAGTCGGCGAACACCACACTGAACATCTTCATATGCCTGAGCATTGCGGGGGCGATGACGCAGTTGTCGAACCGTACGTCCCGGAACGTTCCGGACTTCCATGTCGAGCCCGTCATTCGACTTCCGCCCACGGTGCAGCGAATGAGTGACACGTCTTGCGTGTCGACCTCGGCGAAGTCGCACGTGGTGAACTGCGAGTCGCTGAACTGACTCCTGAGCAGGCGCGTTCCCGTGAAGCGCGAGTTCTCGAAGACGCACCCTTCGGCTTCGAGAGCCTCAGCCTCCAGGCCGACGAAGGGCGTTCCGTCGTACCTGACCCCTTTGATGACGGAATCGTCTTCGAGGTCATCGCCCGGCATTTCCGCCGGTCGAATCGACAGCGTCGGTTTCGGGGGCGTGGGATTCTTGATTCGCGTGATCCTGCTGCCTTGCCGAGCGACTTGAGCCATGTCAGAAGAATCCACTTCTCGGAGGGATTGAGCCTACCCGTCACCCGTTCGGAACATGCTGCCCGACGGCAGGAAGGCTCCGATCCTACCGGCAGAAACCTTCCCGATTTGTCGAGTCGAACTTCGCGAAAGATGACTTTCGAAATCGATCGATTCGTGGGCCAGACACCTTCAGTGGACCAAATCGGGCCGACTGCTCGATGTCGATCGCCGAGACGACCTGCACGCGGGAGCAGTGGCTGGTATTGCAGCGAGAACCTCGCCGGTCTCGCTGAGTCGTCGTGATCAACGTCATGTCCGATGGGAACCCGCCCATCGGGCGCCGGGAATCGAACACCCGTCGGCGGTAGTGTCTACGGCGAGCGCAGCCGCCTCGAACGACCGCTTCCCGCAGGAGAGACCCCATGGCAGACCGCAAGCCCATCGAGTCGTGGCTGACCGACATGGACGGCGTCCTGCTTCACGAGGGTGTGCCGATTCCCGGGGCGGAGGACTTTCTCAAACGGCTCAAGGAGTCCGGGAAGCCCTTCCTCGTCCTCACCAACAACTCGATCTATACCCAGCGCGACCTGCACGCCCGACTGCGTCGCATGGGGCTGGACGTGCCGGTGGAGAACATCTGGACCTCCGCTCTCGCCACCGCACAGTTCCTCAACGACCAGCGCCCCGGCGGCACCGCCTACGTCATCGGCGAGGCTGGTCTGACGACCGCCCTGCACGAGATCGGGTACGTCCTGACGGACACCGAGCCCGACTTCGTGATTCTCGGCGAGACCCGGACCTACTCGTTCGAGGCCATGACGAAGGCGGTGCGGCTCATCAACAACGGGGCCCGCTTCATCGCCACGAACCCCGACGAGACCGGCCCTTCCACCGAGGGCGCACTTCCGGCCACGGGGGCCGTCGCGGCGCTGATCACCGCGGCGACGGGAAAGAAGCCGTACTTCGTCGGCAAGCCGAACCCGCTGATGATGCGGGCCGGCCTGAACGCGATCGGGGCCCACTCGGAGACGTCGGCCATGATCGGCGACCGTATGGACACGGATGTGCTCGCGGGCCTGGAGGCCGGTATGCAGACCTTCCTCGTCCTGACCGGAGTCACTCAGCCGGGCGAGATGGACCGCTTCCCGTATGGGCCGTCGAAGGTCGTGGACTCGATCGCCGACCTGATCGGCTACGTCTGATCAACGCCTCAGCAGTGGCGACGACGGGCCCGGCCGGTACGTCGTCGGCCGGGCCCGGGGCGGCAACAAGGCGGCCGGGGCCGTTCAGTTGCCGGTGGCGTCCTTCCAGGAGTCGATGTAGCCGTCGAGGCTGGGCTCTATGCGCTGCCAGTTGGGCTCGAAGAGCTGGATGCCGTCCATCAGCCCGGCCAGTTCGATGGCGTTCTCGTCCGTGGGCCTGACGTCCGTGCGCGCGGGGAAGCCGCCGCCGATGCCGCTGACCTGCTTCTGCGCCTTCTCGGTGAGCATGTGGTCGAGCAGCTTCTTGCCGTTCTCGCTGTGCGGGGCGCCCTCGGCGAGCCCGGCGCCGTAGTACATGGCGAACGTGGTCGGCTCGCCGCCCTCCCGCGCCGGGAACCAGATTCCCAGGTTGGGCAGGGACTTGGACTGCTCGAAGTTCGTCTGCACGTCGCCGTTGGCCACCAGGATCTCGCCCTTGTCGACCTTGGCCGCGAGCTTGAAGGTGGAGGGCGTGGGGCCGATGTTGTTCTTTTCGAGCTTCCGGAGATAGTCCATCGCCGGCTTCTCGCCGCCGAAGTCCTCCATGGCCTTGATGAGGAGACCCGTGCCGTCGCCCGCGACCCCGGGGGTGGAGTACTGGAGCTTGCCCTCGTACTTGGGGTCCAGCAGTTCCTCCCAGGTGACCGGAGGGTCCTTCAATTCCTTCGTGTTGTACACGAACCCGAAGTAGTTGTTGACGACGGACACCCACCGGTCCCGCGTCGACTTGCCCGAACCGTGCACCCGCTCCGAGCCCTTGGGCTCGTACGGCGCCAACAGGCCCAGTCTCTCCGCGTGTTGGATGTACGGCGGCAGAGCGATGATGACGTCCGCGCGGGGGTTGTCCTTCTCCCCGGCGGCGCGGTCCACCATCTCGCCGGAACCGCCCTCCGCGTATGTCACCTTGATCCCGGTCTCCTTCTCGAAGTCCGCGAACACCTGGTCGTACCAGCCGTCGTTCTTGACCCCCTTGAGGCCGTCGGCGCTGTAGACGGTGACGACCGGCGCCTCGGAGGCGCCCGAACCTCCGCCGCATCCGGCGAGCGAGGCGGTGAGAACGAGGGCGCCGAGGCCGCCGACGACGGCGGTGAACGGCGTACGACGCAGAGCGAAGGTGCTGCCGGGTCTGACGGGGCGGGAGTTGCTGGGCATGACGGCTCGGTATCTCCTAGCGGACGGTGGCTCGGGGCGGGGCCGGGCGACGTCCCGTACCGCTGTGCACCGACACGCCCGCTCACCACCCGTAGATCGCCTAGGGACCCGCGGAAATGGCGATGTCGCTTCGTTCAGGCCCAGGACGACCATGAGGGTACCGCCCGCCGGGCACTCCGGCGGCGCTCACGCATGGATCGGACGGCGTTCAGGGGCGGTTGCGCAGGTGACGGGCGCGGAGGAGCAGGGCGGCACCGGAGAACAGGAGCGCGGCGGCGGCGATCGCGGGGCCGGCGACGGAACGTGCGGAGCGTCCACCGGTGTCGGCGAGGGAGCCGATACCGGGGGGGAGCGAAGTGTCCTCGCGGTGACCGGAGTTGGGGGTGGAGGTGAGGGTGGGGGCGGGGGTGCGGCCCGCGCCGGAGGCGCTGGAGTCCTCCGTGCGCTCGGTGCTTTCGGTGCTTTCGGTGCTTTCGAGGGGCGTACGGGCGGGGGCGGGGGTACGGGGGCCGTCACCGCTTCCGGGGTCCGGGTCCGGCTCCGGGACCTGGTCCTGGCTCTGCTGCCGGTCCCGGCCCCGGTTTCCCGCCGCGTCGTCCACGGAGAAGCGGTACGCGTTCGACTCCCCCACCCAGTCGCCGTCACCGCCGCGCCGCTGCACCGTCGCCGCGTTCGCCACGACCGTGTTGGCCTCGGCGGCATCCGTGAACGCCAGCCGCACCCGTACGGTGACGGTCCCCCGGGCCGGTACCGCGAAGCCCGCGAAGTCGCCTTCCAGGACGCCGATCGTCTCGTGCTCGTCCGACGTCTCCAGGGACATGGCCCGCCACCGGCCCTTGTCGTCGGTGAGCTGGAGCCGGACCTGGGCGTCGGTGAGGGACCGGTGCCGGTCGGCGAGAACGATGACCGGGTGGATGTTGTGGCACGTCTCGCCGGTGCCGTTGACGAGATCGACGGACCAGGTGCCCGGCCCTCCGCCGGCGACGTACGCGCCGGGGCCGTCGTGGATGCGCGCCCGGAGGGGGAAGTCCCGCTCGGACACCTTGCCGCAGGTCGGCTGCCGGTCGGCTCCGGGGCCGCGCCCCGGCCCGTCGCCCGCTCCCGCATCCGCCACAGCGGCGTTCGCCGTCGGCGCGGGCAGCGAGGCGGGCACGATCGTGCCGGTGGTCACCCCGACGGCGCCGGCGGCTCCGAGGACTCCGGTGACGAGGGCGGGGCGCAGTCGCGTGGTTCGCATGAGGGGGCCTTTGCCGATGCGGAGAGACGGGGCGACAGGGCGGGGAGAGGGGACAGGGGAAGCCCCGACGCTGCCACGGGCCGGCCGCCCGGCACGGGAGCCACGTCCATCCAGGGTCGGAAAATCGTACGAATACGCCCCAACGGCCCCGCCTGCCCGTGCCCGCGCCCAAGTCCGAGCCCCCGTCCGCGCCCCGGCGCCTGCCTCCACCCCGTCTCACCGCGCTACCGCCCCGGCAGCCCCCGCCCGAAGACCCGCGCGTGCCCGAACACGGGCGCGAGCACCAGCTGCGCCGCGCCCTCGGCGACCGGGTGCGTGCCGCAGTCGGCCGGTACCACCGGGACGAACGGCCCGCGCGCACGCTCTTCGAGTACGGCTCCGACTCCCGTGACGAACTGTTCCCGGGCGGCGGCCACGGCGCGCCCCCCGAGCAGCACCCGGTCGATGTCGAGCAGC
Source organism: Streptomyces sp. NBC_01498 (assembly GCF_036327775.1). NCBI lineage: Bacteria > Bacillati > Actinomycetota > Actinomycetes > Kitasatosporales > Streptomycetaceae > Streptomyces > Streptomyces sp. NBC_01498. The sequence goes on along the minus strand of NZ_CP109598.1, from coordinate 4,781,377 downwards.
CCGACGAGATTGGCCGCCCCGGCGCCCAGTACCCGCGCCGCCTCCGCCAGGTCGCCGCGCGCGACGGCCGCCAGACAGAGCGCCTCGATACAGCCTCGGTTGCCGCAGTCGCACGGCGGTCCGTCGAGCTGGATGACCTGGTGCCCGAACTCGCCCGCGCCGGTGCGCTCGCCCCGGTAGAGCGCGCCGCCCAGCACCAGTCCGGCGCCCAGGCCCGTACCGAGGTGGAGGTACGCGAACGAGTCGCCGGGCGCGCGCAGTGCGAGGCCGAGGGCGGCGGCGTTGGTGTCCTTGTCGAGGACGACGGGCAGGCCGAGGCGGGCGGCGAGCGCGTCGCGCAGCGGGAAGCCGTCCCACTTCGGGAAGCCGGTGACCCGCTGGAGAACACCGGTGGTGTGGTCGAGCGGGCCCGGCATGGCGACGCCGACGCCCAGCAGCCGGCCGGGCGCGGCGGCCGGCGAGCGGCCGGGCGAGGGGTCCGGGCTCCCGGCGGGTCCGGTGCCGGGATCGTTCGGACGGAGAGCCGCCGCATCCACCCGTACCGACTCGACCTGTTCGGCCGCCGTCCCGACGACCTCCGCCGCACCGGCGCCCAGGTCGAACGGCACCGTGCGCGAGGCGACCGTGGTGCCCGCGAGGTCGACCACGACGGCGGTCAGTTCGTCGCGGTCCAGATGGAGTCCGACGGCGTGCGCGGCGGCGGGAACGAGACGGAGCACGGTCCGGGGCTTGCCACCGGTCGACGCCCGCTGCCCGGCCCCGGCCGCCAGGCCCTCCGCGCGCAGTCTGGCCGTGATCTTGCTGACCGCCTGCGGGGTGAGGCCGGTGGACTCGGCGAGTTCCAGCCGGCTGATGCCGCCCTCCCCCGCCGTACGGAGCAGGTCGAGGACCAGGGCGGAGTTGTGGCTGCGCAGGGACGGCAGATTCGCACCGGCTCCCGCCGGCCCCTGACCCGTGCCCGCACCTGTAGCCGCGCCCGTACCCGCACCCGCACCCGCGCGGACGCCCGCCGGTACGGACCGGGCCGACTCCCCGGCCACGACGCCACGCCCCTCACCCGGTACGTCGCCATATCCGTACCCCTTGCCGTCGCCGCTGCCACGACCGCCGTGCTGCCCGCCACCGTTGTTCACCCGGTCATTGTCCCGCGCGCTTGCACTATGGCAACACCGTTGCTTAAGTGGCACGCATGACCTCCACCGGTACCCCTCCTCTGCGCGTCGCACTCGTGGGCTACGGCCTCGCGGGCTCCGTCTTCCACGCCCCGCTGATCTCGGCGACCCGGGATCTCGTCCTGGACACCGTCGTGACCTCGAACCCCGAGCGCCAGGAGCAGGCGCGCACCGAGTTCCCCGACGTCCGCTTCGCGGCCTCGCCCGACGAGTTGTGGGCGCGGGCCGGCCAGCTGGACCTGGTCGTGATCGCGTCGCCGAACAAGACGCATGTCCCGATCGCCACGGCCGCGCTGACGGCGGGGCTGCCGGTCGTCGTGGACAAGCCGATCGCCGGGACCGCCGCCGAGGCGCGCGCTCTGGCCGCGCTCGCCGAGGAGCGGGGTCTGCTGCTCTCCGTCTTCCAGAACCGCCGCTGGGACAACGACTTCCTCACTCTCGCCCGCCTCGTCAAGGAAGGCCGGCTCGGCGACGTCCAGCGCTTCGAGTCACGCTTCGAGCGGTGGCGGCCGGAGACCAAGGGCGGCTGGCGGGAGTCGGGAGCGCCGGAAGAGATCGGAGGACTGCTGTACGACCTGGGCAGCCATGTCGTGGACCAGGCGCTGGTGCTCTTCGGTCCGGCGGCGTCCGTGTACGCGGAGTCCGACGTACGCAGGCCCGGTGCCGCCGCCGACGACGACACCTTCGTCGCGATCACCCACACCGGCGGTGTCCGCTCGCATCTTTACGTCAGCGCCACGACGGCCCAACTCGGGCCGCGCTTCCGGGTGCTGGGCTCGAAGGCGGGCTACGTGAAGTACGGCCTGGACCCGCAGGAGGCCGACCTGCGCGACGGCAGGCGCCCCAACACCCCGAAGACGGAGGGGAACTGGGGCACGGAGCCCGAGGCGCTGTGGGGCCGGCTCGGCTCGGGCGAGTCGCCCGCGACGGGCGGCGGCCACCCGGTGGAGAGCGTGCCCGGCGACTACCCCGCGTTCTACGCGTCCGTCGCGCGGGCCCTCCGGGAAGGCACGGCGCCGCCGGTGAGCGCGCACGAGGCAGCCGCCACGCTGGATGTGCTGGAGGCGGCCCGCTGCTCCGCCCGCGAGGGCGTCACGGTCACCATCGGGGCGTCGTCATGACCGGGTCCGAGGGCCGCGACTTCCCCACGGTGGCCGAACTGGAGGCGCAGGAGCGGCGGTTGGTGCTGCCCCGCTTCACCTACGACGACGCGTGGGAGCTCGGGAGCCTGCTCGTCCAGCTCTCGCGCGAGCGCGGCGCGCCGGTGGCGATAGACATCCGGCGTGGCGCCCAGCAGCTGTTCCACTGCGCGCTGCCGGGTTCGTCGGCGGACAACGACGCCTGGATCGACCGCAAGCGCCGGGTGGTGGAGCGTTACGGCGCGAGTTCGTTCCTGGTCGGTACGCGCTGCCGCGCCAAGGGCACCACGTTCGAGGACTCCGCGCGCCTGGACCCGGACCGGTACGCGGCGCACGGCGGTTCGTTCCCGATCGCCGTGGAGGGCGCGGGAGTTGTCGGCTCGGTGACGGTCTCGGGCCTGCCGCAGGAGGAGGACCACGCCCTGGTGGTGCAGGCCCTGGAGCGGTTGCTGAGCCGGACACAGGAGGACGCCGCACAACGGTGAAGCCTGGTGCACCGGCACGCCCGGCCTCGTTGAAGCCACCTGCACCGGCCGCGCATTGACGCTCCGTCAGGTCCTGCCGTCAGCCTTGTCGCCAAGTCCCGCCGTCAGGTCTTGATCTCGCGGAACCCCGGCACGCTCGCCACCAGGAGCGTGCCCTCCCACAGTCGCAACGCGTCGTCCTCACCGGGCACTCGGGTGAGGACGGGCCCGAAGAACGCGTGCCGCCGCCCGTCCGGACGGGTGACGGCCAGGACGGGTGTACCCACCTCGCCGGCGACCAGGCTCATGGCTTCCCCGTGCGAGGCGCGCAGCGCCGTGTCGTGGTCGGTGGTGTGCCCGGCGGCGGCCAGGGACTTCGGGAGCCCGGCCGCCTCCAGGCCCTCGGCGAGGTCGCCGACCCACTCGCGCCGCCCGCCCCCCGGCGCGGTCCACAGGGCGTCGTACAGCTCGCTGAGGGCCTTGTGCCCGTACGCGTTCCGTACGGCGACGCAGACCCGGGCGGGAATCCAGAGGTAGCCGTGTTCGTCGCCCTCGGGGTCGACGTCCCTGCCTTCGTTCAGGACGGACAGGCTCATCACGCGCCACCGGATGTCGACGGGGCGCCGGGCGGCGACGGTGACGAGCCAGTCCGCGGTGACACGGCTGAGGGGGCAGGCGGGGTCGAACCAGAGGTCGACGGTCCACCGGCCGGTGGCCGGCGGGGAAGGCCCGGCGTGCGGCGGCCCGTTCGACAACGCGTCGGACATCACGACGCCTCATGCCTCTCGTCGGTCGGGCCCCGCCGACTACCCCGTTCCGCAAGGCGAGTCACGCCCCCGGCATCCCCTCTCCCGCCACCCGACTCCCGCCTCCCGTACGTCACGCGTCCTGGAACACCTGACGCTGCCGCCCGAGCCCGCTGATCTCCAGCTCGACGACGTCCCCGGCCCGCAGATACGGCTTCGGCTCCGGCTGCCCGAGCGCCACACCCGCCGGCGTACCGGTGTTGATGACGTCGCCCGGGTAGAGCGTCATGAACTGGCTGACGTAGCGCACCACTTCGGCCACCGGGAAGATCTGCTCGGCCGTCGTGCCGTCCTGCTTCCGCTCGCCGTTGACGGACAGCGTGAGCGACAGCGCCTGCGGGTCCGGCACCTCGTCGGCCGTCACGAGCCACGGGCCGAACGGGTTGAACGTCTCGCAGTTCTTGCCCTTGTCCCACTGGCCGCCGCGCTCGATCTGGAACGCGCGCTCGGACACGTCGTGCGAGACGGCGTAGCCCGCGACGTGCGCCAGCGCCTCCTCGTGGGAGGCGAGGTAGCGGGCGGTACGGCCGATGACGACGGCCAGTTCGACCTCCCAGTCCGTCTTGACGCTCGTGCGCGGGACGAGAACGGTGTCCTCCGGGCCGACCACCGTGTCCGCCGCCTTGAAGAAGATGATCGGCTCGGTCGGGATGTCCGCCCCGGTCTCGCGCGCGTGGTCGTGGTAGTTCAGCCCGATGCACACGATCTTGCCGATCCGGGCGACCGGCGGGCCGGTGCGCAGTCCGGCCGTGTCCAGGACGGGCAGGTCACCGGAGGCGGCGGCGGCCCGTACCCGGTCCAGCGCGGCGTCGTCGGCGAGCAGCGCGCCGTCGATGTCCGGGACCAGGCCGGACAGGTCCCGCAGGGTCCCGTCCTGGTCGAGCAGCGCCGGGCGCTCCGCACCCGCCGTACCGACACGCAGCAGCTTCATGGTCTGTTTTCTCCCTCTGGTCGCGCTCCGGTCGAGCGGATCGACCTGGTCGAGCGGGGGCCGCCGACGGTCGCGGCCGTCGGCGGGTCGCGGCCGTCGGCGGACTGGCCGATCCTCCAAGACATCCGATCACTCCGCAAGACCCCGTTCATCCTCTGGACCGGGCGCCCCACGCCGACCGGGCGGCTCCTCGCCGGACCGGACGGCGCCTCGCGGACGACCCGACTCGTCAGGTGACGGGCGCCAGCGCCCCGGCGGCCGGGGCGTCCCGGTACAGGAAGTAGCGTTCGACGGCGCTCCAGGTGGTGCTGGTCACGACGTACAGCGCGGCGGCCAGCGGCACCACGCCCACCGTGAGGAGCGTCGCGAAGGAGAGCAGCGGCATCAGCTTGGTCATCGCGCCCATGCCGGGTACCGGCTGTCCGCCCGCGCCGGCCGCCGGTGTCGGCATGGCGGCCATCTGCTGCTTCGCACGCCGGTAGTTGAAGGTGGCGACGGCCAGCACGATCGCGAAGAGCGCGACGTACACCAGCCCCGCCCCGCCGAAGATCCCGCCGTCCGCGAGGGCGTCCTTCCAGCGGTCGCCGAGGGGCGCGGCGCCCAGGGAGTGGCCGAGGAGGCTGTTGGGTTCGCCGCCGATCCGCCGGCTGGAGAACAGGTGGTACATCAGGAAGAACGCGGGCAGCTGGAGCAGGCTCGGCAGGCAGCCCGAGAGCGGTGAGACCTGCTCCTTCTGGTGCAGTTCGATGATCGCCTTCTGGAGGCGGTCGGGGTTCTTGGCGTGCTTCTTGCGCAGGTCGGCGATCTGCGGCGAGAGCCGGGTGCGGGCCTTCTGGCCCCGGGCCGCCGCGCGGGAGAGCGGGTGGACGGCGAGCCGTACGCAGGCGGTGAACAGGATGATCGCCGCGGCGGTCGCGCCGCCGTGGAACAGCGGCTGGAGCAGGTCGGCGAGGTGCCCGACCAGGGTGGCGAAGCCGGACAGGAAGACGGACATGGGTGAGCCCTCCGGGGGTCTCGTCGTGCCGGATGGGAGGCGCGGCGCCGGTGGTTCGGCGCGGCGCGGCTCGGCATGACGGTCCGCGTGGGGTCGCTCGGCTGCCCCCGGCGATGGCCCGGGGTCACCCCGTCCGGCACCCGAAGGGGCGTGCGGAAGCGGGGAGTTGATGCCCTACGCGGTCGTCGGGACGGGACGGCCGGGGGCCCGGGGCCTGGTACGGCCCCGTGCGTCGGGATCTCGCTGCGGCAGGAACGCCGTGCGTTGCTCGCGGTCGCGGATGGCCGTACGGACCCGGGTGGGCGGTACGGCGGGGGCGCAGCGGGCCGCGACGGCGGCCGAGGCGGCGAACGCGGTGGAGGCCGCGGCGGTGGCGGCGAGGGCGACGGCGGCGGAGAGGCTGCCGGTGTCGAGGAGCAGCACCGGGAGGAGGCCGACGAGCAGGAGGAGCAGCGGGGAGGCGGGGCGCGGCGACCGGGTCGCGCGTCGGATCATTGCCTGCCCCTTCCTGGTGCCGTGTCGGGTGCCGTCGTCCGGGTCCTGGTGTGTTCCGGGCCCTCCAGCCGTTATACACGATCCGTTTCGACGGGCAGAAGCAGCCGCCGGGGACCGAGCAGTGCCCGGCTCACCGGATCGTCCGGGTCCGGATCGAGCCCGGGTCCCGGCAGCACCTCGACGTCGTGCGGCGCTACGGCGGTACGGCAGGCGGGGCACTCGCCGTACGAGCCCAGTTCCGTCCCGCAGGCGGCGTGCCGGAACACGCGCATCGGCAGGACGCCCTCGATGTGTTCACGGCCCCAGTGACCGAGGGAGCGCAGGACGGGCCAGAGGGCGATGCCGCGCTCGGTCAGCACGTACTCGTCGCGCGGGGGCGACTCCTGGTAGCGCCGCTTCTCCAGGACTCCGGCCTCCTCCAGGCCGCGGAGGCGGGTGGCGAGGACGGCGCGCGGGATGCCGAGGTGGACGAGGAAGTCGTTGTAGCGGCGCACGCCGTAGAACGCGTCGCGTACGACGAGCAGGGTCCAGCGCTCGCCGACGATCTCCAGCGCCCGCGCGATCGAGCACTGCTGGGTCGCGTAGTCCTTGCCGAGGGCCATGGCCTCACCCTAACAAGCCGAAGGTTCAGTGAATGAACTCACCATGTTACCGTCGGACCGCCACTGAGTTCATTCACCGAACCTTGAAGGGTGTCGCCTCGCCATGTCCTCCACGCCCGTGGCCGCGGGTCCTGCCGCCACACCCACCCCCGCCGCCACACCACCCGCCTCAGCCGCCCCCACGGACACCTCAGCCACCTCAGCCGCCGTCCCGGCCCCCTCCGCGACTCCCGGCGCCACCCGCCCCGGCAGGTCCTCCCCCACGGCCTCCCCTACGGCCTCCCCCGCCGCCACCCTCGCCGTCGCCAGCGCGGCCACGACCGTCGCGCTGATGAACTACACCGTCCCGATGCTCACCCTCCCCGACCTGGCCGCCACCTTCTCCACGGCGACCTCGGCCCAGGCATGGCTCCTGAACGGCGCCCCGCTCGGCCTCGCCGCCCTCCTCCTCGTCGCGGGCAGCCTCGCCGACGACTACGGCCGCCGCCGCCTCTTCCTCGCGGGCACCCTCGGCCTCGCCCTCACCACCGCGCTCGGCGCGCTGGCCGGCTCCACCCTCACGTTCACCCTCGCCCGCGTCGCCCAGGGCGCCTCCAGCGCCGCGATCATCGCCAGCAGCCTCGGCCTGCTCGTCCACGCCTTCCCGCCCGGCCCCGGCCGGATCAGAGCCACGGGCGTCTGGGGCGCGTTCGTGAGCGCAGGCATCGCCACCGGGCCGCTGCTCGCCGGCTGGCTGGGCACGTACAGCTGGCGGCTGCCGTACGTCGTACTCGCCGCCGCGGCGCTCGCCGTGACCGTCCTCGCCCTCCGTACGCTCGCCGAGTCCCGCTCCGCGCGCGGCGGCCGGCCCGACCTCCTGGGCGCCGTCGTACTCGGCCTGGCCATGACCGCGCTGCTGAGCGCGCTGACCCTGGGCCGCGACGGATGGCTCCGGACGCCCGTCGTCCTGCTGCTGGTGGCCGCCGCCGTACTGACCGGGATCTTCGCCGCCGTCGAGCGACGCGGCGCGACCCCGCTGATCGATCCGCGCCTGCTGGGCCGGCGGCCGTTCCAGGCGGCCACCTCGGGGGCCCTGTTCTCGGGGCTCGCGGTCATCGGGTTCTTCAGCTACCTGCCCGCGCTGCTCCAGCGCACCCTCGGCATATCCCCGCTGGGCGCGGCGGGACTCTTCGTGACCTGGTCGGGCACCGCGTTCCTGGTCGCCCTCCAGACCCGCCGCCTCGCGGGCCGGGTGACCGCCCGCCACCAGCTCGCACTGGGCTTCGTCCTGCACGCGGCCGGCGCCCTCGCCATGCTGGGCGCGGCGGCCTCGGGCTCCGCGCTGCGGCTGGTACCGGGGCTCGTCGTCGCGGGCGTGGGCGGCGGTCTGCTCAACGCCGCGCTGCCCCGCCTCTCGGTCGAGTCCGTCCCCCAGGAACGCGCCGCGATGGGCTCGGGCGCCAACAACACCGCCCGCTACATCGGCTCCGCCGCGGGCGTCGCGCTGATGATCGCCGTGGCCACCTCGGCGAGCACCCCCGAGCGCGGCACGGACCTCGCGATCCTGGTGTCCACCGGCCTGACACTGCTGGGCGCCGCCCTCGTCCTGGCGCTGCGGGACGGCCCGCGGGCGCGGGGCTGACGGCACGCGTACGTACGGCGGGCGGCCGCCGTACGTACGTGACCGAACACCCTCCGCTCCGACGGGCGTACAGCAGTACGGTGAGGACCATGCGCCCCGACATCCCTGCCGATCACACCTCTGAAGCCGAGCGCCTGCTGCGCACAGCTGCCCAGTACCCCGAGGACCGCGAGCCCCTGCTGCTCCAGGCCGCGGCCCACCTGGAACTGGCCGGCGCCCGCGACCGCGCCACCGGCCTCTACGACGACCTCCTCGCCGGCGCCCCGGACCACCCCCACCTGGTGAAGGCGCTGAAGGCGGCGAACCTGTGGGAGTACGGCCACGAGGCCGAGGCCCGCGCGATCATCGAGGGCCTGCGGATCGCCGAACCGCTGGAGCCGGCGCCGTGGGAGATCGTGGCGGAGACTCTGGAGGCCCACGACGAACTCGAAGCGGCCCACGACTCCTACACCACGGCCCTCAACGTGCTCCTGACGCCCGGCGAGGAAGTCCCGTACTCCGCCCAGTCCCTGCTCCTCGGCCGCCACCGCCTGCGCCGCCTGCTGGGCCTGGAGCACGACGACTGGGACGCCCTCGGCGACCAGGTGAACAAGACGCCCGTCCCCCTCGACGAACTCCACGACCCCAAACGCGTCTGGGCCCTCGGCTCCGACAACCCGGCGGAACTCCAGGCCGAGATCGCCCGCCTGCGCGCCGAGCTGGGCTCGTACCGCTCGGCCCTCTCCCGCCCGTTCCCGGTCGCGGTCCTGCACTGGCCGGCCACGGAACTGACCGAACTCCTCACGGCGTACCCCGAGTTGCACACCGAGTACCCGTCCCGCGAGGCCCACCTCGCCCAACTGGAGTCCTCCCTCCGCGAACTGGCGGCCACCGGCACCCCGAACCTGGGCATCGTGACGGGCACGGTCCCCTCCTACGAGGCCTTCGCCGCCTCCGAGTCGGCCTCCCCCTCGGACCCGAACCTGCTCCCCCAGTACGCCACCACCCTCGCGGCCCGCGGCCGGGCGACCCCCTGGCCCCCGTCCCGCAACGCCACGTGCTGGTGCGGGTCAGGTAATGCGTACAGGGAGTGCCACGGGGCGGGTTAGGGACAACGGACAGTTCTGCGTCATGAACACAGCGAAGCCCTCATCCGCCGCTGTCTCGGCCCGGATGAGCCGACAGGCGCGCCGCGACACCAAGCCCGAGGTGGCTGTTCGTAAGCTGCTCCACGCCTCGGGTCACCGCTACCGGGTCAACGCTCGCGTTCCCGACATGCCTCGACGGTCCGTGGACATCATGTTCACCAGGGCCAAGGTCGCAGTCTTCCTCGACGGCTGCTTCTGGCACGGCTGTCCCGTGCACGCGACTCAGCCGAAAGCGAATGCCGAGTGGTGGCGCGAGAAGCTCGACAAGAACATCGCCAGGGACAAGGAGACTTCGGGGCATCTGGAGGCGGCGGGCTGGACGGTCCTGCGGTTCTGGGAGCACGAGAGACCGGAAGAGATCGCGTCGCAGGTCGCGGCGAACCTGGCCCACATCAAGTCCGAGAGAGCCCGACGAACCGAGGACGGAAACCCGTGAAGAAGCTGCGTTCCCTGGATCTGTGCTCCGGAGGGGGAGGGCTGACGCTGGGGCTCGAACAGGCCGGGTTCGAGCCGGTGTTGCTGCTCGACAAGAATCCCGTCGCGTGCGAGACGCTACGACTGAACAGGCCCTCTTGGCAGGTCCTGGAGACGGATCTCTTGGACTTCGACCCGGTGGATCACCAGCACTGCTACGACGTCGACCTACTCTCGGCCGGTCTGCCCCGGGTGAAGTCGGCGGCGACTCGCGGCCGGACCACCGACGACGACGAGGTACGTCTCCTGGAAGCCACCATCTACCTCGTCCACGCCGTCCAGCCGAGGGCGCTCCTCATCGAGAACGTTCCCGGGCTTGCGGGGGCGCCGGAATTCGCGGCGTTCCGCGACTTCGCCCACAAGGAGCTCGTCCATCTCGGCTACACCTTCAGTTGGTTCGTACTCAACGCCGCCGACTTCGGAGTCCCTCAGGACCGTAAGCAGGGTGTACTGGTCGCGATGAAGAGGAAGGGTTCGCGAGCCTACCAACCGCCTGTGGCCACGGTGTCCGAGCATGTCAACGTGGGCCGTGCCCTCCGCGCCTCCATGTCCGCACGCGGTTGGACCGGCACCGATGACTGGGCCGCGTCTGCCGACAAGGTGGCCCCGACCCTGGTAGGAGGCTCGGACAATCGCGGGGGTGCCGATCTGGGCCTGACCGGCACCAAACGTGCCTGGGCCCGGATGGGCATCAACGGCGGCGCCCTCAGCGACGAGGTCCCGGGCCCCGACGGGATCCAGGAATCGGACACGTCCGGCTCTCCGCTCAAGAAGCTGACAGTGGCGCAGACCGCCATCCTGCAGTCCTTCCCGTCGGACTGGCGGTTCGCAGGCGGCAAGACCGCCAGGTACCGGCAGATCGGTCATGCCTCACCGCCACCCGTGGGACACGCTCTGGGGCTGTCCATCGCCGAGGCCCTGATCTGAGGGACAGCCCGCCGCGCCGTGGGTGATTCCGTGCCGGGCCACCCGTGCGGCGTCGGCAGCGGCGCCGCACGGGTATCCTGTGCGACGGCGATCTTCGCGGATCGGTCATGAAACGCGACGCCTGTACAGCCACTTCGACAGCCTGGAGATCATGTGCGTCCGGTCGAGATCGTGGACCTGTTCGCCGGGCCCGGCGGGCTGGACGTAGCCGCGAGAGATCTGGGGCTACCGGTCAGCGGTATCGAATGGGATGACGACGCGTGTGCCACGCGGAAGGCTGCCGGCCTCGTCACCCAGCCCGGTGACGTACGAGAATTCGGCCCCTCGGACTTTCCCAACGCCACGGTGCTCGCGGGCGGACCGCCCTGTCAGACCTTCACCGTGGCCGGCACCGGTGCCGGACGCAAGGCGCTGGAGACCGTCCTCGAATATGTCGAACGAATGGGCCGAGGTGACGACGTCACCAAGGATCTGCAAAGGCTGGACGACGAGCGCACAGGCTTGGTGCTGGAACCTCTCCGGTGGGTGCTCGAAGCAGAGAAGACAGGCTCTCCCTATGACGTGATCGTTCTGGAGCAGGTCCAGTCGGTTCTTCCGGTGTGGGGTGCAGTCGCAAAAGTGCTCAAGAAGTTCCACTACTCGACAGAATTCGGCGTGCTGCGCACGGAAGAGTACGGGGTCCCGCAAACACGTCGCCGCGCCATTCTCATCGCACGCCGGAAAGGCGAAGGCCCCGACGCCACGCTCCCGCAGACGACCCATCAGCCCTACCGCAAGGGCGTGGGTCCCGATGTCGGCAGTTCGAAACATAAGCCCTGGATCAGCATGGGCGAAGCCCTGGGCAGGGACGACAAGTTCGTCGTCATCTCCAACTACGGAACCGGCGGAGATCCCAAACTCCGCGGCCGACGGCGCTCCGACGAGCCTGCTGCCACCGTCACCGGGAAAATCTTCCGCAACCGTGTGCAGACGATGGACGGCAAGGAACTCGACCGTTTCAGCCCGGCCGAGGCCGGACTCCTGCAGACGTTCCCCGCCGACTATCCGTGGAGCGGCCAGGACGTGGCGCAGCAGATCGGCAACGCCATCCCGCCGCTCCTTGCCCGGCACGTCCTCACAGAGGCGCTCGGCCTCGGGGAGCCGTCCTACTCCGAGGCCGAGGCCGGCATGTTCGACTTCGCCGTCTCCCGCTAAGCCGGCTACCGCCGACCGGTCGACGGGCTCACACTTCGGACGCCACGGTTCTCCCCCGTACCGGCGCGTCCTGGAAGAGGTCCCGGAACTGTTCGGCCAGAAGGTGCACGGCCTCTTCCGGTACGGGGATGTCTCCGGGCCCCTGAGGTAGGGACCGGCGCGCCACCGGCGGAGCCGAGTCGGCGCTCATGACCCATTCGTGCAGCGCCTCGCCGTCCCCCTCGTCGTCCGCCGCGAGTACGTCGTACAGCAGAGTGCTCGCTGCTGCGTTCGCAACGGTGGCGAGAGCGTTCACCTCACGGCCCGTACTCGCCACCTCCTGCTCCACGAGTCTTATCAACGCCTGTGCGGTCGGCCTGTGGTCGATGACGTCCAATCGCAACACCGTGTTGAGGACGTCCTGATTCCCGCAGGCCACCACCGCCGGACCGTAGTCGGCACCGTTTCTGAACAGTTCGGCTGCCCACCACAGGCGGGAAAAGGCTTGCGTGTGATGCGCACCGCGGAATCGACTCGCCGAGACCATCGGGGGCAGACCGTCCTTGCCCTTCGCCGGGAGGTGCCGCCACACGAGGTAGTCCGGGGCGACAGCCAGCGCCAGGTGGTTCCACAGACCCTCGTCGGCAGCCTCCCTACGAGTGAGCCGAAGCGTCGCGTGCAGGCGGGGAGCGAGCCACGCGTCGGCCTTGGTACGCGTGTCGTCCTTGTAGAGGTGCATCACGTCGTCGATCAGATCCCGCACCGGCTCGACCCGGAAACGAAAATCTGCATCCGGCAACGCCAACACCTGACGGCTCAGGTCGATGTACGGCGGATCCTCCCGACCCGCCCGCACTCCCGTACTGATGTACCTGGCGGCATTGATGTCCGGGAGCAGGGCCAGGCGGTCCGGGAGAGGTTCGGGCTTGTCGGTCATGCCTTGCTCGCCTTCTGGGACGCGTCGAGTGCCCGAATGGTGGTGCCGAGGTTTCTTGCCACTTTCGCCCGCCGCCCCGCCGCATAACTGATGCGGGGCAGAAGTTCGTTCCAACCGGACGACTCTTTGCGGCGGGCATATATCTCACCCAACGCATCGACGTCGGACATCCCCGGGAGGACGTCACGGAGCATTCCTCGAAGCACCGTGTCGCGCCATCCGCCGGGCCACTCGGGTTTTCCCTCGGCATCCAGTTCGAGGTCGCTGACGGCGGCATGGAACACCGCTGTCCATACGTCGATGGCGATCTGTGTCGCGAGCATGTCTCTGACAGCCCTTTCAAGCGAGCCACCACCGGAGTTGAGCAGTTCCGCGACGCCCTCGAATCCCGTGTTGAGATGAACGGTCGGAAGTTCCCCGGAGGTCTCCACCAGCCAGGGGGCATCCTTGAATGGGCGAAGCCACTCTTGCGGCCCGTCCACGAAGTCGACCTCGTTGATACGCAATTCACGTCGACGGACCGGCGATCGTGCGGTGAAGTCGACCACCCAGTTCGCCTCGGATCCGCCGATCACCCGTCCTGGCACACCGTCCGTCGTCGCGACGACGGACACCGACAAATCGGCACGGCTGAGATGGGCCGCCCGCCACAGTCCGAGCCTCCCTTTCCACTCCGTCCCGTCCCCCTGCCGTCGAAGCACCGCCGTTGTACGCGTGTTGGTAGCCTTCTCGGTCAACACGGCGACGGCAGCGACGTCCTGCCATGGCCCCTCGTCCAACTCCTTGGCGGGCAGGAACGCGGTGAGGCCGATCCGGCAGTAGGTCCAGTCGGACCGCTCCACCTGGTGGAGAGCGACGACACGCTCGTCTCCGGAGAACACCGACGTGGAAAGTCTGTGCTGGTCCTGTTTCACGGCCGTCACCTGGAGCGATACCTCTCCGGCCAAGGTCGGGTAGGGGAAGACCTTCATTCGGAGGCACCCTTCGACTTCTGGAGATCGACGACCAAGCCTGCGAGGACCGCGCGCACCGGGTGGGTGGAGACATCTGTGGTGGCGGTGAACGATGCCGTACGCGCGCCGGCCTTGAAGTGCAGTGCGTCGTCGACAACTCGGCAGTTGTCGCCGGCGACGACGCTCGACCACGCAACGGACGGCCGCCCGCCCGACCTGACCTCGAATCGGGCGACCGGGCTCATGACCCATGGGTCCTTTCGGACGGGCAATTTGACCTCCGCCTCGATCTGCCACGCTCCCGCGTCGTCCACGAAGGCGTCCAGGTCGAGGATGACCGGGAAGCCGCCGCCTTTCGTGCCGGCCGACGGCGCGCCTTCCAGCCCCAACAGCTCCCGAAGCGCTTTTGGACCCTCCTGACTCCGCTCCTCGCGACGACCGACGATCGCCCGAACCGCTTTGTTGGCAGCCGTGGTGAACTCGGAGATCCGCCAGTGAGCCGTGGGCGAGTAACTTGCGCGCAATTCTTCCGTCTGAGCCCATTTGTTGTGCTCGGGTGGCTCGGAAGCGCGAAGGAATGCCTCGGCCCTGTCGGCCTCCGCCGCGTCCTGTCCGGCTGCATGGCCTGCCAGTAGTACCGCTTGGAACGGGCCGGCCCCCAGGGGAAGATCCGAGACCCGTACGGACCGGACCTTCATTCGGCTGCCCCGCATGGTGACAATGTGGTTGGGCTTGCCATCTCTGTCCTCCGCAGCGGTCACCAGGAGCACCGCTTCGTGCACGACAGCCTTGCCACGTCCACGTATCGCCGGAACCTTCAAGGGAACCCGCGCCATGGCCACCTCTCCGACCTCTGTGAGTCGGTCGACGGTCTGTCCGTCGAAGAACGCCTTCAGTGCCCGGGTGAGTGCGGGGCGCGCGATTCGTGGATCGACACGTTGTTCCTTCATCACCACGGCGCCGTTTCGCAGGCTCCGAACCGATGCTTCGAGCAGGGGCGCGGTGGTGGAGCCGGACGTCATGGCCGCCCAGAAGTTGTCGGCGAGCGCCAGCACCAACTTCCTGTGCATCGTCTGGACGGACTCCTCCTCGTCGGCCTCTTCCCCTGCCGGGTCGTTCGGTCCGCTCGCCACGTCGTGCGCCCCGACGATGAGAAAGGACGTACCGGGCTCCTCGCTCTCGCGTGTCAGGTGAAGGCGCTCCACGGTCTCCTCGTCGGCCCACCATGAACGCGCCACGTTCTTCCGGGCTCCCGGATCTGTGTCGGGTTCGCCGAACCAGGCAGGACCCGCATAGGTCTCCCCGTCCACCATCCGCCAGGGCAGTTCGAGGCGCCCGATCAGTCGGCGCTGCGAACGACCCTCGTGAGGTTCGGACAAGGTGGAGTTGATGAGGACGAGTCCCAGCCGGCTGGTGGCCCACAAGGTGGCCTTGCCGAGACCGTACGAACCGCCCGCGCCGTCGTCCGACTTGTGACTGTCGAGTTGCCGTCGGACGACCGCCGCGAACCGGCCGTCCTCGTAGTCGTCCCCGGTGAGACCCGAGGCGTTGTAGTCGTCGACCCGGAGAAGTACGAGCCGGTCCCGCTCGTTCATGTCGCGCAGGCCCTCGGCGATGACCCTGCCCACCTTCTGGTCCTGGGCAGCCGCAGCTTCGTAGTGAGGACGCAGGTAGGACCAGCCGATCGCGTCCCGGAAGCGGGCCAGCGGCTCACCGCTGAGTTCGTGCAGGGTGTACCGAACCCGCACGGGGCAGGCGCGGTCCAGGCGTTCGTCGAGACTGTTCTGGGTCGCCTCCCGCGCCAGGACATCGACGTCGGCCTCGAAGGCGAAGGCCGCGGGATTGCCGAACTCACGTCCTCCGTCGGCATGCGACGGTCGGTGGTACCAGGAGACGGGACGAACGCTCACGGTGTCCGTCGTGCGTGTGTGAACCGTGCCGGCGTCGGTACCGAGGGCCTCCGCGATACGGCGCATCATGTCCTCGCGCGGCACAGCCCTCCCGGTGATCCAGGCGGAGACGGCCGCGCGAGTGAGACCCACTCGCTGCCCAAGTTCAGCCTGGCTCATGCCCAACCGTCGTAGCTGTCGCGCCAGCCAGGGACCGAAGTCCTCTCCGCCGTCCACGTCACACCACTCCTCGCCTCAGTTCGGCACATCGTTGCGAGCCTCATCCTAGCCGATATTTGACAACCATCATGAGTGACAATGTTGATTGACGCAGCCCACTCGACCCCCGGTTCCTTTCTCGTTCCAGATTTTCCATACGACGCCATCAACCCATATAAAGGAAATGGGAGCAATGGACACTTTGCCCGATATGCCCCATTCGAATTTCGATGCCGAGTCCATCTATCTCCCCCGAACGAGGTATGTCTGATCGGGAGTTGACGAATGAGAGATTCCCACATAACGTGCTGCCACGGCCAAATTACCGGCAGCCGAGGAACCCTCGGAATGTGGCCCTCCATTTGTCGTGCCCAACAACGGAAAACTCCTCTTCACCCACAAGGTGGAGAGCGAATTATCCGTGCTCGAAACAATATTCGCGTGCTTCGTGGAAGCAACCGGGTTCATCATTCTCCGAAGCAGTGCACGTCGTAATGTACTTCTCTCCTCAGGTGCATTCCTCCGCCCTACTTGCATGCCCATCAATTCGTCCGACCGACGACAGAGAAAACGGGGGCCTTCCATGCCGGAAGACTTTAGGTACATCGATCTCCATGACTCCATCGAAGGGCCCGAACTGCGTCTCGAATTCTTGATGTCGATGGGCATGACGCCTGCCGATCTCAAGAGCGCTCGTCGCAGGCGTGAGGCATCCCGTCGTCGCACGGCCGCGAAGAGGGGCGCAGAGCGGAGCGAGTCCCCGGTGACCGCCGAATCCCGCCGCGCGCGTAGTTCGCGGCGGCGTCGTCCCACGTCGACGCCCACGGCAACGACAGGACCGCGCGACAGGAACACTCCTCGTCGCCGCGTTCGGCGGTCCCCGTCCCGCCGGAAGTTCATCATTCTCATCATTGAGCTGTGACAAGCTGATACACCGTCAGATCTGACGTCCATCGTCTCCCCGGGGCCGGCCGAACGTGGTCGGCCCCTGCCTTCCTCGCGTCCGGCGATCGGCCCCAGAAATGGATCTCACTGTGAACCAAGCCTCTGCGACGAGCACTTCGGCTGCTTCTCCCGTCATCCAGAAGATCCTCGAGCAGTCGGCACGCGTGCTGGAGACCTACCGTGTCGATCCCGGTCTCATCCTGGAGCATGCCAACGGGGAGCGGCGAATCACCCAAGGGGGCTACGGGGATCGTCAGTTGTTCGAGCTGGTCCAGAACGCCGCCGACGAGATCGCCTCCGCGCCGGGCGGAAGGATTCACGTAGTTCTCACCGATGATCGCCTCTACTGTGCGAACGAGGGAACCGAGGTCACCCCGGAGGGTGCCGAGACCATTCTCCGCATGAGCGTGTCAAAAAAGCGCGGCGGTCAGATAGGCCGGTTCGGCGTGGGGGTGAAGTCGATTCTGGCTGTCACGAACACGCCACAGTTCTTCAGCACTTCGGGCTCCTTCGGCTTCGACCGGGACTGGTCCTACGACCAGATCAGGAGGGCACGTGGGACCGAGACGGACGAACAGTTCGAGGCGCCGGTCCTTCGGATGGCCCGCCCGCTCGACGCCGCCGAGGAACGTCTGGCGGACCCCGTGCTCGACCAACTGCTGGGCTGGGCGACGACCGTGGTGCGGCTTCCGCTGCTGCCCGGCGCGGCGGAACGGCTCGGACGCGACATGCACCGGAGCAAGGCGAAGGACGACGAGGACCGCAAGGAGTTCCCCGCCGGGTTCCAACTCTTCTCGCATCACGTGGGAGTTGTCGTTCTCGAGGACCGTCGTCCGATGCCCCACGCCCGTCGTGAGATCACCGTCGAACATGACGAGTACCGACACACGATCAACGAGACCCGGACGGGAAGCTCCGTCGTCACGACCGACTGGAAGGTGTTCACGCACGCGCACCGCCCCACCGACATCGCCCGACGCAGTGCCGGCGAGATGCACGACCGCGGCACGATCGACATCGCCTGGGCGGTTCCGGAGTACACGGGCGACACGGTCCTCACGACGCAGCGAGGTCGGGGCGAGTTCTGGGCCTTCTTCCCGACCAAGTACCCCATGAGCCTGAGCGGGGCCCTCAACGGTGCCTGGAAGACGAACGAGGACCGCCAGAACCTCCTGGACGCGAGCCCTTTCAACCAGGAGATCATCCGGGTCGCCGCGCGACTCGTCGTCGATTCCCTCCCCCACCTCGCACCCCGACAGGACCCCGCGGCCTACCTGCCTCTCTTGCCGGGTCGCGTCAGGGAGTCGTTGAACTGGGCGGACAGGTACCTGACCGAGCAAATCTGGAAGTTGGCAGGACAACGCCCTTCACTCCCTGATCAGGACGGCGTCCTGCAATGTCCCAGGGACTTGAAACTCCACCCGAGCATGGGCACCAAGGGGAGTCTCAAGCTGCGATGGCTCCAGATGTGGAACGCCCATCGGGGACGTCCCACCAACTGGATCCACCCCTCCACCCAGGAGGACGGACTCCGCATCGGCAAGGTCGAGCACATCCTC
Organism: Streptomyces sp. NBC_01498; assembly: GCF_036327775.1. Taxonomy (NCBI): domain Bacteria; kingdom Bacillati; phylum Actinomycetota; class Actinomycetes; order Kitasatosporales; family Streptomycetaceae; genus Streptomyces; species Streptomyces sp. NBC_01498. The sequence continues at coordinate 4,762,950 of NZ_CP109598.1, read as the reverse complement.
GACGAGACGAAGCAACAACGTGCCACCGTACGAGAGTGGTTGGAAGCACTGGTGTCCGACGGCACTGTCGAGGGCTCCGCCGTGGCGATCCGCATTCTCGCCGAAATGATTCGCGAGTTCTCACCGTTCGCGGCAGAGGCCCGTCAGGCCCACATCGTCCTCACCGAAGAACACGGCCTGGTGCCTCCCGTGGCCGGCAAGGTCTTCCGTAGAACGGTCCAGGACGGTCTCAAGGACGACCTGGTGTACGTGGACGGCCGGCTCTCGGCGGACCCGTCTCTGACAGCTGACCTCAACGAGATCGGCATCCGCGAGGCCGACGCCCGTGGTCGCTTCGTCGGCGTTCTCGATCAGGGCTTCGACAACTACGGCCCACAGGACTGGACACGTTTCTGGGAGCTGTTCCACAGTGCCGGCGGCAGCCACGTCTCCATGGAGGTGAAGACCCGCGTCGGCGCGCCCATGAGCACGCTCTTCGTCCGCACCGTGGACGGTCGCTACCACCGGATGAGCGACTGCCTGCTGCCGGGTCCCGTCGTCCCCGGCGACGGAACCCGGGACGGGTCCGTCACGGTGGACATGGGGTTCCACTCCGACGACATGTCCGTCTTCCGCGAGTTCGGCCTCCGCGACCGACCCGTCGGCGGGCAGCGGCCCGAGGGCACCGAGTGGTTCGACGAGTATCGCGTGTCGGTCCACGAGGACTACTGCAGGACCTTGGACAGCAGCGCGAGCCGGCCCGCCCTCAGTCGGATCAAGCTTGAGGGCGCAGCTCCTGGCGGGCCTCTGCACCTGCTCTCCAGGCTGTCCGACGAGGGCAAGGCAGCCTTCGTCAAGGCTCTGCCCGACGAGAGCGTCATCGACTCGTGGACGATGCAGATCGGTGTCCAGGCGTCGACCCGACGACGGGTCATCTCCCCACTCCGCTGGATGCTCCACGGTCACGGCATGCTCCCGACATCGCAAGGAGTCGTCCGGATGGGCGATGCCGTCGGGCCACAACTCCACGCGTACAGCGATGTCCTGCCCGTGGCCGACATCAGTGCGGAAAAGGCCCGGAAGCTGCATCTGCCCGGCGTGGTCGCCGACGTTCCCCCCGGCCAATGGGCCCAACTCCTGCAGGAACTGGCAAGCAGCGAGGACGACGCCTTCGTCGGACGCACCTACGTGATGCTCACGCGTCTCGAAGTGCCCTTCCCCGACACGCTCACACGCTGCCGTATCGGCTCCGAATGGGGTGCCCGCGAGGACGGAGAGATCGCGGTGGCCGCCGGTGAGGACGAATATCGGGCCCTCCGCGCCGAGCAGATTCCGGCCCTGCTCACCGGAGGCTCGGCGGACGCCGATCTCCTGATCCGCACCTGGGGGATGCTGCGTCACTCCGACGTCATCACCAAGGAGACTCGGCACGTGGGGGTGGGTGAGCCGATTCCGCTGCGGGACGAGTACCCCACCCTTCGCCAGCGGCTCGGGAGTTCCGTCAACAATCTCAGCCTCCTCCGGTGTTCCGAGTTGGAGGAGGTGACCCGCACGCCGCAAGGAACCCGTGCGGCACCGCTGACCGGCGCCCTCCACGGCTCCACCGTGCTCGTACTCGAATCCAGTTCCCGACTCGACGCACTGATCACCGCCGACCGCGAACTTCGCTGGGGCCTGGAGGAGTCGGGCTGTCGCGCCGTGCTGGACGCCCAGGAACGCCAGGAGGCCGACCAGCAGGTGCAGAGCGCCCTCCGTAAGGTCCGGGAGGCGGACAGCGTCGAGGAGAAGTTGGAACTTCTGATCGGTGCGACGGCGCTCCGGGCCGGTCTGCCACCCGGTCTGCTGGAGAGCGAGCGGGCGGCACTCGGCGACGAGGAGCCCTCCCCCCGGCGTATCGCGCGGATGGCGTACAACGCCCACGGGGACGGTGTCCTTCACAACCACGCCAAGGATCTCGTCGCGGCGTACCCGAGTCACGCGCCCTCCTCCTTCAGCGGCGCCTCCCCGGCGGTGAAGTTCGTGTCGGAGTTCGGTTTCCCCGACTCCTTCGCGGGTGCCCGGACACCGTCCCTGGAGCCGAGGATCGACGTCGCAGGACCGACGGCCTTCCCACGCCTGCACGACTACCAGGAGCGTCTGGCCACCAACGTGTTCGCGATGCTGGACCGGCTGACCCCGCAGCGCGGGATGCTGTCGCTTCCCACCGGTGCGGGAAAGACGCGAGTGACGGCCGAGGCCGTCATCAGGTGGGTCAAGCAGTCGGGGCAGTTGGCGGGTCCCATCCTGTGGATCGCCCAGACCGAGGAGCTGTGCGAACAGGCTGTTCAGAGCTGGAAGTTCGTCTGGTCCAAGGTGGGGGCCGACAGCCCGCTCACCATCAGCCGTCTCTGGTCGTCGAACGAGGCCGGTCCGGTGACGGACCGCCCGCACCTCGTCGTGGCCACGGACGCGAAGCTCCACAAGTGTCTGGGAACCCCCGGTTACGCATGGCTGCGGTCGGCCGGCCTCGTCGTCGTGGACGAGGCGCATGGGGCGATCACGAAGCGGTACACGGAGATCCTCGCGGAACTCGGCCTCACCGCGCGTGAGACCGAACGGCACCTGCTCGGGTTGACCGCCACGCCGTTCCGTAACACCAACGACGAGGAGACCCGCCGTCTGGTCCAGCGATTCGGCGCCCGGCGTCTTGACGAGGGAATCTTCCCTTCGGGTGCTCCCTACGCGGAGCTGCAGGAGTTGGGCATGCTCGCCCGGGTCGAGCACCGAGAACTTCTTGGTGGAACAATCGAGTTGACGCACGACGAGAAGCAGCGGGCCGACCAACTCAGTTTGCTGTCCAAGGCCGCCGAACAGCGACTTGCCGATGACCAGGACCGTAACGACCGCATCCTCGAGGAGATTCGAAGCATGCCGTCCGACTGGCCGGTCCTTGTCTTCGCCACGTCCGTCGACCACGCGAAGTTCCTGGCCGCGAAGCTCAAGGATCTCGACATCTCAGCCGCTGCGGTGGACTCCGCCACACCGACCGGTGAACGTCGACAGCGGATCGACCTCTTCCGGCGAGGGGGGATCCGTGTGCTCACCAACTACGGTGTTCTCACGCAGGGTTTCGACGCCCCCGCCACCCGTGCTGTTGTGGTGGCTCGCCCCACGTACAGCCCGAACGTCTACCAGCAGATGATCGGTCGCGGCCTGCGCGGGCCCCGCAACGGAGGCAAGGAGTCCTGCCTGATCCTGAACGTCCGGGACAACATCACGAACTACGGGAAGGCCCTGGCGTTCACCGGGTTCGAGCACCTGTGGGGAGCCAAGTGAGCGCCGTTTACCTCGAGAGTCCGCAACTGACGTCCGAGCAGCGGACGGTGGTCGAACAGCCATGGGACACGAGGTTGTTGGTCACCGCCGGTGCGGGTGCCGGCAAGACCCACACCCTCGTCCGTCGACTCGACGCGCTGATGAGTGACGAGGAGGAGGCGCTGGAGGCCCGGGAGATCCTTGTGTTGAGTTTCTCCCGAGCTGCGGTCAGGGAGTTGCGGGAGCGGATCGCGCTGCACGGGCGCGAGGCCCGTCGGGTCAGGGTGCAGACGTTCGACTCATGGGCGTACTCGCTGTTGCGGAACATGTATCCCGACCGCGAATGGAGCACGCTGGGCTTCGACGAGCGCATCCAGGAGGCCACCGAGGCGATCATGCGGGGTGCCGTCGAGGCCGGTGAACTCGGTGCGCCTGCGCACGTCGTCATCGACGAGGTACAGGATCTGGTGGGCGATCGCCGGGACATGGTCGAGACCCTGCTCGACCGCTTCCAGGACGGCTGCGGCTTCACGGTGGTGGGCGACGGGGCACAGGCCATCTTCGGTTTCCAGGTGGCGGACGACGACGCCCGCGCGGCGGAGACGAACTATTTCTTCGACTGGCTCAGGGCGTCGTACCCGGACGATCTGGTCGAGCTCCATCTGTCCGCCAACTTCCGGGCTCGTACGGACGAGGCGCGTACCGCGCTCCCCCTCGGCCCGACCCTCCGTCGGCTGCCCTCCGAGACAGAGGAATCCGACGCCGCCGGTGAACTTCTCCACCGCGAGCTCTCCGACCTGTTGCGCCGCTGCCCCGACTTCGGTCCGCTGGACAGCGACTTCACCCTGGCCTCGCTGCGGGAGTTCCCCGGTACGTGCGCGATCCTCTGCCGGGACAACCGGCAGGCGCTCGTCCTTTCGGACACGCTGCACGCGCGAGGGATCCGGTCCCGGTTGCAGCGGTCCTTCCGTGACCGCCCCGTCCCTGCCTGGGTCGCGTCCGTTCTGCGTGCCACCGGGTCCACGACCATGGTGGAGGAGCGCTTCCTGGACCTTCTCGCCGCCGGTCCTGCTCCTGACGATCAGGACCCGGGCCGACTCTGGCGTTCACTGCGTGGCGCGGCGCGCGGGCCCCGCGGTCTGATGGACGTCACGGGGGTGCGTCGGCTGATCGTCGAAGGGCGGTTCCCGGACGACCTCGTCACGACCGAACCCGTCGGGCTGGTGGTGTCCACGGTTCACCGTGCGAAGGGGCTCGAGTTCGATCGCGTCATCGTGGTGGAGCCGCCGAACACGACGGACCTGCGAAGGCAACACACGTACATCGACCCTGCCGCCGAAGCCAGGGCGCTCTACGTCGCGATGACCCGTCCGAGGGACGACCTGTTCCGTATCGCGGCCCCCAACACGGCAATGGTCCGAAGGGAGAAATTCAGCGACCGTTGGTACCTGGGCGGCGGGCAGTCGTACTTCCGTAACGGGCTGTCTGCGTCCGGACAGGACGTCTCCCGGGAACACCCTCCGGGTATGGACGGGTTCGAGGCGGATCCCTCGGAGATCCAGACCTACCTGACGTCCATGGTTCGGCCCGGCGACGAACTGGTGCTCCGTGCCCAGCACGAGATGCCGTTGGCAGTCGATGAGAGCCCTCCGTACACAGTTTTCCACCACGACAGGCCGATCGCGGTGGTGTCGCAGAAATTCCGTCGGGACCTTCATGCGTCCTTGAAGATCAACAGAACCTGGAGCATCAACTGGCCGGTGGAGATCACGGGCTACCGGGTGGACTGTCTGGAAAGCGTGGCCGGTAGTACCGCCTCCGCCGCGCGTGCCGGACTCGGCGACCACGGAGTGTGGGTGGTACCGCGTATGTCCGGGCTCGGTCGGTATCGACGAACCCGGACGGAACTCTGAAGAGGGACCTGAGACATGACGAACGGCGAAGGCCGACACGGCCGGCACTACGCGATGCGCGACGAACTCGTCGCCCAACTCCGGCGAGACCTCATGGGACCGGGGCCGGGGGGCGACGACGAGGTTCTGACGCAGGACCCGCCGATCACGACCTACCCCGTCGGGGTGCTGTTCCCCCGGCCCTCGACGGAAGAGGCGGAGGAGGAATTCGCCGCCGTCCGAGCCGAGGACGACGGTCTCGACGACGTGCCTGTCCAGCGACGCCTCGACGTCGAGGACCACGGACCGGATCTCGGAGTCGCGCTCGCCACCAACCGGCGGCCGTCGTCCATGGGGCTCACCTTCGCCGTCGACCCCGCCCTGTCGCCCACGATCCTGGTGACCACCGAGGCCGCCGCGTACGACCCGATCGATCCGCAGGGCCGACCGATCTCCGCGAAGCGTGCGGAGGCCCGAAGCACGTCCGACCAGTCCGAACACTGGCGACGACGCCCGCTGGCACTGCGTCCCGTGACGATCGACGTGACACGCACCGGCATGTTCCGGCCGGACCCCCTCGGCGACGGCGTTGAGCTTCGGGCACTTGTACGTCCTCCCTCGGGACCGGACGCCACCGTCACCGTGACCGTCACCTTGATCAACGAGAAAAGGGTCGGTGAGCACGAACTTCAGGACGCCTTCTCCCTGTACCAGCCTCGCCTGACTGTGACCTGCCCCAACGGTGAGCGGGCGTTCGTGGAGCGGCCGGCCACCAGGGGACCGGTCGACCCGGAACAGGGCGCAAGCAGGCTGCTTCACCGGTATGCGCCCACGTTCGCCATGGGCCATGGTTGTGCCGCCGACTGGGACTGGACCCCGGCGCCTGTCGGCGCTCCACCTGCCGAGCGGTCCGCCGTCGCCGCGCTACGGACGGAGTTCGTACCCACTCATGACGTACTCCTCACCGACTCCAACCCGGAGATCGACGATTCGGCACTCACCATGCAAGGTCTGGCGTCCGGTGCGGATTCCGACGTTCTCGGTGCCCTTGACGATCTGTTGACGGGATACGAGAGGTGGATCGGGAGCAAAGCGAAGGAAGTCGACACCCTGAAGGGCACGTCTTTCGAGGCCCCCGCAAGGGAGCAGGTCAAGCAGTGCCGTCAAGCACTGGTGCGCATGCGGTCCGGCGTCCAGGTACTCAGGGATGAACCCGATGCCCTGAAGGCCTTCCGCCTCGCCAACCTGGCGATGGCCCGGCAGCGCGCCCGTGGCGAGTGGATCAGGAACGGCCACGTCGGTTCGCCCGACGACAGCGCGGGACGATGGCGCCCCTTCCAGGTGTCCTTCATGCTCCTGTGTCTGGAAGGAATCGTCGATCCGACACACCCGGACCACGAGATCGCCGACCTGCTGTGGTTCCCCACCGGTGGCGGCAAGACGGAGGCGTATCTCGGACTCATCGCCTTCATCACGTTCCTGCGTCGTATGCGGCTGAAGGAGCGCGGCGCGGGCGTCACGGTGCTCATGCGCTACACCCTCAGGCTGCTCACTCTGCAACAGTTCGAACGCGCCACAGCCTTGATCTGCGCCATGGAGCGGATCCGGATCGAGCATGTGGCGACCCTGGGCACCGAGCCGATCTCGATCGGGATGTGGGTCGGTCAATCCGCCACCCCGAACAAGCTCTCGGTTGCGGCGGCCAGTCTGACGGACCTGCGGGGCGGTAAGGCGCTCCAGGAGAAAAACCCCGTCCAACTCCACGCCTGTCCCTGGTGTGGCGCCCGCCTCGACGCGTACCAGTACGAGGTGGACGAGGAGGCCTGTCGGATGTACGTCCGCTGCCCCGACGGTGCCTGTGACTTCCGCAACGGCCTCCCCGTCCATCTCGTGGACGAGGCCGTGTATGACGCCCGTCCCACACTGGTGATCGCGACGGTGGACAAGTTCGCCGCGATGCCTTGGCGCGAAAGAACGGCTGCCCTCTTCAACCGCGACCGCTCGGACGGAACCCCCCCGCCCGAGCTGATCGTCCAGGACGAGTTGCACCTCATCTCAGGACCTCTGGGCACTCTCACCGGACTGTACGAAACGGCGGTGGACCTCCTTTCCGATCGTCCGAAGGTCATCGCTTCCACAGCGACCATCCGACGCGCGACCGACCAGGGCAAGGCGCTGTTCGATCGAGCGGTGGCGCAGTTCCCCCCGGCGGGACTCGACGCACGCGACTCCTGGTTCGCCGTCGAGACCCCCCGGGAACGAAAGGCCAGCCGCCAGTACATCGGCCTCCTCACACCGAGTACGAGCCAGTCCACACTGCTCATTCGTACGTACGCGACACTTCTGCACCAAGCGATGCGGGCAGACACGACCGAGGACGTGCGTGACGCGTACTGGACGCTTGTCGGGTACTTCAACAGCCTCCGGTTGTTGGCGGCGGCCGAACTTCAGGTGCACGACGACGTCGAGGCATATCTGGAGTACCTCGCGGACAGGGACGGCGTCGAGAAGCGGACGATCAAGGAACAGACAGAGCTGACCAGTCGTGCGAACTCCAGCGAAGTCCCGGCCCGACTCAAACAGATCGAGCGGCGGCTTCCTCACGACGAGACGGTGGATGTCCTTCTCGCGACCAACATGATCTCCGTCGGAGTGGACATCGACCGGTTGGGACTGATGGCAGTGATGGGTCAGCCACAGACGACCGCCGAATACATCCAGGCCACCAGTCGGGTCGGCCGACGGCATCCGGGACTGGTGGCCGTCATGCTCAACTCGGCACGCTCCCGCGACCGTTCGCACTACGAGGGCTTCCGGCACTTCCACTCGGCCCTCTATCGCGAGGTGGAGTCGACCAGCGTCACGCCGTTCTCCTCCCGTGCCCGTGACCGTGGTCTGCACGCGGTGATCGTCGCCCTCGCCCGCCTGCTCATCCCCGTCGCCCGACCTGCGGACGGTGCGGGCAGGATCGACGAGTTCCGAGAAGAACTCGAACGGAGGGTCAAGACACCACTCCTGGAGCGGGTCCTGAGGGTGAACAAGGACGAGTATGAGGCGACGCGTGATGCGTTCGACGAATTCGTCGAGGACTGGTCCGCCCAGGCCGAGGCGAACGGCGGATTGGTGTACGAATCCCCACGTGGTCGAAGAACACCCTCTCTTCTGTGTGCCTTCGACGACGAAACCAATGAAACGGCGTGGCACACACTGTGGAGTCTGCGCGATGTCGACGCCGAGTCCGCTCTCTTCTTGGAGGCATCCCGATGACCCCGCCGCCCGCCCGTCGTCGCCGAGGAAGCTCGCCCGAGCGCAGCTTTCCGCGACGCGGTTCGGTCCGACGTTCACAGATGATCACGACGTACGGAGTCGGCTCGCTGATCGCTGTCGACAACGAGTCGTTCATCGTATGCGGGACAGATTCCTGGAATGTCAACGACGCACCGAGAATCGACGAACATCGACTCGCGCAGAATCTCGGGGTGAAGTATTTCCGACTCCCACCCGCCTCCGACGACACGAGCAGGGACGGGGTGAGGGTCCGCCGTTTCCCACTGTGGCACTCTTGCCCGAGATGCGGCACCTTGCAGCATGTGCGCGGCTTCAACTCTCCACCTGGTAAGAACGAGTGCGGGGACTGTGAGGAGGAATTGGTCCCTTCGCGCTTCGTCATGGCCTGCGCCCGCGGGCACATTGACGACTTTCCCTACTGGAAATGGGCGCACCGCAACAACCGCCGAATCGGCGAGACCGGCCTGTGCGGAGGAAAGATGCGCCTGCGGTCCAGCGGAAAGACGGCATCACTTCGCTCCATCCTGATCTCCTGCACCTGTGGTGTCCCCGAAGTTTCCATGGAAGGCGCTTTCCGCAGCAGGGCTCTGTCCGAGCTCAAGGTCCGCTGCGACGGCAGACGTCCATGGCTCAAGAATGACCCGGTCAAGCCATGCACCGAAGCGCCGAGAACCCTTCAACGAGGCTCGTCGGTCGTATGGCACCCGATCGTGAAGACCGCACTGTCGATCCCCCCGTGGAGTGGCGGTCTCGCCGCCCGCCTGGCGGACCATTGGGACGAATTGCGCGTCATGACACGCGACGAAATCAAGATCTATCTCAAAGCCGTCACCATCAAGGAGTCGTACGAGTTCTCCTTGGACTCCGTACTCGAACTCCTAGAGGCAGAGAGTCACGAGGACGGAGAAGATGTCGATGAGCAAATCAAGGACAGTTCCCACGTCGCCCTGCGTAGGAAGGAATACGAGCGACTGATCGAAGGGAAATTGGAGAGCTCTGCGGATCGGGAGGAACAGTTCATCTGTGAGCCGCCGAAGGCGTCGGCGTCGGCCTTGACGCCTTACGGATTGACGGGTCCGATGCTGGTGAAACGACTCCGTGAGGTTCGGGCGCTCACGGCATTCTCCCGGGTCGACACTCCGGACACACATTCCGATGTCCACAAAGCCGAGTTGTTCCTGACTCCCCAGGAGTGGCTTCCCGCCATGGAGGTCCAGGGCGAGGGGGTGTTCCTCCGACTCGACGAGCGGCGACTCGACGCGTGGGCACAGAACATCGCGGTGGCCGCCCGGGTGGAACGCATCAGGAACAACCAGCTACGCCGGCTACGCGTGCGTACCGGAGACCCTACGGCCGCCCCGGCCTCACCTACGACGCCTCGCTCGGTGCTGCTGCACACACTCGCGCACGTTCTCATCAACGAGTGGAGTCTGGACGGCGGTTACCCCGCCTCCTCGCTTCGGGAACGGTTGTACGGCGACGACAACATGGCTGGACTCCTCATCTACACCGCGACCAGCGACTCCGCCGGAAGCCTCGGCGGCTTGGTCGCACAGGGCGAACCGAACAAACTTGAAACATCTCTGCCGTCCGCATTGAGTCGGGCCAGGTGGTGCTCGGCCGATCCGCTCTGCGTGGAATCGGAGGCCAGTGGTGCCGACAGTGTCAATCTGGCCGCCTGCCACGCGTGTGTCCTGTTGCCGGAGACAAGCTGCGAGTTGAACAACACCCTCCTCGATCGCGCACTGTTGATAGGGACACCCGACGACCCATCGATCGGTTTCTTCCACGACTCATAACCACTCCGAGGGGAAGTCCGATCCTCCGCGCGCATCGCCGAGGCCGGGCAGTCGGCCAATCTCAGCGGATTTCTTCGAGTTGGGCCTCGAAGCGGGTCTGGGCGCGGTCCAGGGATTCGTCCGGGTCGCAGCCGTGGGCGCGGAGCCAGTGGAGGACGTCCGCGATCAGGTCGATCGCCGCCTTCTCCGCCAGCGCCGCCGACAGGGGGCTCGCCTCTTCCGGCGTGGGGTTCTGAGCAGCGCCGTGTCGGACGATGCTCATCTCGGCATGCGCGATACGTGGATTCCTCGGCTGCCCGCTGGACGCTCCCGCACCGGTGGGCAACTCACACCACACCGCCTTGGAGTCGACCCGGGAGATCACACCCCACCGGTCGGACACCGCGTCGAGGATCATCAGGCCGCGGCCCGACTCCGCGTCGGACAGGGGGGCGAGGAGCGTGGGCATCGCTCGGGCGTCCGGGTCGCTGAGTTCGATGCGGAGGTGGATCCCGTCCGTGGAGACCGCGAGAGTGACCGGGGTCCCTACGCCGATGTGGTTGATGACGTTGGCGACCAGCTCCGAGACGCAGAGCTGAGCGAGATCCTCCAGATCCGACAAGCCCCAGAGCGAGAGGTGCAGTCGCACCGCCCGGCGCACCCGGGGGACCGCCTGCGGCTCCGCCGTGAACGCCACCTCCCACGGGCGCCGCTGCACGCAACCACTCTCCTGGTAAATGGCCATGCTCCTGCTCCTTCCGTCGGGCGCCCGATGGCGTCGCGTCCGATGTGAGCCTGCGGTGACAGTCCGTCACTCGTTGTGACAGGATGACAGTGGGCATCCCGAGATGCAATGTGCACGAAGGGATTCCCTCTAACGAGTGATTGGCGTGAGCCATCCGTTCCGATGGGATGGAACCCCCGTTGCCGCAAGAGGAGTTGCCATGGCCGGATCACCCACCGCACGTCGTCGTCGCTTGGCGATCGAGCTCAGGAAGCTGCGCGACGAGAGCGGGATGACCTGCAATCAGGTCGGCAAGGAGCTGGACTGGAGCGGTTCCAAGGTGAATCGCATGGAGACCGGGCAAGGGCGGGTACAGCCGTCGGACGTGGACGCGTTGTGCCGCTTCTACAGCACGTCCGACGAGCTTCGCGAGTTGCTCAAGGGGCTGGCCAAGGAGTCGAAGACCAAGGGCTGGTGGCACGCGCACGGTGACGCCGTGCCGTCATGGTTCTCGGTGTATGTGGGGCTGGAGCAGGCCGCGTCCAACTTGCGTACATACCAAGGTGAGTTCATTCCCGGTCTGTTGCAGACCGCCGAGTACGCAACCGAGTTGAGCAAGGTCACGCCCGACCAGGATCACGACGAGATCCCTCGCCAGGTCGATGTGCGCATGCGTCGACAGGAGTTGCTGACGAGCGGCACCGCTCCGGACTTCTGGGCCGTGATCCACCAGAGCGCCCTCATGCACGTCATTGGCAGCGGACAGGTGATGGGCGAGCAGCTCGAACGTATGCTGGATATCGGAAGGCAACGCAACGTGACCTTGCAAGTCCTGCCGTACGACGCCGGGGCGTACCCGACGACCGGACCCTTCACAGTGCTCGGTTTCCCCGAGCAGGAGGACCCGGATGTGGTCTATCGGGAAGGGCTGACAGACTCCATCTACCTCGAACTCCCGGCACACGTACGTATCTACACGAAAGCCTTCGACCACCTCAGGGCTCTGGCTCTGAGCCCCCAGCAATCAGCAGTACTGATCCGATCAGCCTTGGAGGGACACTCCCCATGACCGCGTCCACCACCGACCCCCAGTGGCGAAAGAGCAGCTACAGCAACGGAGCCGGCGGAGAGTGTGTCGAGGTCGCCGAGTCGGGCGGTGGTACCGCCGTGCGGGACTCGAAGGTGCCCCACGGGGCGCGGATCGCCGTGCGGCGCGCCGCCTGGGGTGACTTCGTCGGCGCGCTGCGGGAGGGGCGGCTTGGTTGAGGGGTCAGCGGTAGTCGTCCGGGTGGTTCTGCATCCAGGCGTTGATCTTGTCGCGGGTGCCGATCAGGTCCGTGCGGTTCTTTTCGAGGTTCGGGGTGGATCTGTCGTCGCCCAGGGTCTTCCAGAGGTTCGCCGTCCAGGCCAGGGGCTTGTCGAAGTGGGACGGGCCCTTCGGGTCGGCCTTCATGGCGGATTCGAGGCCGGTGAGTTCGTCGTGGACGCGGCCGAGGAAGTAGTCGCAGTTGCCCGGCACGCAGTCGTCGTTCAGCGTGGCCTGGAGCGTGGCGAAGGCGTCGCGGACCTTGACCGGCGCCGGAGTGAGCGTTGAGGTCGGCGCCTCCGGGATCGGGGCGGCGGCCTTGGTGGGCGGGGACGACGGTGCGGTGTCGGCCCGGGGCGGGGTCGCGGAGCGGGGCTCGGGGTCGGCACCGGAGCAGGACATCAGCGTCGCCGCCAGGAGCACGACGAGTGCGGTGGCGCGGTGAGTTCGGCGTATGTGCATGGTGGTCCCCCTCAGGCTCGGTGCCGTCGAGCCTATCCCTGACGGGTCGTCGGCTCAGCGGCGGAGCACCCGGAGTCGGGCCGCGCGGGTGGTGGCGAGGTGAAGGCGGGTGAGGACCGCGGCGATCAGTTCCTGGGGGGGGTCGCGGACCAGGGACGGGGTCACGCTCAGGACCGACACCCCGTGGGACTCCAGCCGCAGGCGGCGGCGGAGGGCGGCGCGGTATTCCGCGATGCCCAGGTGGTACTCCGCCGAGTCGGCCTCCAGGGCGACGCCCTCGTGGGGCCAGTAGGCGTCCGGGGGGGCCAGGAAGGTGCCGGCCGGGGTGAGGAGCGTCCGGTTCCGGAGGGGGTCGGGGATGTCGGCGGCGAGCAGGGTGTCGCGGGTCTCGCCCTCGGCGAGGGAGCGGACGCCGACGCGGAGGTCGTCCATCACCGCGCGGGCCGCCGGGTTGCGCAGGGCGTGGGACGCGCGGAGTTCGGCGCGGAGGTCGTCCGGGTGGCAGCGGCCCCGCTGCACCGTGCCCACCAGCAGTACGCGAATCCGGTCCGGGGACGGCTCGTGGGCGGCGAAGTCGGAGGCCGCGCGGACCGCGCGGACGCGGGGGATGCCCTCGCCGCGCAGGGTCGGTGACGCGGCGGGCGGACCGGACGGTCCGGTTCACCCGCCCAGCGCGTGCGAGATCGTGTAGATCAGCAGGCCCGCCAGGGCGCCCACCACCGTGCCGTTGATGCGGATGAACTGGAGGTCACGGCCGATGTGCGCCTCGATCTTCTTGGACGTGTGCTTGCCGTCCCAGCTCGCGACGGTGTCGGAGATCAGGGACGTGATCTCGCTCCGGTACGTCGTCACGACGTAGTCCGCCGCGTCCTCCACCCAGCCCTCCAGCTTTCGCTGGAGCCTGCCGTCCGTCGCCAGCCGGGCGCCGAGCGAGAGGAGGGAGGCGCGGGCGCGCAGGCGCAGTTCGCTGTGGTCGTCCTCGGCCGCCGCGATGATCATCGCGCGTACGGAGGACCAGGCCGACGCGATGATGTCCTGCACCTCGGGGCGGGTCAGCAGGTCGGACTTGAGGCGTTCGACACGGGCCCGGGTCTCCGTGTCCGACTGGAGGTCGGAGGCGAAGTCCTTGAGGAAGCGGTCGATCGCGCCGCGCGCCGGGTGCGTCGGCATGTCGCGCATCTCCGTGACGAAGCGCAGCAGTTCCTTGTAGACGCGGTCGCCGATCCGGCGGTCGACGAAGCGCGGGGTCCAGCCCGGCGCGCCGCCCTGCACCGCGTCCATCACCGAGTCGCCGTGCTCGACCAGCCAGTCGTGGGCGCGGGTGCAGATCAGGTCGACGGCGCGGTGGTGGGCGCCGTCCTCCACCACGCGTTCCAGTGTCTTGCCCATGCCGGGGGCGACCTCCACGGCGTCCGCGCGGCGGGTGATCGCCTCGCCCACGACCGCCTGGACGTCGTTGTCCCGCAGAACGGTCAGGGCGCCGCGCAGGGCGGTGGCCAGTTCGGCGGTGACGCGGTCGGCGTGCGCGGGTTCGGCGAGCCAGGCGCCGAGCCGGCCGCCGATGCCCAGTCCGCGCAGCCGGGTCCGTACGACGTCGGAGGAGAGGAAGTTCTCCCCCACGAACGAGCCGAGGGAGGCGCCGAGTTGGTCCTTCTTGTTCGGGATGATCGCGGTGTGCGGGATCGGCAGGCCGAGCGGGTGGCGGAAGAGGGCCGTGACGGCGAACCAGTCCGCGAGCGCGCCCACCATCCCGGCCTCGGCCGCCGCCGCGACATAGCCGGGCCAGCCGGTGTGGCCGGAATTCTCGGCCCAGGTGGCGAGGATGTAGACGAGGGCGACGAGGAGCAGCAGACCGGTGGCGGTGGCCTTCATACGGCGGACGCCGCGCCGCTTCTCCTCGTCGGCGGCGGTGAATCCGAGCGAGCCGAGCGGGGAGAACGGCGAGCGCCTGCCGGGGGTGGCGGAGGAACCGGGAGCGGCCGGGGCGTCGGCAGGGGCCGAGGCGGTGGCCGAGGCGGTGGGAGGGGCCGAGGCGTCAGGAGGGACCGGAGCGCCGGGGCCGGGCTCGGACGGCGGGCGTGCCGGGAGGGCCGTCGCCGGGCGACCCGCGCGTACGGGGTCCACCGGTCGCTCCTCAGTAGGAGGACGGTCGTCCGCAGACGAGCGGTCGTCGGCCGTGCCGGAGCCTCGTGCCCTGTCCGGATCGGCCGGATCGCGTCGTTCCATTCACTCCACCCATCCGCGTACGAGCCCTGTCGTCCCCGTACCCCGCCGTGCCCCGCCTGTACGCATTCTCCCTGCCTCTGGTACTCCCGGCGCGCACCACGAGTTCCCGCGCCATGCCGGATGATGTCCTTTGTACGTAGGTGAGGGAGACACGGGGGACATGAGCGGACAACGGGGATTCGCCCTGCTCGCGGGCCTGGTGACGGTCGTGGCGCTGGTGTGCGCCACGATATTCGCCGGGGTGGGCGCGCTGGGCGGCGGCGGGGGCCGTGACCTGGGCGGCGGCAGCGGCGATCGGGCGACAGCAGCCGGGAGCGGCGCCGGGGACGGTGCGCGGGACGGCGCGGGCACGGGCACCGCCCGGGGAAGCGGCGCGGGAAGCGACTCGGGTGGCGAGGCGGGAAGCGGCTCGGGCGGCGGGCGGGCCCGTACGCCCGTGGGTTCCGCCGCACCCGTCTCCGCCGACGCGTGGGTCGGGACCTGGGCCGCCGCGCCCGCCGGGATCGAGCCGGGTGCGCCCCACGGCCATGCCGGGCGTTCCCTGCGTAACGTCGTGCACACCAGCATCGGCGGCACCGCCGCCCGCATCACCCTCTCCAACCTCTTCAGCCGCCGGGCGCTGCTGATCGGCCGTGCCTCGCTCGCCGTCTCGGCCGGGAACGGGAGCGCGGGCGCCGCCCCGGGCACCCTGCGGGTCGTCACCTTCGGCAAGAAGCGGTCGGTGATCGTCCCGCCGGGCGGTCGGGTGGTCAGTGACGCGGTACGGCTCCGAGTACCGCCGGACACCGATCTGCTGGTGACGGTGCACACGCCGCTGCCCGGTGGTCCCGTCACGTACCACCCGCGTGCGCTGCGGACCTCGTACACGGCGCGCGGCGACCGCACGCTGGACGGCGGCGGCGCCCCGTACACCGGGCGTGTCCCGGTCTGGCGGTATCTCACCGCCGTCGACGTGCTGAACCGGCGGGCGCGCGGCTCGGTCGTCGTCATCGGCGACTCGATCACGGACGGCGTCGGCTCCTCGTACGACGCCGACCGCCGCTGGACCGACACGCTGGCGGACCGGGTGCGGGACAGCGGTCTGGGCGTGCTCAACGCCGGCATCAGCGGCAATCGGGTCCTGCGCCGGAACCTCGCCGCGGGCAAGGGCCCGAGCGGCGTCGACCGGTTCGGGCGCGACGTCCTCGGGCAGTCGGGCGCCGAGGTCGTCTTCGTCGCGCTCGGCATCAACGACATCATCGGCCGGCCGCACGAGACCGACCCGGAGCGGATCGTCGCCGGGCTGCGGTCCCTCACCCGTCAGGGGCGCGCGCGGGGGCTGCGGGTGGTCGGCTCGACCCTCATGCCGTTCGGCGGCAGTCCGCGTCACAGCGACGCGGGGGAGGCCGTGCGGGACCGGGTCAACGAGGCCATCCGCGCGGGCCGGGTCTTCGACCGGACCGTCGACTTCGACCGGCTGCTGCGCGATCCGTACGCCCCCGACCGACTGCGGCCCGACTACGACTCGGGCGACGGTCTGCACCCGAGCGACGCCGCGTACCGGGCGATGGGGCGCTTCGTGGACCTCGGGGACCTGGTGGGCAGGGAGCCGGCGCGGCTCTGAACTCCCCGGCCGTGTCCGGTCGCCCGGCCGTGACCGGTTCTCCGGCGACGTCCGGTCCCCCGGCCGCCGGCTCCGCGTCGGCCCCGTTCCGTGAAGACTCCGTTCCATGACGGGCGGTGGAGCGGGGGCGGCCGGTGAGGGCTCCCGTGGATCAGTCCAGTTCCTTGCGGAGCCGGTCCTTCTCCAGCTCCGCCTTCTTGCGCTCCTCCTTGAGACGGCGCTTCTCCGTCACCCTCATCTTGCGCTCGACCCCCACGCCGCCCATCATCGCGAACCCCGTGATGATCACCCGTGGCGATCCCGGGCTCACCTCCGTGGTCTCCCCGCTCTCCCCGAAGCCGCCCATCAGCCCGAAGCCGCGCACGTTGACGTCCATGTCCGGCGGTACGGTCACATGGACGCCGCCCATCACCGCGAAGCAGCGGATGACCACGTCCCGCTCCTCGAACTGGGCCTCCCGCAGGTCGATCTCGCCGCCGCCCATGCAGGCCGCCGCGACGAACTTCGGCCCGACCGTCCACGACCCCTTGCGGTTGAAGCCGCCGAAGATGGCGAGCGCCCACTTGGAGGTCGCGGCGCTCCGGCCGATCCGCGCCGGCCAGCCCCCGCGCCGGTCGTCGATGCCGGGCCGCGCGAGGTCGCCGGTGGAGCCGGGCGCGGGCAGATCCCGTACCAGCGGCTGGAGTTCACCGTGCGTACGGGCCTTGAACGCGGCGTCGAGACGGGTGTCGAACTCCTCCATGTCGATGCGCCCCTCCGCCACCGCTTCGCGCAGCAGTTCGGCAACACGCTCGCGCTCGGAGTCCGAGGCGCGCATCTCAGGAAGTTCATTCGTCATGTTGTCAGCCTAGTCAAAGGTGAGGCAGACGTCACAGCGCCGGGCAGCACGCGGGCCCCTCGCTTCGCAGCGCCGCGCACCGCGCGCGTTCCGTCGAACAACGGCGCCGGGCGCCACGCGCGTTCCGTCGAGTGACAAGCGCCTGGCGCCGCGCGGGCTCCCGCGCGTCGTCACACGGGACGCCGCGCGGGCTCCGGCACCGTCCTTCGGGACAGCATCGTCGCGATGACCGACTCGATGTCCGGCTCCCGCACCGACAGATCCATCAGCGGATACTCCGCCGCGATCCGCGCCACCAGCGGCGCCGCCGAGGCCGCCGCCGGAAACGCCAGCCACTGCCGGGGCCCCTCCACCTTCACCACCCGCGCCCCCGGCAGCTCCACCGGCGGCAGCTCCCGCTCCAGGTCCACGACCAGCGTCCGCTCGCTCCCGCCCACCTCGTGCAGCCCGGCGAGCGCCCCGTCGTACACGAGCCGCCCGTGGTCGATGACCATCACCCGCGCGCAGAGCTGCTCGATGTCGGTGAGGTCGTGCGTGGTCAGCAGGACCGTCGTACGGCGCTCGGCGTTCAGCTCCCGCAGGAACTCACGGACCCGCGCCTTGGAGATCACGTCCAGCCCGATCGTCGGCTCGTCCAGATACAGCACCTCGGGATCGTGCAGCAGCGCCGCCGCGATGTCGCCGCGCATCCGCTGGCCGAGCGAGAGCTGGCGTACGGGGACGTCCAACAGCTCGCCCAGTTCGAGCAGTTCGACGCAGCGGTCCAGATTCTCCCGGTAGCGCCGGTCGGGGATGCGGTACATCCGGTGCGCCAGCCGGTACGAGTCGATCAGCGGCAGGTCCCACCACAGGGTGGTGCGCTGGCCGAAGACCACACCGATCCGGCGGGCCAGCCGCGTACGGTCTCGCGACGGGTCGATCCCGGCGACCCGCAGCCGGCCCGCGCTCGGGGTGAGGATGCCGGTGAGCATCTTGATGGTGGTGGACTTGCCGGCGCCGTTGGGGCCGATGTAGCCGACCATCTCACCGCGCGCCACGCCGAAGCTGATGCCGTCGACGGCACGCACCTGGTGTCTCTCACGGCGCAGCAGGCCCGCCCGTTTCCGTACGTCGAAGACCTTCTCGATGCCGTCCAGCCGGATGAAACCGGAGTCGTCCGCGTCCATGTCCCCGTGCCTTCCTCTCCTGATGTCTCTTCCCGAGGTTCTTCTCCGAGGTCTCTCCCGAGGTCTCTCCGAACGGCCTTAGCTTCCCGTGCTGCGGTACGCCCGCAGCCCCGCCCGCCACGCCAGCCCCGCCAGCGCGCAGCACCCCGCCGCCACCACCGGCGGCAGGAACGCCACCCAGTCCGGCAGCCCCAGCGGGTCCTCGCGGTCCAGCACGTACAGCGCGGGCAGCCAGTTGACGAAGGCCAGCGGCAGGACGAACGTCACCCCGCGCACCAGGTCCTTCGCGAAGACCGTGGGCGGGTACTGGAGCAGCGTGTTGCCTCCGTACGTGAAGGAGTGCTGCACCTGCGCGGCGTCCTGCGCCCAGAACTGGAACGCCGCCCCCGCCACGAACAGCGACGCGAAGATCGCCGTGCCGCTGAGCACCATCATCGGGATCATCGCCACCTTCAGGGGCGTCCACGCGATGTCCAGCGCCGTCAGCGCCCAGCCGAGCACCAGCAGACCCTGGGTGACCCGGCCCAGCCGCCGCAGCGCGAAGCGGTCGGCCGCGACCTGGGCGAGCACCGGCGCGGGCCGCACCAGCAGGGTGTCCAGCGTGCCGTCCCGGATCCGGCGGCCCAGCCGGTCCGTCGAGCCGACGAACAGGTCGGTGAGGCCGAAGGCCGTACCCGCCGCGCCGTACAGGAAGGCGACCTCGGGCAGCGAATAGCCGCCCAGCCGGTCGACGTGCGAGAACATCAGCAGGATCGTCACGAAGTCGAACCCGGTCACCGCGAAGTTGGCGAGGGCCGTCAGGGCGAACGACGTGCGGTAGGTCATCGTCGAGCGCACCCACATGGCGACGATCAGGCCGTACGCGCGGGGCCCCTCCCACAGAGGCGAGCGCCACCGCCCCTCGCCGGCCGGCTCCGCGCCGCCGGCCGCCCCGTACCGCCGCTCACCGACCACCGTGCCCGCGTCGTCAGCCACCCTGCACCACCACCCGTCGCATCGCCACGGCCTGGAGCAGCCGCCCCAGCGCCAGCAGCGCCAGCGCCCAGCCGATCTGGAAGGCGAACGCCTCGATCAGGCCCCACCCGGTGCGCCGGCCCAGGAACACGTCCGCCGGGATCTGGAGCAGCGACGACCACGGCAGCACCCTGGCGATCTCGCCCAGCAGGCCGGGGAAGAGCGTCAGCGGCAGCAGCATCCCGGAGAAGAACATCCCGGCCAGGAACGAGACATGGCCGGCGCCCGCGCCGTCCAGCAGCCAGAAGGCGGACAGCGCGACCAGGTAGCGCACGCCGAAACCGACCACCACGCCCAGGAACACGGACAGCAGGAACGCCAGCCAGATCAGCGGCCGGCCGGGCAGCGCCAGGTCGAAGGCGAGCGCGCCGACCCCCATCGGAACGATCCCGCGGCCCAGCAGTTGGAAACCGGCGCGCCCCAGGTCGGCCGCGAGCCACCACAGTTGGAGGTCGGCCGGGCGGTAGAGATCGATCGCGACATCGCCGGTCCGGATGCGCTCCATCAGCTCGTCCTCGAAGCCGCCGCCCATGATCGCGCAGGTCGTCAGCAGCGCCTGGCCGAGCCAGGCGTAGGTCAGGGCCTGGGAGAGGTCGTAGCCGCCGAGGTGGGGCCGCTCGTCCCAGAGCGCCGTGTAGGTGTACGCGATGATGAAGCCGAACACGGTGTTGGTGAACACCCCGGCGGCGGTGGCGATCCGGTACGTCGCGTGGCGGCGGAACGCGCCCGCGGCGACGGCCGCGTACAGACGCACGTCAGCAGTCCTCCTCGGCCCTGTTGTGTGTGAGCGCCCGCGAACGCGCGCGCGTGGTCGTCCGTCTGCGTGCTGGTCCTGCGTGTCCGTGCCCGTGCCCGTGTCCGTGCCCGTGTGCGCGTGCGTGCGGTCCTGCGTGCCCGTGCCTGTGTGCGTGTGCGTGTGGTCCTGCGTGTCCGTGCCCGTGCCGTCCTGCGTGCCCGTGTGGCTGTGCCCGTGCGTGTCCCGTGACGTACGTGTCCGGTCGTAGGTGCGCGTGTCCCGTTACGTGTGGTCGCCCCGTGCCGTTTCCGCTGTAGGGCACCAAAGCGCAGGACCCTAGCCCAAGGGGGTCAGCCACCGCGAGCGGTTATCCGGACGGCGGCCCCGGGCCGGTTCGACCGTGTTTCATGGTGGCGCAGAAGAATCGCCCGTACCGCCCGTTATCCCCTCATTGACCCGGTCGAGGAGCCTCCGCACACATGAGCGACGCGCAGCAGCGGGGCTGGGACCCGCGCGACCCGACGGACCGCGGCTCAGGCTCAGGCTCCGGCTCCGGGTCGGGCTCCGGCTCCGCCGGGAGAAGGACCGGCCGCAAGGGGCGTCGCAAACGCACCGGCTGGCGTCGTGCCCTGCCGACCTGGCGGATGCTGCTCGGCGCGTTCCTGCTGTGCGCGATCGTCCTCATCGGCGGATTCATCGCCGGGTACACGCTGGTGAAGATCCCGGCGGCGAACGTCGCGGCCGTCGCCCAGTCCAACGTGTTCCTGTACGCGGACGGCGGCCAGATCGCCCGCGACGGCGAGGTCAACCGGGAGAACGTGCCGCTCTCCCAGGTCCCGAGGCCCGTACGCCGCGCCGTACTGGCCGCCGAGGACCGGGACTTCTACAACGAGCCCGCCGTCGACCCGCAGGGCATGGTGCGCGCGGCGTGGAACACCCTCACCGGCAAGGGCACCCAGGGCGGCTCCACGATCACCCAGCAGTACGTGAAGAACTACTACCTCGCCCAGGAGCGGACCCTCGTCCGCAAGGCGAAGGAGTTCTTCATCGCGATCAAGCTGGGCCGCGAGGAGAGCAAGGCGCAGATCCTGGAGGGCTATCTCAACACCAGCTACTTCGGGCGCAACGCGTACGGCGTCCAGGCCGCCGCCCACGCGTACTACGGCAAGGACGTCCAGCAGATCGACACGGCGGAGGGCGCGTTCCTGGCCGCCCTGCTCAACGCGCCCAGCGCGTACGACGTGGCCCTGCACCCGGAGAACAAGGGCCGGGCGGAAGGCCGTTGGAACTACGTGCTCGACGGCATGGTGAAGGAGAAGTGGCTCGGCCCCGACGAGCGGGCCGCCATGGTCTTCCCCGTACCGGACGAGGCGAAGCCGTCCACCGGTCTGTCGGGACAGCGCGGCTATCTGGTCCAGGCCGTGCAGGACCACCTCACCGGCAACGGCATCCTGGACGACAAGACCCTGGCCTCCGGCGGCTACCGGATCACCACCACGTTCCGGCGGCCCATGCAGAGCGCCCTGGTCGAGGCGGTCGGCCGGCAGGTCCTGTCGAAGGTCGACGACAAGCGCCCGGCCGACCGCGACGTGCGCGTCGGCGCCGCGTCGATCGACCCGGCCACCGGGGAGGTCGTCGCGATGTACGGCGGGGTCGACTACACCCGGCAGTACGTCAACAACGCGACCCGCCGGGACTACCAGGTGGGTTCCACCTTCAAGCCGTTCGTGTTCGCCGCGGCCGTCGAGAACGGCTCGCACACCCAGGACGGCGAACAGATCAGGCCCGACACCGAGTACGACGGCACCAACAAGCGCATGGTGGAGGGGCCCGACGGGCCCACCGGCTACGACCCGGCCAACGAGGACGACGTCTCGTACGGGCAGGTCAGCGTCAGCGAGGCCACCGACAAGTCCATCAACGCCGTGTACGCGCAGATGGCCCAGGACGTCGGCCCCGGCCGGGTCCGGGACACGGCGGTCCGCCTCGGGCTCCCCGACGACACGCCCGACCTCACCGAGTCGCCGTCCATCGCGCTCGGCCCGGCGACGGCGAGCGTGCTGGACATGACGGAGGCGTACGCGACACTCGCCAACCACGGGCGGCACGGCACCTACACGATGGTCACGAGCATCACCAAGAACGGCCGCACGGCCGAACCGCCGCGCGGGCGGGCGGTGCAGGCCGTCAGCCGTGAGGCCGCGGACACCACGACGGCGATCCTGCGGAGCGTGGTGGAGGACGGCACGGGGACGGCGGCGCGGTCCGCGAACCGCCCGGCGGCGGGGAAGACGGGCACGGCCGAGAACGACAAGGCCGCCTGGTTCGCCGGGTACACGCCGGATCTCGCGACCGTCGTCGCGCTCATGGGCGCGGACCCCGAGACGGCGCGGCAGCGGCCGCTGTACGGGGCGCTGGGTCTGGCGCGCGTCAACGGGGGCGGGCCGCCCGCGCGGATCTGGGGCCAGTTCACGGCGGCGGCGCTGAAGGGCACCGAGGCCACGGACTTCGACCTGACGCCGGCGGAGGGCATGGAGTCCGTCCCGCCGTCGGACGACGAGTCCGGCCGGCCCGACGGCCCGTCGTCGTCGCCGGGCCGGCCGGAGAGCCCGGGGACGTCGGAGCGGCCCCGGGCGCCGGGCACGGGCGGGGGCACCGGCGGGGGCGGGACCCGGCCCCCGGGACAGACCGACGGCGGCGGAGGCGGCACCGGCACGGACGGCGGCGCCGACGTCGGAACGCAGGGCCGGACCCGGGGCCAGGACCAGGACCAGGACGGGACGGACGGTCTGACGGACGGGTTCGTCGGAGGCGGAGCAGGAGGCGGGGACGGCGGCGGAGGCGGGGGTGGCAACGGGGGCGGTGGGAGCGGCGGGGCGGACGGCGGTACGGGCAACGGACCGCCCGGTGTCCCCGGCTTCTAGTGACCCGACGTCATCTTCAGGCCCACCACGGCCACCAGCAGCAGACACACGAAGAAGATCCGCGCGGCCGTCGCCGGTTCGCCCAGCACCGCCATCCCGACGACCGCCGCCCCGGCCGCGCCGATCCCGACCCACACGCCGTACGCCGTACCGATCGGCAGGGCCTTGGCGGCCTGCGCGAGCAGCAGCATGCTGGCGACGATGCCCGCGCCGGTGAAGAGGCTGGGCCACAGCCGGGTGAATCCGTCGGTGTACTTCATACCGACCGACCACCCGACTTCGAGCAGACCGGCGACAACGAGCAGAACCCAGGCCATGACGGCACCTCCGGCGGAGCGCGGACAACGGGTGCGTCGTCTTTACCTTTGACCCGGTACGGCGCGTCTCGTCGGGGTCCCTCCAACGTAGCAAAGGAACGCCGGAAGGGCCGGTGACCAAGGTCACCGGCCCTTCGGGCACGTGCTTACAGGTACAGCCCCGTCGAGTCGTCCGAGCCCTCGAAGCGGTCCGCCGCCACCGCGTGCAGGTCGCGTTCGCGCATCAGGACGTACGCCACGCCCCGGACCTCGACCTCGGCACGGTCCTCGGGGTCGTACAGCACCCGGTCCGAGGGCTCCACCGCCCGGACGTTCTGGCCGACGGCCACCACCTCGGCCCAGGCGAGGCGCCGTCCCACGGCGGCCGTCGCCGGGATGACGATCCCACCGGACGAACGCCGTTCTCCCTCGGGGATGTCGGTCCTGACCAGCACCCGGTCGTGCAGCATCCGGATGGGCAGCTTGTCGTGCGAGGTGCCGGGAGAAGTGTCGCTCACGCCGACGAACCTACCCGCCCGCCCGCGCCCCGTACGCCGGAGGGGTGACGCGGGGGGCTCAGAACCGGCGGCGGCGCGCCGACATCGTGAGCAGACCCACCAGGCCGACGGCGATCAGCGCGATCGGGACGAGCCGCTCCAGCCGGGGGGCGCCGTCCTCCGAGACGAAGGTGTCCCGCACGCCCGACACCGTACGGTTCACCGCGACGAACGCCCGGCCCGCGGTCTGGTCCACCCGGGAAACCACCCGGGCCTTCGCGTCGCCCACGATCGTCTGCGGGTGCACCCGCACGCCGATCTCGTCGAGCGTCTCGGCGAGCTGGTCGCGCCTGCGGACGATGTCCGCCTCGATCTGCGCAGGGGTCCTGGCATCCGACACCGCGCTGCCTCCGTGGTCGTGGTCCGGTGGGTTGGTCCTTCGATGCTCCGCCTTCACGGACAGTCTGTCAGCTCGGCCGCGCTCGCACCCCGCGGCGCCCCTACTACGCTCGCACTGATGCATCCGGGCGCCAGTCCGCCCCCGTACCGAGGAGAACCATGAGCGAGCGACTTCAGCCCGGCGACACCGCCCCCGCCTTCACCCTGCCCGACGCGGACGGCAACGAGGTCTCGCTCGCCGACCACCTGGGACGCAAGGTCATCGTCTACTTCTACCCCGCGGCGCTTACCCCCGGATGCACCAAGCAGGCGTGCGACTTCACCGACAACCTCGGCGTGCTGGCCGGCGCGGGCTACGACGTCATCGGCGTCTCGCCGGACAAGCCGGAGAAGCTGGCCAAGTTCCGCGACAAGGAGAACCTGAAGGTCACCCTGGTCGGCGACACCGACAAGTCGGTCCTCACCGAGTACGGCGCCTTCGGCGAGAAGAAGCTCTACGGCAAGACGGTGACGGGTGTCATCCGCTCGACGGTCGTCGTGGACGAGGAGGGCAAGGTCGAGCGCGCGCTGTACAACGTCCGCGCGACCGGCCACGTCGCGAAGATCATCAAGGACCTCGGCATCTGAGGTCCGGCTGCGACAGCCGGGTCCACCGCGGGTGGGCCCGGCAGGGGGCCGGGCGGGCGTGACGATCCGTCCGCGGGGCGGTCGTGACCATCCGAACAGCGGTTCGTTGATCCGTACGAGGCGGCGAACGTGCGGCCGGATGCGGAGGGGGCCCGTGGGGCCGAGATATACGCGCGAGACACTGCGGACAGCCGCTCGCTCGACCACGAACCTGGACGAGGCGTTGTGCCTGCTTGGCAGAACCCCGACACCGGCCCGCCGTGGCTATCTTCGCCAGAAGCTGACGGAGTGGGGCATAGACACGGCTCACTTCACCTCGGGACGCGTCCGGCACACGGAAGAACGGTTGCGGGCGGCCGTCGCCGCGTCGACAAGCGTCAAGGACGTACTGAGGCACCTGGGCATCAGCCCGGTGGGCGGCAATCACGCGCACATCAACCGGCGTATCGCGGCGCTGGGAATCGACACGGCGCATTTCGCCCAGAGGCCGCGACGCTCGAAAAAGCCTGGTGAACTCCTCCGCCTCGGTCTCCCGGAGCAAGGCCGCACTCCCGGAGCGCGCCTGCTGCGGGAGCTTCTGCTGGGCGGAGTACCGGAGTCCTGCGCGATGTGCGCGACCGGCGCGACCTGGAACGGCCGGCCGCTGAGACTGCAGGTCGACCACATCAACGGCGACTGGTGGGACAACCGCGCTTCGAACCTGCGACTGCTCTGCCCCAACTGCCACGCTGTGACGGACACGTATCGCGGCCGGAAGCGAGGGCCCGGGACATGAGCCTCAAGTATCCGGCGGAAGTGCTCGCGCGAGCCGCCGAGGAATCCGTCAGCCTTGTCGATCTGATGCGCCGAGTGAACGCCCCCCTGGGCAGCAACACACGCGCCTACCTTCAAAGGCGGCTGGACTTCTACGGAATCGACACGTCGCACTTCGCCGACGAGTCACTGCCCGCGCGAGAACGCCGCAGCTACTCCGAAGAGTTACTGCGTGAGGCAGCCGCCCAGGCGCACAGCATCCGTGAAGTGCTGGAGTACCTGGGCTTCCCGCCGGAGAACAGCCCGTACGGCCACATACGCAAGCAGCTCGACCGCTTCGGCATCGACACCTCCCACTTCGTCACGGCACGGCGTCACAGGCCGACGACCACGTCCCGAGCCGAACTGGTCGGCGCCGTCGTCAAATCCAGCAGCCTGGCGGGCCTGCTGAGAACTCTCGGTATCGCCGATAGTTCCACCGCCCGTGCGCAGCTGAAACGGAGTCTGGCGACACACGGCATCCCCGTCGCTCACTTCACCGGGCAAGCGCACGCCCGGGGCGTTCCGTCCGCACGTCGTAAGTCGGCGGCCGATCTTCTGGTTCACCTCCCGCCGGGGTCGGCGCGAACGAAAACCGCGACGCTGAGACGCGCGCTCGATGATCTCCACGTGCCGCACCTGTGCGCCACCTGCGGTATCGGCACCCTCTGGCAGGGCAAACGCCTCGTACTACAGATCGATCACGTCAACGGGGACCGGCTGGACAATCGCCGCGAGAACCTTCGGTACCTCTGCCCCTCGTGCCACAGCCAGACGGAGACTCACTCGTGCCGGGCCAGTCGTAGAAAACCTCGCGAGCCGGCGCCCGGGGCTCAAGTAAAGTGAGGGGGACGCGCCCGTACTCCAACGGCTAGAGAGGCTAGTTTTAGAAACTAGTGGTTGTCGGTTCGAATCCGACCGGGCGCACCAGGTATCAGCAGCCCGCGACCTTCGAAACCAAGGTCACGGGCTCTCTGCTGTGATCCGGCTCAGCCCAGCAACTCCCGCACCACCGGCACCAGGGCGCGGAATGCCTTGCCCCGGTGGCTGATCGCGTTCTTTTCCGACGGGGTCAGTTCGGCGCAGGTGCGGGTTTCGCCCGACGGCTGGAGGATCGGGTCGTAGCCGAAGCCTCCCGTGCCCGACGGGGTCGTGCGCAGGGTGCCGCGGAGTTGGCCCTCGACCACGTGCTGGGTGCCGTCCGGGAGGGCGAGGGCCGCCGCGCAGGCGAAGTGGGCGGTGCGGTGGGCGGGCGCGATGTCGGAGAGCTGGGCCAGCAGGAGGTCGAGGTTGGCGCGGTCGTCGCCGTGGGTGCCCGACCAGCGGGCCGAGAAGATGCCGGGGGCGCCGCCGAGGACGTCTACGCAGAGGCCCGAGTCGTCGGCGACGGCCGGGTGGCCGGTCGCGCGGGCCAGGGCGTGCGCCTTGAGCAGGGCGTTCTCGGCGAAGGTGACGCCGGTCTCCTTGACGTCCGGGATGTCGGGGTGGGCGTCCGCGCCGACGAGGTCGTGGGTGAGACCGGCGTCGGCGAGGATGGCCCTGAGTTCGGTGATTTTCCCGGCGTTGCGGGTGGCGAGAAGCAGGCGGGTCATGGGGCCGATTATCCGCGCGCCCGCCGGGTGCTCGGTCACCGGCACCGGCACCCGCATCGTCACCGGCACCGGCACCGGCACCGGAGACAGGTCACGGGGTGCAGACCTTGCCGATCTCGGCGGCCGCGTCCGTGACGGGGGCGAGGTCGGGGGTGGTGTCACCGTTCTCGATGGACTCGCGGACGGTGCCGACACCGGTGCTGAGGTCGCCGACCGCCTTGCTGAGGTCGGCGTTGTCCGTGGTGTCCCGGAGGTTGTCCAGCTCGGTGTCGATGGTGTCCAGGGCCTCTTCGGCCTGGGTCACGTCGTTCGAGGCGGCGGAGATCGCCTGCTGGAGGTTGTTGACGCTGGTGGCTATGGCGTCGGCGGTTTTCACACAGTCGACGGCCTTGTCGAGGGCGCCGC
This sequence comes from Streptomyces sp. NBC_01498, assembly GCF_036327775.1. Taxonomy (NCBI): domain Bacteria; kingdom Bacillati; phylum Actinomycetota; class Actinomycetes; order Kitasatosporales; family Streptomycetaceae; genus Streptomyces; species Streptomyces sp. NBC_01498. The sequence goes on along the minus strand of NZ_CP109598.1, from coordinate 4,735,112 downwards.
AGCCGGCCACCCCGGTGAAGGTGAGCAGGACGGCGGCGATGGTCACCGCGGTTCGTCGGCGCGAGGCCATGGGTGGGTTCCCTCCCGTTGGTGCGGTGGGGCGTACGCGGGCTTCCCCCGTACGCCCCTGTCGGTCGCGACTGTAACGACGCCGCACACGGGCTTCTTGGTTGCCCCTTTACCTGGCGAGGGTCTCTTCCAGGACAGCGGTCTGGACGGCGGCGAGGTCCGCGCAGCCCGCCGTGGCCAGGTCGAGGAGCGCGCCGAGTTCCGCGCGGTCGAAGGGCTCGGCCTCGGCGGTGCCCTGGACCTCGACGAAGCGGCCGTCGCCGGTGCAGACGACGTTCATGTCGGTGTCGGCGCGCACGTCCTCCTCGTAACAGAGGTCGAGCAGCGGCGTGCCGTCGACGATGCCGACGCTGATCGCGGAGACGGTCCCGGTCAGGGGCTTGCGGTTGGCCCGGACGATCTTCTTGGTCCTGGCCCATTCGACGGCGTCGGCGAGGGCGACGTACGCGCCGGTGATCGCGGCGGTGCGGGTGCCGCCGTCGGCCTGGAGGACGTCGCAGTCGAGCACGATCGTGTTCTCGCCGAGGGCCTTGTAGTCGATGACGGCGCGCAGCGAGCGCCCGATGAGCCGGGAGATCTCGTGCGTACGTCCGCCGATCTTGCCGCGTACGGCCTCCCGGTCGCCGCGGGTGTTGGTGGCGCGGGGCAGCATCGAGTACTCGGCCGTGACCCAGCCTTCGCCGCTGCCCTTGCGCCAGCGCGGGACGCCCTCGGTGACGGAGGCGGTGCAGAAGACCTTGGTGTCGCCGAAGGAGACCAGGACGGATCCTTCGGCGTGCTTGCTCCATCCGCGTTCGATGGTGACGGGGCGGAGCTGTTCGGGGGTGCGGCCGTCGATTCGAGACATGGGGGTGAGCCTAACGGGACATGGGTGAGGGGCCCGTTCCGGTTCTCCGCCGGGGGTACGGCGGTTGTCCGGATCGGGCCCCTCGGTGCGGGGTGGCCGCGCGGGCTCTCGGCGGCTCAGCCCTGGTCGTCCGTCATGTCATCGCATGTCTTCGATGTCGGCGGCGATCGGGTCGGCGTCCGTACCGATGACGACCTGGACGGCGGTGCCCATCTTGACGACGCCGTGCGCCCCTGCGGCCTTCAGCGCGACCTCGTCGACCTTGTCCGGGTTCACGACCTCCGTACGGAGGCGGGTGATGCAGCCCTCGACTTCTTCGATGTTCTCGATGCCGCCGAGACCGGCGACGATCTTCTCAGCCTTGCTGGCCATGACTGTGACTCCCTGCTGTCCGAGGGGCGGCGTCCCGGCGCCATCGTGTTCCGATTTTTACGTTAACTCACTGTTTTCCCAAGTTCACCGTTTGTCCAGCTTCACGGTTGGCCCATCCTCGCGGGCGGGCGACCGGCCGGTGCCGAAGGATGACGGTCACCAGGGGTACGCCGCCGACGGGCCGACGGGAGGTCGCCGATGAGTGCGACGGGGGCCGACGCGCCGGCCACTCCCCCGGCTCCCGGGCGCCGCTGGTGGAACGGTCTCTTCCAGGGGTTCCAGAAGGTCGGGCGCAGTCTCCAGCTGCCGGTGGCCGTGCTGCCCGCGGCGGGTCTGCTGGTCAGCCTGGGCAATCTCTTCACGGCGTATCTGCACGGCCCGTTCTGGGACAAGACCGCCAAGGTCCTTCTCCAGGGCGGCAACGCGATCCTGGACGGGAGCTTCGGGCTGCCGCTGCTGTTCTGCATCGGGGTCGCGATCGGTTTCGCCAAGAAGGCGGACGGGTCGACGGCGCTGGCGGCGGTCGCGGGGTTCCTCGTCTACCACAACGTGCTCGTCGCGTTCCCGGCCGACGGCACGGTCACGGACGAACTGCCGGAGGGAAATCCGCAGAATCCGGGGGTGCTCGGCGGCATCCTGATCGGGCTGCTCACGGCGGTGGTCTGGCAGCGGTTCCACCGTACGAGGCTGGTGGACTGGCTCGGCTTCTTCAACGGCCGCCGGCTCGTGCCGATCCAGATGGCGTTCCTGGGGGTGATCCTCGGGGTGCTGTTCGGGCTGCTGTGGCAGCCGGTGGGCGACGGGCTGACGACGTTCGCCAAGCACCTGATCTCGCTGGGCGCCTGGGGTGCGGGCATCTTCGGGGTGGCGAACCGGCTGCTGATCCCGATCGGTATGCACCAGTTCCTGAACACGTTCTTCTGGTTCCAGGCGGGTGAGTTCACGACGGCGGACGGGACGGTCGTCCAGGGTGATCTGACGCGGTTCTTCGCCCAGGACCCGACGGCGGGTCAGTTCATGTCGGGCTTCTTCCCGATCATGATGTTCGGTCTGCCGGCCGCCGCGCTGGCGATGGCCCACTGCGCGCGGCCGGAGCGGCGGAAGCAGGTGGCGGGGCTGATGCTCTCGGTCGCCCTGACCTCGTTCGTGACGGGGGTCACGGAGCCGCTGGAGTTCTCGTTCATGTTCGCCGCGCCGCTGTTGTACGGGGTGCACGCGCTGCTCACGGGTGCCTCGATGGCGATCACCTGGGCGCTGGGGGTGCACGCGGGCTTCAGCTTCTCGGCCGGGCTGATCGACTACGTCGTCAACTGGCATCTGGACACGAAGCCCTGGCTGATCATCCCGATCGGGTTGTGCTTCGCGGTGGTGTACTACGTGGTCTTCCGGTTCGCGATCACGCGGTTCGACATTCCGACGCCGGGGCGGGAGCCGGTGGCGGTGGAGGACGACGTGGAGCGGGAGAACACGAAAGGGTGACCGGCCTCACGGGGGTGCCGGTGTCACGGCGGTGCCCCCGGCCCGGTCCGGCCGGGGGCACGAGGAGTGCGGGTGCGGGGTGTACGGGGTGTGCGGGGTCCGCGGCGTGCGGAGGATCTCGTACGCCACGCCACGCCACGGTCACCTCACGTCCCGGTCCCGTACGCCGGCGCGCTCGGGGACTCGTACGCCGTCGCGTTCAGATCTCGTACACCGCGCCGGGCACGGCCAGTTCGGCCGGTCCGCCGTACACGGCCCGCGCGTCGCGCAGGTTCCGCTCGGCGTCCGTCCACGGCGGGATGTGGGTGAGGACCAGCCGGCGCGCGCCCGCGCGGGCGGCGTGCTCGCCGGCCTCGCGGCCGTTGAGGTGGAGGCCGGGGATGTCCTCCTTGCCGTGGGTGAAGGCGGCTTCGCAGAGGAACAGGTCCGTGTCCTCGGCCAGCTCGACCAGGGCCTCACTGACTCCGGTGTCGCCGGAGTAGGTGAGCGACCGGCCGTTGTGCTCCAGGCGGATGCCGAAGGTGTCGACGGGGTGGGCCAGCTTCTCCGTACGGACCGTGAAGGGCCCGATCTCGAACCAGCCCGGCTTGAGCGTGTGGAAGTCGAAGACCTCGCTCATGGACTTCTCGGTCGGGGTGTCGGCGTGCGCGGTGGTGAGGCGCTGTTCCGTGCCGTCCGGGCCGTGGACGGGAATGGTGTCGCAGCGTCCGCCGTCGTGGCGGTAGTAGCGGACGACGAAGTAGCCGCACATGTCGATGCAGTGGTCGGCGTGCAGATGGCTGAGGAAGATGGCGTCGAGGTCGTAGAGACCACAGTGACGCTGCAACTCGCCGAGGGCGCCGTTACCCATGTCGAGGAGCAGCCGGAAGCCGTCGGCCTCTACGAGGTAACTGGAGCAGGCCGATCCCACGGAGGGGAACGAGCCCGAGCAGCCGACGACGGTGAGCTTCATGGAGCGTGAACCTCCGTGGCGGGAAGGGGGGCGACGGGGGTCGTTCGGTCTGTCGAGCCTAAGGCGCCGAGTGGCCGGTCGCTCCTCCGCACCGGCCCGTTGTGGGGGAACTCACCTGCTGTGTCACCGGTTCGGGCGGTCCTCGCCGGCGGGGTCCCGGCCGGGGTCCCCGCCCCGCGCGGGCGGGGTGCGGCGTACGGTCCGGTGCATGGACACAACCTGGTGGGTGGCGTTGATCGTGGTGGTGGTGCTGGCGGCGGTCGCCACGCTCGTGGACGGGCGGGGCCGCAGTCCGCGCCCGCCGCGCGGGCGCTCGCGCGGTCCGGGCCGGACCGGCCGGACGGGCCGTACGGATCGCACCGACCGCAGGCCGCCGCGCGGCCCCGCCGGGAAGAAGACGCGCGGGAAGGCCGGCGAGAAGGCAGGCGGGCGGGGGCCTCGGGCGGGCGAGATCTGGTGGGCGATGGTGCCGTACGAGGACGGGACCGGCGCGAAGGACCGGCCGTGCCTGGTGCTGTCGGTACGGGGGCGTACGGCGCTGGTCGCCAAGATCACCAGCAAGTTCCACGAGGGGCGGCCTGGGGTGATCCCGCTGCCGCCGGAGGCGGTGGGGGACACCGAGGGGCGGCGGAGTTTCCTGGAGACGGACGAGCTGCGCCGGGTGAACACCCGTGAGTTCCGGCGCCGGGTGGGCACGCTGGAGGACGGGCTGTGGCGCCAGGTTCGGCATCTGGCGCGTTAGGTTCTGTCGCTCGGATCGGGCCGGACCGGTGAGCGCCCGCCGCGTCGGCGGCCGATGTCACGTGGGTGCCGTGGATCGCACGGCGGAGGAGGGAGGCTTGGCGGAGGCCGTGCCTCCCTCCGGTGCTGTCAACGGCGGTGAGGCGTGGTGCCGGGGCACGCGAGCCCGGCACGATCCGAACGACCGGCCCCGGGTCCAGCCCGGCGGATCTTCACGGGCACGTAGCTCCCCGGGCCGGGCCCGGGTCCCGCCCGGGAGCTTCGCGGATCGGCCGCCGCCCCGTCGGCGGGCGGCGGAGTCAGCGGCCGGGCACACGCGAGCACGCCCCGGGCCTGATCCGGCGGGGGGCCGACGCCGAGTGCCCGGCGGATCAAGGAGGTTGGGGATCGCGCGGTGGCCAGGTACGGCGGTCCCCGCGCGGGGAGCGCCGTACCGGCGGACGCTCAGGCCCAGAGCTGGCCCTGGAGGGTGGCGACGGCCTCTTCGTCCGTGGCCGCCGTGTAGACACCGGTGGAGAGGTACTTCCAGCCGCCGTCGGCGACGACGAAGACGATGTCGGCGCTCTCGCCCGCCTTGACGGCCTTCTTGCCGAGCCCGAGGGCCGCGTGCAGCGCGGCGCCCGTGGAGACGCCCGCGAAGATGCCCTCCCGCTGGAGGAGGCTGCGGGTGGCGACGACGGCGTCGGCGGAGCCGACGGAGAAGCGGCCGGTGAGGACGGACTCGTCGTACAGCTCGGGGACGAAGCCCTCGTCCAGGTTGCGCAGGCCGTAGACCAGGTCGTCGTAGCGCGGCTCGGCCGCGACGATCCGGACGTCGGGCTTGTGCTCGCGCAGGTAGCGGCCGACGCCCATGAGGGTGCCGGTGGTGCCGAGACCGGCCACGAAGTGGGTGACGGACGGCAGGTCGGCGAGGATCTCCGGTCCGGTGGTGGCGTAGTGGGCGCCCGCGTTGTCCGGGTTGCCGTACTGGTAGAGCATCACCCAGTCCGGGTTCTCCGCGGCGAGTTCCTTGGCCACGCGCACGGCGGTGTTGGAGCCGCCCGCCGCCGGGGACGGGATGATCTCGGCGCCCCACATGGCGAGCAGTTCACGGCGCTCCCGGGAGGTGTTCTCCGGCATCACGCAGATGATCCGGTAGCCCTTGAGCTTGGCGGCCATGGCGAGCGAGATGCCGGTGTTGCCGCTGGTGGGCTCCAGGATGGTGCAGCCGGGGGTGAGCCGGCCGTCCTTCTCGGCCTGCTCGACCATGCGCAGCGCCGGGCGGTCCTTGACGGAGCCCGTGGGGTTGCGGTCCTCCAGCTTGGCCCAGAGCCGGACCTCGTCCGACGGGGACAGCCGGGGCAGCCGTACGAGGGGGGTGTCGCCGACGACCGCGAGCGGGGAGTCGTACCGCATCAGAGCGCGGGCATGTCGGGCATCGCGGCGCCGGGGGCGCCGCCCGCGACGGCCGGGAGGATGGTGACGCTGTCGCCGTCGGCGAGTTTGGTGGAGATGCCGTCCAGGAAGCGGACGTCCTCGTCGTTGAGGTAGACGTTCACGAAGCGGCGCAGCTGCTCGCCGTTGGCGCCGTCGACGATGCGCTCACGGATGCCGGTGTGGCGGGTTTCGAGGTCGGTGAGCAGTGCCGCGAGGGTGTCGCCGTTGCCTTCGACGGCCTTGGCGCCGTCGGTGTAGGTGCGGAGGATGGTCGGGATGCGGACCTCGATGGCCATGGCGTGGGCTCCTGTCGGAAAAAAGGCGTGACGGGCGCGCGGCTCTGCCCCCGCGCGGGGGTGGTGCTCGGGACGGGCGTCGTACCGCGGCTCAGGCGGGGGCGCCGGCCGTACACATGGCGCTCGCGAGTCGGCACAGATCGACGTGCAGCCGCGCCACCAGCAGATCGCCGGGCGTCTTGTCGCTCACGTCAGGGGAAACCATGGGGTCATCGTATCGATTCCCGGTCCACGTTCCGGTATGGCATCTCGTACCTCGGACGTTCCGGGTCCGTCAGATGGACGGACCGGGGGCCCGCGCAGTTCGGCGCCCGTGCGGGCCCGCCGGCTCAGACGACCCGGACGTCCTCCTCGGTGACCTCGCCGTCCACGATGCGGTAGGAGCGGAACTGGAAGGGGCCCGCGCCGTCGGTGTCGGCGGTGGAGACCAGGACGTAGTGGGCGCCGGGCTCGTTGGCGTAGGTGATGTCCGTACGGGAGGGGTACGCCTCGGTCGCCGTGTGCGAGTGGTAGACGACCACCGGTTCCTCGTCCCGGTCGTCCAGCTCCCGGTAGAGCTTGAGCAGGTCCGCCGAGTCGAACTCGTAGAAGGTGGGCGAGCGCGCCGCGTTGAGCATGGGGACGAAGCGCTCGGGCCGGTCGCTGCCCTCGGGGCCCGCGATCACACCGCACGCCTCGTCGGGGTGGTCGGCCCGCGCGTGGGCGACGATCTGGTCGTACAGCGCCTGGGTGATGGTGAGCATGGGGTGAAGGATAAACAGGTGGCCTCCGCGGCTGAGACGCGGAGACCACCTGGTGAGACAGTGCGTGAGACGTGCGACGGGTGAGGCGAGTTGGGCCCCCGCAGGAACAGGGACGCCGGGGTCCGTCAGTCCGACGCCTTCGCGTACTCCGGCTCGTACGGGCCCTCCGGGTCGCCCGGCCCGCCCGCCGCGAGTTCCGCGCTGCGGCGCCTGAGCAGCGCCCAGCCGCCGGCCAGGAACAGCGCCCAGACCGCGCCGACGTACAGCGAGATCCTGGAGTCGGAGTCGTACGCGATCAGACAGGTCACGAAGGAGAGGAAGGCCAGCGCCACCCAGCTCAGGGCCGCGCCGCCCGGCGCCGGGAACGGGGACGCCGGAAGGCGCCCGGCGACCACGGCGGAGCGGTACTTGATGTGGCTGATCAGGATCATCATCCAGGTCCAGATGCCGGCGGCGGTGGCGACGGAGGTGACGTACAGGAACGCCTTCTCCGGGACGAGGTAGTTGAGGACGACGCCGATGCCCATCAGCGCGACGGACGCGGTGATGCCGGTGGCCGGGGAACGGCGGGAGTTGAGCCGGCCCAGCGCGCCCGGGGCCTCCTTGTTGGCGGCGAGGTCGCGCAGCATGCGGCCGGTGGAGTACATGCCGGAGTTGCAGGACGACAGGGCGGCGGTAAGCACCACGAAGTTGACGATCCCGGCGCCGAGCGGGATGCCGATCCTGGCGAAGGCGTGCACGAACGGGCTCTCGCCCTCGCTGAACTCGGTCCACTTCACGACGGCGAGGATCACGGTGAGCGCGCCGACGTAGAAGACGATGATGCGCCAGGGCAGCGTGTTGATGGCCTTGGGGAGGGTCTTCTCCGGGTTCTCGGACTCGCCCGCCGTGACACCGACGAGTTCGACGGCGAGGTAGGCGAACATCACGCCCTGGAGGGTCATCAGACTGGAGCCGATGCCGTTGGGGAAGATGCCGCCGTGCTGCCAGAGATTGCTCGTGGCGGCGGTCGCGCCCGCGTCGGAGAAGCCGAGGGTCAGCACGCCGAGGCCGATGACGATGATGCCGATGATGGCGGTGACCTTGACCATCGAGAACCAGAACTCGACCTCGCCGAAGATCTTGACGGAGATCAGGTTGACGCCGAAGAGGACCACGAGGAAGACCAGGGCGCTCACCCACTGCGGGATCGCGGGGAACCAGAAGTGGATGTAGATCGCCGCCGCCGTCAGCTCGGCCATGCCGGTCACGATCCACATGAGCCAGTACGTCCAGCCCGTCACGTACCCGAAGAACGGGCCGAGGAACTCGCGGGCGTACTCCGCGAACGAGCCGGAGACCGGCCGGTAGAGCAGCAGTTCGCCCAGTGCCCGCATGATGAAGAAGACGACGACGCCGGCCAGCGCGTACATGAGGATGATGCTCGGCCCGGCCTTGGCGATGTTCGCGCCGGCGCCCATGAAGAGACCGACGCCGATGGCGCCGCCGATCGCGATCATCTGGACCTGGCGGCTGCCGAGCCCGCGTTCGTAGCCCTCTTCCGAGGTGCCGGTGGAGGGACCGCGCGAGGGGCCGTGCGAGGGGTTGTCGACCTGTGGGGAGGTCATGGTGAGGTGCCCTTTCTCCGTGCCTGTGCCGGTGGTCGTGAAGATTTACCACGGGCCGGGCGGCGATCCCGGCAGGACGCTGTGGCGCGCTCCACAGGAAGAAAGGGAGGAACCTCCCCCGCGATCGCAATGCGCGCGGGGGCGGTGACGGGATCGTAATCAGGAGTTGAGGGCCCGTTGAGGGAACGGAGCCGGTCCGTGCGTCCCTCAGGGCATCATCGTCTCGACCAGCGTCTCCTGGAGCGCCCCGAGCCACAGATAGGCCATCACCATCGGCTTGCGCGGATCGGAGTCCGGCAGCCGGTACAGGCCCTCGCCCTCGTCCTCGTCGGTGATGTCCAGCCGGCTGGCGATCGTCAGCCGCAGGTCGTTGAGCACACCGAGCCAGTGCCGGCAGTCGTCCGGCGTCAGCTTCAGTACGGCTCCGCCCTCGCCCGCGGCGGACAGCGCGTCGAGACCGCGTACGACCGCGAGACCGTCCTCGCGCTTGCGGGTGCGCAGGTCGTTCTCGGTGAAGCGCCTGAACTCCGAGGCGTACTCGCGCAGTTGTTCGTCGGTCTCGTCGCCGAACCCGTACGCGTCCGGGAACAGCCGGGCCAGCGCGGGGTCGGACGGCGGCTCGCTGGGCCCCTCCGCGAAGAGCGCGGCCAGCGGGTCCTCGCCCTGGGCCGGTTCGTCGCCGGGGCCGATCAACTCCAGGAGCTGGACGGCGAGGGAGCGCAGGATGGAGATCTCGACCTCGTCGAGCGCGACGGCGGCGCCCCCGCCGGGGATCGCCTCGAACTGCCCGGCCATCAGTCGCGGTCCTGGGTGAGCGTGGCCCACAGGCCGTATCCGTGCATGGCCTGCACGTCGCGTTCCATCTCCTCGCGGCTGCCGCTGGAGACGACGGCGCGGCCCTTGTGGTGGACGTCGAGCATCAGCGAGTTTGCCTTGTCCTTGGAATAGCCGAAGTACGTCCGGAAGACGTACGTCACGTAACTCATCAGGTTGACCGGGTCGTTGTGGACGATCGTCAGCCACGGCACGTCCGGTTCCGGGACGATGAACGTCTCCTGGGCCGACTCGGGGCGTTCGATCTCTGTCGGGGCAACACTCACTGTGGGGGACGACCTTCTTCTCCGCCGGGGGTCCCGGGGCCGCGCCCCCGGGATGCAGGGCCTCACAGCCCCATGCTGCCACCCGGAGGGGTCCCCCGCACAAACGGCGGTACGCGCACCCGGCAGCACCGGAACGCGCCTCCGCGCGGACGACGGTATGAGCCTCCGTTAGAAATCGTCACTCTGACGAAATCCGCTGTAGCATCGTCGGCATGAACTCCGCGGACCTTGAGAAGGGCCTGGCGAGGGACGAGGGCGGCCGGCGGGTCGGCGTTCCCTCCACCGCGCTCTTCACCGACCAGTACGAGTTGACGATGCTCCGGGCGGCGCTCCGGGCGGGGACGGCCGAGCGCCGTTCCGTCTTCGAGGTCTTCACCCGGCGGCTGCCCGAGGGGCGGCGCTACGGAGTGGTCGCGGGCACCGGCCGGGTGCTGGACGCCGTCGAGAACTTCCGCTTCGACCCGGACCTCGTCGCGTTCCTGCGCGAGCGCGGCATCGTCGACGGACCGACCCTCGACTGGCTCGCCGACTACCGCTTCCGCGGCGACATCTGGGGCTACGCCGAGGGCGAGGTGTACTTCCCCGGCTCGCCGATCCTGCGCGTCGAGGGTTCCTTCGCCGAGTGCGTGCTGCTGGAGACGGTGATCCTGTCGATCCTCAACCACGACTCGGCGATCGCCGCCGCCGCGTCCCGGATGTCGGCCGCGGCGGGCGGACGGCAGCTGATCGAGATGGGCGCCCGCCGCACCCACGAACTGGCCGCCGTCGCCGCCTCGCGCGCCGCGTACGTGGGCGGCTTCGACACCACCTCCGACCTGGCGGCCGGGTTCCGCTACGACATCCCGACGGTGGGCACCAGCGCCCACGCCTTCACCCTGCTGCACGACAGCGAACGCGACGCGTTCCGGGCCCAGGTGGACTCGCTCGGCGGCGGTACGACGCTGCTCGTGGACACCTACGACGTGGCCGAGGCCGTCCGTACCGCCGTGGAGATCGCGGGACCGGGCCTCGGCGCGGTGCGAATCGACTCCGGCGACCTGCTGCTGGTCGCGCACCGGGTGCGGCAGCAACTGGACGAGCTGGGCGCGGTCGACACCCGGATCGTGGTCACCTCCGACCTGGACGAGTACGCGATCGCCTCGCTGGCCGCCGCGCCCGTGGACGCGTACGGGGTCGGCACCCAGCTGGTCACCGGCAGCGGCCACCCCACCTGCTCGATGGTGTACAAACTCGTCGCCCGTGCCCACTCGGCGGATCCGGGGGCGCCGCTGCACCCGGTGGCGAAGAAATCGCTGGGCGGCAAGACGTCGATCGGCGGGCGCAAGTGGGCGGCGCGGCGGGTGGACGCCGAAGGGTTCGCGGAGGCGGAGGTCCTCGGCACCGGCCCGGTCCCCGACGACCTGCTGGACCGGCAGCTGCTGGTGGAGCTGGTCAAGGGCGGCGAGGTGGTGGCGCGTGAGCCGCTGGAGGCCGTCCGGGAGCGGCACGTGGCGGCGCGGGCGGGGCTGCCGATGTCGGCGATCCAGCTGTCGCGCGGCGAGCCCGTCATCCCGACGGTCTACCTGTGACGGGCCCGGCCCCCGCGGCGGGCATGACCGGGCCGCGAGCGGGAACGCCGGGCTCCGAGGGGCCCTCCCGAGGCCGACACCTTAGGCTCGGTGGCCCGCACCCGTACCCCATCGAAGGACACCCGCCATGCACCGCGCGTTGATAGTCGTGGACGTCCAGAACGACTTCTGTGAGGGCGGCAGCCTCGCGGTTCCGGGCGGCGCCGAGGTGGCCGCCGCCGTCACCGATCTCATCGGGCAGTCGACGGCCGGCTACCGCCATGTGGTCGCGACGCGTGACCACCACATCGATCCGGGTGACCACTTCTCGGCCCGGCCCGACTTCGAGCACTCCTGGCCGGTGCACTGTGTGGCGGGCACGGAGGGGGTGGGCTTCCACCCCAACTTCGCGCCCGCCGTCGCCTCGGGGTCGATCGAGGCGGTCTTCGACAAGGGCGCCTACGCGGCGGCGTACAGCGGCTTCGAGGGCGCCGACGAGAACGGTGTGACCCTGGCGCGGTGGCTGAGGGACCGCGACGTGTCGGAGGTCGACGTCGTCGGCATCGCCACCGACCACTGCGTACGGGCGACCGCCCTGGACGCCGCGCGCGAGGGCTTCACCACCCGGGTGCTGCTGGACCTGACGGCGGGCGTGGCCGACAGGACGACGGAACGTGCCCTGACGGAGCTGCGCACGGCGGGCGTGACCCTGACGGGCACACCGGTGGTCCGTGAGACCACGACCGGCGCGTAGCGCCTGCGACCGGCGAGGCCGCGGGCTCCCCGGGCCGGTCCGGGGAGCGCCCTGCGGCAGCGGGCCGACGTGCCCGCCAGGCGCGTCCGCCTCCGGGCCATCACGCGCCCGGCTCGGCGGCCCCTAGGCGGAGGCCCACGTCCGTCGGGACGGACCGCCTCCGGGCCATCACGCGCCCGGCTCGGCGGCCCCTAGGCGGAGGCCCACGTCCGTCGGAACGGACCGCCTCCGGCGTGCGGTCCGGGGATCGGGGCGGAGCTACGAGCGCCACGCGGCGGCAGGCACGGGGCTGACGAGGCGTGCCGGTCGGCCGGCCCGCCTCCGGCGTGCGACGCGCCGGTTCAGCCGCCCTACGCGGAGGCCCACGTCCGTCGGGACGGACCGCCTCCGGCGTGCGGTCCGGGGATCGGGGCGGAGCTACGAGCGCCACGCGGCGGCAGGCACAGAGCCGACGCCCGTGCCCGCCGGGCCGCCCGCCTCCGGCCCATGAAACGCCCGGCTCGGCGCCCCTACGCGGCGCTCACGTCCGTCACGCCGCCAGGCGACGGGCAGGGGCCTGACGGGCAGGCCGGTGGTCCGCGTAGCGCCTGCGACCGGCGAGGCCGCGGGCTCCCCGGGCCGGTCCGGGGAGCGCCCTGCGGCAGCGGGCCGACGGGCCCGCCAGGCGCGCCCGCCTCCGGGCCATCACGCGCCCGGCTCGGCGGCCCCTAGGCGGAGGCCCACGTCCGTCGGAACGGACCGCCTCCGGCGTGCGGTCCGGGGATCGGGGCGGAGCTACGAGCGCCACGCGGCGGCAGGCACAGAGCCGACGCCCGTGCCCGCCGGGCCGCCCGCCTCCGGCCCATGAAACGCCCGGCTCGGCGCCCCTACGCGGCGCTGACGTCCGTCACGCCGCCAGGGCGGCGCTCGGGTGGGGAGGGTGTCGGGAAGGGGCCCGGGGCTGGTCGTGGGGGCGGCTGTGGGGGGGTGCGCTCGCCTGGGCGGGTGTGGTGGGCGTCCGGTGGGCCGTAGCGCCGGGCGGGGCGCAGCAGGGACCGTATCGGCTGCCAGAGCTCCTGCGCGCGCTCCGGGGTGCCCCGCCAGAGCAGGCCGTCCGGATGGTGGAGCACCGCCGTGATCTCGTCCGGGGTGGGCGGTTCCGCGTTGCCCCGGAGGTAGACGGCGCGCAGTCCGAGGTTCCGCAGCCTGGTCAGGGCGCGGGCCCGGTTTCTCGCGTGCACCAGGATCCGGACCGTACGGCCTTCGGCCACCGGGCTGGGCACGGTCAGTGCCACCACCACGGTCCCGGTCGGGAGCCTGCTGAAACCTCCGCCTGCCATGTGTGTCCTCATCCCCCGTGAGACGTCGCGTCAATAAGAGTCAGTAGGACGCACCTAAACACGATCGGCCGCCACCCCGCTAGTGGGCGACGGCCGATCATGGTTTGACCTGCAACGATGACCGTTACTTGGTCGAGCGGTCCACCTTCACCGTCATCGTGGAGCCATTGAGCGGCTCGTTCACGATGGAGATCTTGGTGTTGGTGTCAGGAACGTCGACACCGGCGGTCGGGTTCTCCTCGTACCAGTAGGTGCCCTTGCGGTCGTCGAAGACCGGCTTGCCCAGCTGGGGGAGGATCCACTTGGCCTTGCCGGCCTTGTGCAGCTGGAAGAGATCCGTCGGGTACAGGCTGAACGTGGAGTCGAACGCCTGGATGCGGTTGCGCATGAGCGTGCCGTCGGCCCACTTCATGGGCTTGGCGTGCGCGTCCACCGGAAGGACCAGACCCTTGCCCGGGTGGACACTGGTGTTGTTGTCCTTCTGGGAGGTGTCCCAGAGCCAGACCATCAGGCCGTTCTGGTACGGGTAGTGCTCGACCCAGTCGGCCTTCGGCGCGGCGAAGCCGAAGTTGTACGGCCCCGTCTTCAGGGTCGTGTCGAAGCTGACGTACTGCCGGTTCTCCGCGAGGTAGAACTGGTCGTAGTCCTGGGTGAAGGACTCACCGATGCGGGAGAAGCCACCTGTGGTCCAGGCCGCGTCCGCCGTCTCGGCGTTGTCGGTGAAGAGCGGGGTCCCGTCGGCGACGACGCTGATCGCGTCGGCCGTGAAGCCCTTGCCCGCCACGCCGCCGTCCGTCTGGTAACGGAAGCGGATGTCGACCTTCTTGCCCGCGTACGCGTCCAGCGCGTAGACGAGCTTCTTGTTCGTGCCCGAGACACCGGTCAGCGCCGGCTTGTCGCCCGCGTCACGGGTGATGGCCTTGCCGTCGGCGGTGCCTTCGGCCGGGACCCAGTTGCTGCCGTCCTCCGACACCTCGGCGTACAGGTAGTCGTAGTCGGCCTCGATGTCCCACCAGCCGGTCAGTTCCAGCGTGGCGCCGGACTTCCCGGTGAGGTCGACCGAGCGGGTGAGGGTGTTCTTGAGGTCGTCACCCATGTCGCTCCACCACTGCGTGGCGCCCTCGGCGGGCTTCGCGATGGTGGTGGTGACCTGCTTCTTGGGCAGCTCGACGACGAGGGCCTGCGGGTTCTTCGTGTTGTACTCGGAGACGCCCAGCTTGTGGGTCGACGCCGTCGCGGCCTTGGCCTCGTCGTAGTCGAGCCAGCCCAGCTGGAGCTTGTCCCAGGCGGTCATGTCGCCCGGCAGGTCACCGATGGAGCCCTGTCCCCGGCCGAGCCAGGAACCGGAGGACATCAGCGTCCAGAAGCCGGTCGAGTTCTCGCCGCCCGCGGTGTCGTACAGGTCGGGCAGGCCGAGGTCGTGGCCGTACTCGTGCGCGAAGACGCCGAGTCCGCCGTTCTCCGGCTGCATCGTGTAGTCGCCGACCCAGATGCCGGTGTTGCCGATCTGCGTGCCACCGGACTTGTTGTCCGCCGGGCCGGTACGGCCGGCGTCCGTGCCGTAGGCGTACCAGCGGTGCGCCCACAGGGCGTTCTCACCCTCGGCGCCGCCGCCGGCCGACTCGTCCTCGCCCGCGTGGACGATCTGGAAGTGGTCGATGTAGCCGTCGGACTCGTTGAATTCGCCGTCGCCGTCGAAGTCGTAGCGGTCCCACTGGTCGTACGTCGCCAGGTCGGCCTTGATCTGGGCGTCGGTACGGCCCTTGGCCTTCTGGTCCTCGGCCCACGCGGTGGTGCCGTCGCGGACCGCGTCCCAGACGTTGGCGCAGTTGGAGTCGCCGCAGTAGTTCGAGCCGTAACGGGCCTCGTTGTACTTGACCTTGACCCAGTCGGAGACCGCGCCGTCGACCGAGTAACGGCCGGACGAGGTCTTCTCGTAGTAGGTCTTCAGCGACTCCTTCGGCTGGGCCGCGGAGCCCTTGCCCTCACCGAAGTAGAGGTCCTGGAAGTGCTTCTGGTTGTAGTCGGCCTGCCAGGCGGTGGAGTTGTCCACCTTCCGGTCGGGCTGGGCTATCTCGTTGTGCTGCGGGCCGGGCTCGCCGCCGAACTTCTTGATCGGCGCCTCGGGACCGTCCGCACCGTCCGGGTCGAACATGGTCGTGTTGTCGACCTCGTCGCCGAACTCCACCAGGATCGTGAAGATCTTGTCGGTCTTCTCCCGGCCCAGCTCGACGTACTTCTTGTCGTCGAGCTTGACGACCTGGGAGCCGCCGCGCTTGGTGATCTTCTTGTCGCCCTTGAGAACCTGCTCCAGGGCGGCCTTGCGCTGCTGCTTGCGCTGCTTGCTGAACGGGCCTTCCAGATCGTGCTGGTGCTGGCCCTTCTGCGGCGCCGGGTCGCGGCGCTCGATGCTCGCCGGACCCGATGTGGGGTTGCCCTCGGCCTGCGCCGGGGCGAGCGTCGCAGCCGTCGCGGCGGCCGTGGCAAGGGCCACGAGCACCGCGGACGTTCTGAACGCCCCTCGATTGATGGTCACTTGATGTTTCCTCTCCCCGCACCCGGGGTTCGCGGACCGTTGTGTGGGGGTCCGCGCGCGGGGTGCGCGTCACAAGTGACGACATTCGACCGGAGTTGACGGAGAAAAGACAGCCCTTGACTTGAACAAGCCAAGTGCACTATGCACGAGTCCGGTTCCGGTATCCGGACGTTCCGCAATCGGACACCAGGCGCACCGGTCTGTCATACAGAGGGGTGTGTGACTCCGTGCGCCCCCCATGCACCGGCCTCGGGGGTGAGGTCATGCTTAGTGTCGATTCGCGCCGGGCATGGAGCGTCGTAGGGTCGTGTCATCGAGCGACTCCGCGCAGCCACGCGAGAGACCCAACACCCCCCGACATCAATCCCGATCGCCCCGAGGGACGGATACAGCCATGCCGCGTCCGACTGCCGCACAGCTCGCGTACGGTTCCGCCACCGTCGTCCTCTCCACACTCGCGATGCTGCTGCTCTCCGGCATCACGTCGGTCGTCGGCGTCTCGGTTGTCGGGTTCGTAGGTCTCTGTCTCGGTGTTCTGGTCTCGGTGAAGGCGGTTCCGGGGCGTCCGGCGGGTGCGGCTCGAGCCGCCGACTCCCCCGCGTCCGCGAGGAATACGGCCGGATCGCCGTCCGCCGCGGACACCCGGGTCCCGGCGTCACTGCGGCGCTGACACGACGACGGTGCGCGCGGCCTTGTCGTGCAGGCCCTGCCGGTAGGGCCGGTCGAGCAGGAGCAGCAGCAGGATCAGCAGCGGCCACAGACAGGCGCAGCACACCAGGGCGGGGACCCACAGCACGACGGCCCGCAGGAACGAGGCGCGTGAGTCGGGCACCCGTCCGTCGTTGAGCATCGCCACGCGAATCTTGAAGAGCTTTTTACCGATGGTCCGGCCCCCGCGCTGGGTCATCACCGTGTCGTAGCCGACGTACGCGATGAGCGCGATGATCCGGAAGACCCACTGGCCGCCGCCGTTCATGCCGTTGACGGTGTCGTTCCAGCTGTTCGACTCGTTCGACCAGTGGGTGTAGACGTTGAACGGGATGCTGATCAGCGCGAGCGGGACGGCGACGATGATCCAGTCCACGATGCGCGCGAGGATGCGTTTGCCCACGGACGCGAGGGGCGGCATGCCCCGGAGCGGATCGTTTCGGCCGTACGGGTCGCCGGGGGGCGGGGGCGGGGAGCCGCCGTAGGGGTCACCCGGCGGGGGCGGGTCGGCTCCGCCGTACGGGCTGCCCGGCGGAGGTGGCTGGGAGCCGCCGTACGGCTCGCCGGAGCCCGGTGCCGGACCGCCGCCCGGGGGCGGGCCACCGGGCGGCGGCGGCCCGTCGGGCGGCGGCTGCTTGCGCAGCGGGTCGTCGTCGGGCGGCTGACCGGGCGTCGGCTGATCGTTGCTCATGGGGGCAGTGCACCGCGCCGTACCGATGCCCGCAACGGATCACCCGCCGTTCGGACGAGCCCCCGGGCGGGACCGCGCCCCCGCCCGGGTGACCGGGTGTCAGCCCGCGACGAACGTGCGGGCCGCCTTGTCGTGCCAGCACTGCCGCCACGGCCGGTCGAAGACGCACCACAGCACGTTCAGCACACCGACGACGAGCACGCCGAGCAGGCCGTACACGAGCCAGCGGCGCAGCGCGGCGCCGAAGGTGGGCGTCTCGAACGACTCGATGTCCCGCACCTGGAGTCCGCACAGCTTCTTGCCGAGCGTGCGGCCCCAGGCGGCGGTCGGGAGTGCTTCGTACAGCGCGCCGATGAGCAGCAGCGCGGCGAGGACCCCGCCGAACAGGCCGGCCGTGGTGCCGTCGATCAGCCAGACGGTGACGGTCTCACCGGTCTGCTTCGCCGCCTCGACCTTGTCGTCGATGTGCGCGAGTGCCCTGGACACCAGGGGTACGGAGGCGGCGCCGACCATCGCGAGGAGGACGACGGTGTCGATCAGCCGGGCGGCGAACCGTTTGCCGAGTCCGGCGGGGCGGGCCGACGCCTGGGCCTGGGCGGCCCGCAGGAAGGGGTCGTCGGCCGGGGGCCGCCAGGGCACGACCGGCTGTCCGGCGGCACCGCCGGACGCGCCGTGCTGCGACGGGGTGAGCGGGTGCGCCTGCTGGGCCCAGGACGGGGCGCCGCCGCCGGGGCCGGGTGCGAGCGGGCCGGCGGCGGGCGGGCCGGCGGCGGGCGGGCCGGCGGCGGGCGGGCCGGCGGGCGGCTGCATCGAGCGGGCCTGCGGCGCGTCGGGTGTCACCGGCGGCGGCGCGGGCGTCTGGGCGGGCGGCGGGACGGGCGCGCGCCCGGCGGCGGCGCGGCGCAGGGCGCGCAGGGCCATGGTGCCGTCGGTCTGTCCGGTGCGGCCGGTGGCCTGTTCGCCCCGGGCGCCGCCCGCCGGGCGGATGGTGACGGTGCCGTCGGTGGGGATGCCGCCCTCGCCGGTCCGGTCCGGGCCGCCGCGTCCGGGGCGCGGGACGCGGATGGCGACCGTGCCCTCGCGGGGAGGTGAGTCGTCGTCATCGGGGTCCGACCCGGCGGCCGGGCCCGCGGACCGTACGCCGGGGAGCGCGCCGCCGGTGGGATCGGCCGCGGGTTCCGCCGTCCGGCCGGGGAGCCGCGAGTCGTACCGGGGGTCCCGGGCGGCCTCGTCCGGGTCCGGTGCGGCCGGGGTGTTCCGGCCGCTCTCGCCCCAGGAGACGCGCGCGTCACGGTCGCCGCCGAAGCCGGTCTGCCGCCGGGTGTCGGCCTGCCAGACGGAGGCGGGTTCCTGACGGGGTGTCCCGGCGGGGTCGTCCTCGTCGAAGAACATCGGCCCCGTCTCCTCGACGGAGGGGGCCGGGGTCCGCCGGGCGGCGGGCACGGCGGGCGCCGCCGGGCCGCCGTGGGGCTCCTCGGGGAGGTCCTCACCGGCCCCCGGCGCGGGGCGGCTGGTGCCGGGCACCCAGGAGCCGCCGTTCCAGTAGCGGACGTATCCGGGGATGGACGGGTCCGGGTAGAAGCCGGGGGAAGGGCTGCCGTCTCCGGTCGCCGAGGTCGGGGCGCTCATCACCGTGGTCCCGTATCTCTTCGATGGGCTCAATGCAAGGGTCCACATCTATCAGACCACCGCATGGCCCTGGGCCCATCCGGCCGTTTGGACCCCCATCCGGTCACGAACGAGTCACGGTACGTCGCGGGGGCACCTTCCTTCCCGAAGTCGCGTCATGGCGGCGGGAGTCGGCGCTCTCCATCGGTAGGCCCACTCCCCGGGGCGAGGTACGAGGAAGGACGCGTCTGACATGGACACCGTGGTGGAACGTGAGTTGGAGATCGATCTGGTGCTCTCGCCCGAGCGCACCGTGCCCGTCCCGGCCCGGCTGATGTACCGGTCGGACGATCCGTTCGCCGTGCACATCACCTTTCACATCGGCTCGGACACTCCCGTCAACTGGACGTTCGCACGCGAACTTCTGGTCGAAGGGGTGTTCCGGCCCTGTGGTTACGGTGACGTACGGATCTGGCCCACGAAGATCGACGGGCGGGCCGTCCTGAGCGTGGCGCTGTCGTCCCCGGACGGCGACGCGCTGCTGGAGGCGTCGTCGGCGGCGGTCTCGGCGTGGCTGGAGCGGACGTTGACGGTGGTGCCGCCCGGCTCGGAGGCGGAACTGCTGGGGATGGACGCGGGGCTGGAGCGGCTGCTCGCCCCGACGCCGGCCGACGATCTGTGGCCGAGCGCCCCGCGCCGGGACCCGGCGTCGGACGAGTCGCCGGACGCCGGGTCCTGAGGCGCGGGGCGGTGCGGCTCGGGGGCCGGGCCCGGTCGCCCGGGTCCGGTCCGCTGCCCGGTCGGTGTGCCGGTAGGGCGGTTCAGAACAGCTTTCCGGGGTTGAGGAGGTTCAGCGGGTCGAACGTCTTCTTGATGCCGCGCTGCAACTCCATGCCGACCGGGCCGAGTTCGCGGGCGAGCCACTCCTTCTTCAGGACGCCGACACCGTGTTCGCCGGTGATGGTGCCGCCCAGTTCCAGGCCGAGCGCCATGATCTCGTCGAACGACTCGCGGGCCCGGCGGGACTCGTCCGCGTCCGAGGCGTCGAAGCAGACCGTGGGATGGGTGTTGCCGTCACCCGCGTGGGCGCAGACACCGATCGTCAGGTCGTGCTTGGCGGCGATACGGTCGATGCCCTCCAGGACCTCGGCCAGCCGTGAGCGGGGCACGCACACGTCGTCGATCATCGTCGTGCCCTTGACGGCCTCCAGCGCGACGAGCGCCATCCGCCGTGCCTGGAGCAGCAGTTCGGACTCGGCCGGGTCGTCGGCGGGGACGACCTCGGTGGCCCCGGCGGCCGTGCAGAGTTCACCGACGGCGGCGAGGTCGGCGGCCGGGTCGGCGGTGTCGAACGCGCAGAGCAGCAGGGCCTCGGTGGTCTCCGGAAGGCCCATGTTCGCCAGGGAGTTGACGGCGCGGACGGTGGTGCGGTCCATCAGCTCCAGGAGGGAGGGGGTGTGGCCGCGTTCCATGATCCGGCAGATCGCGTCGCAGGCGGCGGACGCCGAGGCGAACTCGGCGGCCAGCACGAGCTGTCGGGGCGGCTGGGGCTTGAGCGCGAGCACGGCCTTGACGACGACCCCGAGGCTGCCTTCCGACCCGACGAACAGCCGGGTGAGGTCGTATCCGGCGACGCCCTTGGCGGTGCGCCGGCCGGTGGTCAGCAGCCGGCCGTCGGCCAGGACGACCTCCAGGCCCAGCACATACTCGGCGGTGACGCCGTACTTGACGCAGCACAGCCCGCCGGACGCGGTGCCGATGTTGCCGCCGATGGTGCAGGTCTCCCAGCTGGAGGGGTCCGGCGGGTAGTACAGGCCGTGTTCGCCGACCGCGCGGGAGAGCACGGCGTTGACGACACCGGGCTCGACCACGGCGATCCGGTCGACCGGGTTGATCTCCAGGATCCGGTCCATCTTGATCAGGGACAGCACGACGCAGCCCTCGGACGCGTTGGCGGCGCCCGACAGTCCGGTACGGGCGCCCTGCGGGACCACGGGGACGCGCAGCGCGGTGGCGGTGCGCATGACGTGCTGGACCTGCTCGACGGTGCGCGGCAGGACGACCACCGCCGGGGTGCCCGCCTCGCAGAAACTTGCCATGTCGTTGGCGTAGGAGGCGGTGATGTCGGGGTCGGTGATCAGGGCTTCGGCGGGCAGACCGGCTCGCAGCTCGGCGAGCAGACCGTCCGTGGCGGCGGGGAAGGTGGGGGGCGCGTCCGCGACGAGATCGTCCATGGGCCCAGCGTGGCACTCCGGGGCCATCGGTGTGAACCCGTCTGCGATCCACCCGCGCACAACCAGGTGTGGTGGTCGTATTGACGCACAGTAATTACATGGACGCCACGGACTCCCTGCACGCGCAGCACATGAGGCACATCCGACGCACCGCGCTGGCCGGCACCGTGGGGGCGGTCCTCGTCGCGGGCGTCCTCGTCCTCGTACCCGACCGGGAACAGGCGCCGCCCGCGCCGGGCCCCGAGGCGCGGGCCAGTGCCGCCGTCGGCGCGGGCGCGCCCGCCTCCCTGCCGGACGTGGCGGCGCTGATCCGGGACCGCGAGGCATGGCTGCGGGACCACCCGAAGGACGCGGGCGCCTGGGCGGTGCTGGGCGCGGCGTACGTGGAGCGCGGCGGGCTGCGCGCGGACACCGCGTACTACCCGAAGGCCGAACGGGCGCTGCGCCGCTCGCTCACCCTCGCCCCCGGCGAACGGCGCAATCCGGCGGCCGCGGTGGGCCTGGCCTCGCTGGCGAACGCGCGCCACGACCACGCGGCGGCCCGGACCTGGGGCGAGGCGGTACGGAAGGCGGACCCGGCGCGCTGGACGGCGTACCCGGTCCTCGTCGAGGCGTACAACGGGCTCGGCGACTACGCGAAGGCCGGCAAGGCGCTCGACACCCTGCGGGCGCTGCGCCCCGGCACTCCCCTGGTGCTGTCCGTGTCGTCGGGGGTCTACCGCGACCGGGGATGGCGCGAGGACGCGGCGGCCAAGGCGGACGAGGCGCTGTCGCAGGCGCGTACGACCGCCGAGCGGGCGGAGGCGCTGCACGCCCTCGGCGGGCTGGCCTGGGAGCGGGGCGAGCCGAAGGAGGCGCTGCGGCACTACGACGCGGCGCTGAGGACCGCGCCGGACCACCATCCGTCGCTGGTGGGACGGGCGCGGGCGCGGGCGGCGCTGGGGCGCGGGCACGAGGCGGTCCAGGACTACCAGGCGGCCGTCGCGGAGCGCCCGTTGCCTGAATACGCCCTGGAAATGGGCGAGTTGTACGACTCGCTGAAGCTGGACGGGGACGCCAGGAGCGCGTACGCGCTGCTGCGGGACCGGACGACGCGGGCGCGGGCGGACGGGGTCAACGACGAGCTGCCGCTGGCCCGTTACGAGACCGACCACGGCGACGCGCGGGCGGCGGTGGAGCGGCTGGAGGCCGAGTGGCGGCGCGGCCATCGCGGTATGCGGGTGTCGGACGCGCTGGGCTGGGCGCTGTACCGGACGGGGGACGCCCGGAAGGCGCTGCCGTACGCGAAGAGGGCGACGGAACAGGGGATGCGCAGCGCGCTGTTCGCGTACCACCGGGGGGAGATCGAGCGCGCGCTGGGGATGGACGGCCAGGCGCGCCGCCATCTGGAGGAGGCGCTGCGGACGAACCCGTGGTTCTCGCCGCTGCTGGCGCCGAGGGCGCGCGCGGCGCTGGTGGCGCTGGGCGAACTGCCGGACGGCGGTCCGAAGGACATGTACGGCGACGGGGAGAGCACGCCGCTGACGGCGCCGTCCGCGACGCCGTCGGGTGCCGCGTCCTCGGCGGAACGGCGGCCGGCGCCGTCCGGGGCGGGGTCCGTGTCGTCCTCGGGCGCGGGGTCCGGGCAGGGTTCGGGCGCGGGGTCCGTGGCCGAGGCCGTGGCCGTGGCCGGGTCCGGGGCCGGGTCCGGGTCCGGGGCTGTGGGCACTCCGCCCGTATCGGCATCTTCCGCCGCCCTCAGCCGACCGGACGCCCGAGGTGGGCCCGTAACTGGGCCCTGAGGCCCTGCGTCTGGGCCCGCCCTCGTCCTTAGTCTCCTCCCGGCCGGGGGAAGCGGAGACAGCTGGGGCGAGGAGTCCGGATGAACGGCGCGCGACGTGCACAGGAACCGCGGCGACGGCGGCGGTGGGGGGAGCGCGGTCAGGGCGGTGTCGAGTACGTCGCGCTGATCGGCGTCGTCGCGGCGATCGTCGCCGCGATCGTGGCGGTCGCCGTCCCCGCCGACACCGCCGTGGCCCTGGACGACGCGGTGTGCCGGATCGTCAACGCGGCCGACGGCCCCGAGGAGTGCGACTCCGGTGACGGCGGGGAGGACGGCGACGGGGACGACGGGGACGGCGAGATACCCGACGGCCCGCCGGGCGACCCGTTCCAGCCCGCGAAGTGCCTGCTCTCCCAGGATCAGACCAAGACCACGGTCGTCATCCAGATCGTCTTCATCAAGATCAGCGGCTCGGAACAGCTCAAGGTCCAGCAGTGGTCGGACGGCACGGTCACCCTGGAACGGGTGACCGACAGCAGCGTCGGTGTCACCGCCAGCGTCTCGGCGGGCATTCCGGGGCTGAAGGACTGGGGCGGCAGCGCCTCGCTCAACGGCACGTACAGCAAGGGCAAGGGCCAGGGCGGGCAGTGGGTGTTCGCGAGCAACAAGAGCGACGACCCGCAGGCCGATCTCGCCGCGAACCTCGCCGACGCCGAGGAGTTCGCCGCCGCCCTCAAGCAGTCGGACGTGTGCGACGCCATGATCGGCTCCCCCGTCTCGCCGATCAGCCAGGTCGGGTGCAAGAACAACGCCGTCTCGCAGATGCAGGCGGCCAATCCGGAGCGGATGCCGGACGTCGACATCACCAAGACCACCACCGAGGCGTCGGGCGGTCTGAGCCTCGGCAAGTCCTTCAAGAAGGGCGCCGGCGGCAAGGACGCCAACGGCAAGTCCACGGACCTCGGCAGCGTTTCGGGCGACGGGCTGACCGGTTCGATGACCGAGGACGTCGTGGTCCTGCGGACCAACACCGGGCCGGACGCCGGGAAGATCACCTTCGTCTACACCTTCACCGTCGACGGCAAGGGCGGTCAGGTCGCCCAGGGCAAGGCCACCCGCATGCAGCAGGTGGCCGTGACGTACGACGCGGCGACGTACGACCAGGAGGAGCGCGACGGCAGGGAGCACCGCCCGCAGAAGATGGTGATCACCACCAGCGAGGAGAACGGCGCGGGCGCCGGCGTCCAGGTCGGCGCGGGCGCCAACGTGCCCGGTACGCCGGTGACCATCGACGTCGGCGGGGGCGGCGGCACCATCCAGTCGCAGATCCACACCGAGTCGGCGGAGCTGGTCCTGGACAACGACCCGGACAGCAAGCTCGTCGAGGACTGGCTGCGCGGCCGGGGCGACTTCCCCGCCTCCGACGCCCTGCCGACCCCGTCGGACGCGGCGGAGGTGCCGGGACCCGACGCGGGGCCGATCGAGCGGCTGCTGCACGACAAGGGCAAGCTGTCGCGGCTGGACTACAACGCCAACACCGACTGGTGGAACGCGTCGCTGGGCATCGGCTTCGGCATCTCGGCCGGTCAGGTGACCATGGGCTTCAAGCTGTTCGGCATCGACATCACGCACGAGGAGAAGGAACAGACGATCACCGGGGACCCGACGTACGCGACGGGGCCGAAGAACGGCGGCGCGCGCCCCTGGGTGGAGTGGAAGAACTGCACACAGACCAGTCCGATCGTCTGACCCCACCGGACCGGACGGCTCCGCTCGTGCGACCCGACCGGACCGGACGGCTCCGCTCGTGCGACGCACGGGACGGGGTCGTCCGGTGTGACGCACGAGGCCGGTTCGTCCGGTGTGACGACCCGGTTAACCCCGCGCCTGATCAGGAGACATCCGGCATCTCCGGTGGCAAGATCGGCGCAACTCGCACACCATGTCCCCTGTCGTCCGTCCCCCGCCCTGGAGGCGTCTTGTCCCCGCGTACCGCGTTGCCCGTGATAGCCACCGCCGCCGCACTCGTCGCACTGACGGCGTGCACGAGCACCAAGACGACCGCGTCGGACGGCTCGAAGGTGTCACTGGTCAACCCCGGCAAGCTCACGACCTGCACCCATCTGCCGTACGAGCCCTTCCAGTCCCGCCAGGGCGACAAGATCGTCGGCTTCGACGTCGACCTGGTGGATCTGGTCGCCAAGGAACTCAAGGTCACCCAGGAGATCGTCGACACGCCCTTCGAGGGCATCCAGACGGGTGAGGACCTCAACGCCAACAAGTGCGACGTCGCCGCCGCCGGGATGACGATCACCCCCGTACGGGAGGAGAACCTGGACTTCTCCGTGCCGTACTTCGACGCCACCCAGGCCCTGGTCACCAAGAAGGGGGCGGGGTTCGACTCGCTGGCGACCCTGAAGGGCAAGAAGCTCGGCGTCCAGCAGGGCACCACGGGCGAGGAGTACGCGAAGAAGAACGGCAAGGGCGTGGAGACCGTCCAGTTCGAAGACCTCGCGCTGCTGCTCACGGCCGTGAAGACCGGCCAGGTCGACGCCGCCGTCAACGACAACGGTGTCCTCTTCGAGTACGTGCGCAAGAACCCGGACACCGAGGTCACCGCCGAGTTCCAGACCGGCGAGAAGTACGGCGTGGGCGTGCGGACCGGCAACGACGCGCTGCGCGCGGAGGTCGACAAGGTGATCGAGGCGGCCCGGTCGGACGGCCGGTACGACGCGATATACGCGAAGTGGTTCCCCGCCGCTCCGAAGAACTGAGGGGCCACCACCGATGTCCATGACCCGCCGACAACGGACCCGTGCCATCAGGGGCGTTCAGTACGCCGTACTGGCCGCCGTGCTGCTCTTCGTCGCCCTGGCCGCCGACTGGGGCGAGATCCAGCGGGCGTTCTTCGACGTCGAGGTCGCCAAGGCGCAGTTCCCCGACATCATCACGACGGCGCTGGTCAACACCGTCGTCTACACCCTGCTCGGCTTCGGCTTCGGGCTGACCCTGGGACTGCTGCTCGCGCTGATGCGGCTCTCCCAGGTCCCGCCGTACCGCTGGCTGGCCGTCGTCTACATCGAGTTCTTCCGGGGCGTGCCGGCGCTGCTCGTCTTCATCGCGCTCGGGTTCGGTGTGCCGCTGGCCTTCCAGGTGGCGCTCAACCAGTACGTGACGGTGATGCTGGCCCTGGGCCTGGTCGGCGCCGCGTACATGGCGGAGACCATCCGGGCGGGCATCCTCGCCGTGCCCAAGGGGCAGACGGAGGCGGCGCGTTCGCTCGGGATGTCGCAGGGCCGGGCGATGATCTCGATCGTCATCCCGCAGGCCCTGCGGATCGTACTGCCGCCGCTGACCAACGAGTTGATCCTGCTGACGAAGGACTCGTCACTGGTCTACCTGCTGGGTCTGTCGCTGTCCCAGTACGAGCTGGCCAAGTTCGGCCGGGACGCCCTGAACCAGAACCGCAGCCTGACCCCGATCCTGATCGCCGGTCTCTGCTACCTGGTGATCACCCTGCCGCTCGGCCATCTGGTCCGGCGGCTCGAAGCGCGTACGGCAAGGGCGAGGTGAGCGCGGTGGAACCGGAGAAGTCCTCCACGACCGGTCCGGAGGCGGCTCCCGCGGAGACGTCCGGTGCGGCGCCCGCGATCGAAGTACGCGATCTGCACAAGTCGTTCGGCTCGCTGAAGGTCCTCACGGGCATCGACTTCACGGTGGGGCGCGGCGAGGTGGTGTGTGTCATCGGCCCGTCCGGTTCGGGCAAGTC
The DNA here is from genome assembly GCF_036327775.1 of Streptomyces sp. NBC_01498. Taxonomy (NCBI): domain Bacteria; kingdom Bacillati; phylum Actinomycetota; class Actinomycetes; order Kitasatosporales; family Streptomycetaceae; genus Streptomyces; species Streptomyces sp. NBC_01498. The sequence goes on along the minus strand of NZ_CP109598.1, from coordinate 4,708,562 downwards.
GACGCTGCTGCGCTGTGTGAACCGGCTGGAGGAGCCGACGTCGGGCACGGTCCTGGTGGCCGGCGCGGAGGTCACCGACCCGGACGTGGACATCGACCGGGTGCGGCGCGGCATCGGGATGGTCTTCCAGTCGTTCAACCTCTTCCCGCATCTGACGGTGCTTCAGAATCTGACGCTCCCTCAGCGCCGGGTGCTGGGCCGTGACAAGACGGAGGCGGCGCGGGTCGCCCGCGACCGGCTGGCCCGGGTCGGTCTGACCGACAAGGAGTCGTCCTATCCCGCCCAGCTCTCCGGCGGTCAGCAGCAACGGGTGGCGATCGCACGGGCGCTGGCGATGGACCCGGAGCTGATGCTGTTCGACGAGCCGACGTCGGCGCTCGACCCGGAGCTGGTGGGTGATGTCCTCGCGGTGATGCGTTCGCTCGCCGACGAGGGGATGACGATGCTCGTCGTCACGCACGAGATGAGCTTCGCCCGCGAGGTGGCCGACCGGGTCGTCTTCATGGACGGCGGCGTCATCGTGGAGGACGGCCCCCCGGCGCAGGTGATCGGCGCACCGCGCCACGCCCGCACCCAGTCCTTCCTCTCCCGTGTCCTCGACCCGGCGGCGGCGGGGCTGGCGGAGGGCGGACCGCGGAACGCGAAGGAGTAGCCGGCTCGTACGAACACGGCGCGGCCCCACGGGAGTTCCCGTGGGGCCGCGCCGTGTTCCGGGGGAACGGCGTACCGGACCGCGCGTCCGGACCGCGCGCCGGACGTGAACCGGCGGATCGTCAGAGGTTGCCGCGCTTCTCCTGCTCGCGCTCGATCGCCTCGAACAGGGCCTTGAAGTTGCCCTTTCCGAAGCCCATCGAGCCGTGGCGCTCGATCATCTCGAAGAACACCGTCGGCCGGTCCTGGACCGGCTTGGTGAAGATCTGGAGCAGGTAGCCGTCCTCGTCACGGTCCACGAGGATCTTCAGCTCGCGCAGGGTCTCGACGGGCACCCGGGTCTCGCCCGCCCACTCGCCGAGCGTGTCGTAGTACGAGTCGGGGGTGTCGAGGAACTGGACGCCGGCCGCCCGCATCGCGCGCACGGAGGCGACGATGTCGTTCGTCGCGAGCGCGATGTGCTGGACGCCCGCGCCGCCGTAGAACTCCAGGTACTCGTCGATCTGCGACTTCTTCTTCGCGATCGCCGGCTCGTTGATCGGGAACTTCACCTTGAGGGTGCCGTCGGCCACGACCTTCGACATGAGGGCGGAGTACTCGGTGGCGATGTCGTCGCCCACGAACTCCTTCATGTTGGTGAAGCCCATGACCTTGTTGTAGAAGGTCACCCACTCGTTCATCCGGCCGAGCTCGACGTTGCCCACGCAGTGGTCCACGGCCTGGAAGGTGCGCTTCGCGGGGGGCGCGACCATCGGGGCGGCGGTGACGTAGCCGGGCAGGTACGGGCCGTCGTAGCCGGTCCGCTCGACCAGGGTGTGGCGGGTGCGGCCGTACGTGGCGATGGCGGCGCGGACCACGGTGCCGTGCTCGTCCTTGACCTCGTAGGGCTCCTCAAGACCGGTGGCGCCGTGCGCGGTGGCGTAGGCGTACGCGGCGCGGGCGTCCGGGACCTCGATGGCGAGGTCGATCACGCCGTCGCCGTGCTCGGCCACGTGGTCGGCCAGGAAGCGGCCCCACTCGGACGTCGGCTTGATGACCGACGTCAGGACGAAGCGGGCGGCGCCGTTGGTGAGGACGTAGCTGGCGGTCTCACGGCTGCCGTTCTCCGGGCCGGAGTAGGCGACCAGCTTCATGCCGAACGCCGTCGAGTAGTAGTGCGCCGCCTGCTTGGCGTTGCCGACGGCGAACACGACCGCGTCCATCCCCTTGACCGGGAAGGGGTCGGCGTCGCGCGCGGTGGACGGGACGGAATCGAGGTTCACCGAGGTATCTGCCATGACCGCAGCGTCCCGCCGATCCGCAAGGTGCGCAACACTTCGCGTATTCACTGGGCAGTCTGTACAGCAAGGCACCGGGCACACCGGACCATCTGCACAGGATGCCCACCACCGACCGCCCCAGGAGGCGCCATGGGAATCGACGGACTCGACGGCAGGCTCATCGTGCTGCTGGCCCGGGAGCCGCGCATCGGGGTGCTGGAGGCGTCCCGCAGGCTGGGGGTCGCGCGCGGCACCGTACAGGCGCGGCTGGACCGCCTCCAGGCGAACGGGGTCATCCGGGGATTCGGCCCGGACGTCGACCCCGCCGCTCTCGGCTACCCCGTCACGGCGTTCGCAACCCTGGAGATCAAGCAGGGCCAGGGCGCGGATGTACGCGCCCATCTGAGTGGTGTTCCCGAGGTACTCGAACTGCATACCACCACCGGAACTGGAGATATGTTCTGCCGACTTGTCGCCCGGTCCAACGCCGATCTTCAGCGCGTGATCGACCGGGTTGTCGGTTTTGAAGGGATTCAGCGGTCCTCCACGGCCATCGTCATGGAGAACCCCGTCCCGCTGCGGATCATCCCCCTGGTGGAACAGGCCGCTCGGGACACCGACGGCGACCGGTCGTACGAACGGCCGATCACCCGACCGGCCGACGCATGACGTACCACCCCGAACCACTACGAAACACCAGAGAGGAGCGCCGTGGACTTCTGGGACTATCTGGCCAACCGCCACCAGCAACTGCTCACCGACTCGTTCCAGCACGCCAGCGCCGTCTTCCAGTGCATGGCCATCGCCACCGTCCTGGGCGTCGCCATCGGCGTCCTGACCTACCGCAGCCCCTGGGGCGGCAATCTGGCGGTCCTCTCCACGGCGGCCGTGATGACCATTCCGTCGCTGGCCGCCATCGGCCTGCTCATCCCGCTGGTCGGCCTGGGCGTCGCGCCCACCGTGATCGTGCTGACCCTGTACGGGCTGCTGCCCGTCGTCCGCAACGCCGTCGTCGGACTGCGCGGGGTGGACCCGGACCTGGTCGACGCGGCCAAGGGCATCGGCATGTCCCGTACCGCCCGGCTGCTGAAGGTCGAGCTGCCGCTCGCGTGGCCGCCGATCCTCACCGGCATCCGTGTCTCGACGCAGATGCTGATGGGCATCGCCGCCATCGCCGCGTACGCCTCCGGACCCGGCCTCGGCAACGAGATCTTCCGCGGGATCGCCTCGCTGGGCAGCGCCAACGCCATCAACCAGGTCCTCGCCGGCACGGTCGGCATCGTCATACTCGCCCTGCTCTTCGACGCCGCGTACGTCCTGCTCGGCCGGCTCACCATCCCGAGGGGGATACGTGTCTGAGAAGACCGCCGAAACATCACCGACCGGTTCGCCGTCCACGGACGGCGTCGCCACGTCCACGTCCACGTCCACGGAGGGCGCGGCGTCCGGGATCGGTGCCGCCTCCACGAGTGGCGCCACCATCCACCTCGACGGGCTCACCAAGCGCTATCCGGGTGGCTCCCAACCCGCCGTGGACAACGTCTCCATGGAGATCAAGGCGGGCGAGACCGTGATCCTGGTCGGCCCGTCCGGCTGCGGCAAGTCCACCACCCTCAAGATGATCAACCGGCTGATCGAGCCCTCGTCCGGGCGGATCAGGATCAACGACGAGGACGTCACCGACATGGACCCGGTGAAGCTGCGCCGGCAGATCGGTTACGCGATCCAGTCGTCCGGACTCTTCCCGCACATGACGGTCGCCGAGAACATCGCGCTCGTCCCCAAGATGATCGGCTGGTCCGCGACCCGGGTGAAGGACCGCGTCGAGGAGATGCTCGACCTCGTCGGGCTCGATCCGCGCGAGTTCCACGGCCGTTACCCGCGCAAGCTCTCCGGCGGGCAGCAGCAGCGGGTGGGCGTGGCGCGGGCGCTCGCCGCCGACCCGCCCGTCCTGCTGATGGACGAGCCGTTCGGCGCGGTCGACCCGATCACCCGTGACCATCTCCAGGACGAACTGATCCGGCTTCAGCACGAGTTGCACAAGACGATCGTGTTCGTGACGCACGACTTCGACGAGGCGATCAAGCTCGGCGACCGGATCGCGATCCTGCGGGAGCGTTCGCAGATCGCCCAGTTCGACACCCCGGAGGCGATCCTCACCAACCCCGCCGACGACTTCGTGTCGGGCTTCGTGGGCGCGGGGGCGGCGCTGAAGCGGCTGAACCTGACACGTGTGAGGGAGGTGGAGATCGCCGAGTTCCCGACGGTGACGGTCGAGGACCCGCTCCAGTCGATCTTCAACAAGCTGAGCAGCGGCCCGCACAACGAACTGCTGATGCTGGACCGGAAGAACCGCCCGTACAAATGGCTGCGCCGGGGCGACCTCTCGCGCGCCAAGGGTTCGCTCGCCAACGCGGGACAGCTGGTGCAGGACACCGTGACCAGGGACGCGACCCTGCACGACGCGCTGGAGGCCGTGCTGACCGACAGCGGCGGCCGGGTCGCGGTGACCGGACGGCGCGGCGAGTACATCGGGGTCGTCGACATGGCGACGCTGATGACGTCCGTCCAGGAAATGCTGGAGGCGGACCGGCTCACCGCCTTCGAGCACCAGCACGAGCTGGCGGACCAGCGCCGGCAACGGGCGGGCCAGGGGCCCGAGGGCGGTGCGGACGCATGACCTCTCCCCCGCAGGAGGCAAGCCCGGCGGGCGGGTACGACGCCGGGGAACCGGCCCCCGTCGCCGAGAAGCCGGCGCCGGACACACCGCCCGCCGCTCCCGAACGCCGGATCACCCGCGCGAAGCTGCTGACGGTGCCCGCGTCGGTCGCGGTCGTCCTGGTCCTGACATACGTGTGGATCACGAACGTCACGCTCGACTCGATCGCCCGGAACTCGCTCGCCGACGGCAATGTGACGCTGCGCCTGTGGCAGCACGTCGAACTGACCGCGATCTCCACCTTCTGGGTGCTGGTCATCGCGATTCCGCTGGGGGTCGCACTGACCCGGCGCGGGCTGTCGCGGGCGGCGCCCCTGGTGACGGCGCTGGCCAACATCGGCCAGGCGACGCCGGCCATCGGACTGCTGGCGCTGCTGGTGATCTGGCTGGGCATCGGACCCTCGACGGCGATCGTCGGCATGGTCGCCTACGCGGTGCTGCCGGTGCTCGCCAACACCGTGGCGGGCCTGCGGGCCATCGATCCGCAGATGGTGGAGGCGTCGCGCGGGATCGGGATGTCCTCGCTCGCCACCCTGACCAAGGTGGAACTCCCGCTGGCCGTGCCGCTGATACTCGCGGGCGTACGGACGGCGCTGGTGCTCAACGTCGGAACGGCGACGCTGGCCACCTTCGGCGGTGGCGGCGGGCTCGGCGACCTGATCACCTCGGGCATCCAGACACAGCGCATGCCGGTGCTGGTCCTCGGCTCGGTGCTCACGGTGACGCTGGCGCTGCTGGTGGACTGGCTGGCGTCGCTGGTCGAAGTGGTGCTCACCCCGCGCGGACTGGAGGAGCGCTGATGCGACGGACACGTGTAACGCGGTACGGCTGCCGGAAGGCGCGCCGCAAGATGGTGACGGGCGGGCTGGCGCTGATGCTGAGCGCCGCCGCACTGAGCGGATGCGGTCTCAAGAGCGGCTCGCCGCTGGTGGACGAGGTCGCGCCCGGCTCGATCGGCAAGGGCGAACCCCTCAAGGGGGCCTCGCTGACGGTGACGTCGAAGAACTTCTCCGAGAACATCATCCTCGGCCAGATGATCGGTCTGATCTTCAAGGCGGCGGGCGCGGAGGTCGTGGACCGGACGAATCTGCCGGGCTCGATCAGCGCGCGCGAGGCCATCGTCAAGGGCGACGCGGACGCGATGTACGAGTACACGGGCACGGCCTGGATCACGTACCTCGGCAACGCGAAGCCGATCGTCGACTCGCGGGAGCAGTGGGCGGCGGTACGGGACGCGGACCGCGCGCACGACGTGACCTGGCTGCCGCAGTCCACGCTCAACAACACCTACTCGCTGGGCATCAGCAAGCGGAACAACGCGAAGTACAAGCTGAAGACGATGTCGGACGTCGCCGCCCTGTCGAAGAAGGAGCCGGGCGCGGTCTCGATCTGTGTGGAGAACGAGTTCGCGTCCAGGGACGACGGGCTGCCGGGAATGGTGAAGGCGTACGGGATGAAGATCCCCGCGTCCAGCGTGAAGAAAATGGACGCCGGAATCATCTACACGCAGGTCTCGGAGTCCGACTCCTGCCTGACCGGTGAGGTGTTCACGACGGACGGCCGGATCAAGGCGATGGATCTGGACACGGTCACCGACGACAAGCACTTCTTCCCGAACTACAACGCGGCGCCGGTGATCCACAGCGCGACGTACAAGAAGTACCCCGAGATCGCGGGGCTGCTCGACCCGCTGACCGAGCGGCTCACCACCGGCATCGCGCAGACGCTGAACGCGAAGGTGGACGTGGAGGGCCAGGATCCGCACGAGGTGGCGAAGGACTGGCTGATCGAGGAGGGGTTCATCAAGGAGGGCTGAGCCGGACGGGGGCGTTCCCGAAGCCCGAAGGAGTGGTTGCAAAGAAACCCTTGCAACCACTCCTTTGCATGTCTACGATGGAGTCATGGCCGAGAACCCCGATGTCCCCGCTCAGGACCCCGCCCCCCGCGACGGGTCCGGCGAGGACGTTCCCGTACCGGACATGCGCACCCTGGACCCGCGCTCGCTGCGCGGGCTCGCCCATCCTCTGCGGATCCGGCTGCTGACCGCCCTGCGGCACCACGGTCCGGCCACCGCGTCCCAGCTCGCCGACCGGCTGGGCGAGTCGAGCGGCGCCACCAGCTATCACCTGCGGCAGCTCGCCGAGTACGGGTTCGTGTCGGACGACCCCGGGCGCGGCAAGGGCCGGGAGCGCTGGTGGAAGGCGGCCGACAAGGGGTTCACGGTCGACACCGACCTGCACCACGACCCCAACCCCGAGGTGCGCGGGGCGCTGAACACCTTCCTCCACGAGGTCGCCAACCTCCACGGCCAGGAGGTGAACACCTGGCTGGGGACCATGCACGACTGGCCGGACACCTGGTCGACCCGGGCCGACTTCAGCGACTTCACACTGCGGCTGACGCCCGACCTGCTCTCCGAACTGGAAAGCCGGGTGCACGACTTGATCGAGGACTATCAGGACCGCGAGATAGCGGAGAGCGACGCGGACGTGGCGCAGGTACGCATCCATCTGCACGCCCTGCCGCAGCGCCGGCTCAACCTGCCCGACGCCGCACCCGATTCCCGAACGGGTGTCGGACCGGACGCCTGATCCGGCACCCGAGCCGGCGCCCGTACGAACCCCCGAACGACGCCTGAACCGACGCCCGAACGGCGCCCGACCCGACGCCCGACCTGGTTCCCGACCCGCTTCCCGACCTGGTTCCCGCACCGACAGCGGTCGCGCCCGGCTGCCCTGCCGTAGCCCGTCCGCTCCCCCTCCAGCCTCCGAGCACCACTGCCGCGCCCCACCACAGGCGGCGCGTGAAGGGACGATTTGTCATGTCATTTTTCGATACGTATCTCCAGCCGCACGCCCTACGCGAGGCCGAACTGCGCGCCGAGGCCGAGGCGTACCACGTCCGCGCCGTGGCCCGCGCCGCCGCTCACGAGCACGGTCCCAACCCCAGCCACAGCCCCAACCCCAGCCGCGACCCGTACGCCGTTCCGGCCCTCCCCACTCGCCCGGCTCTTACCGCCCTTCCCGCCCTTCCCGCCCCTCGATCCGCTCGGCTGCGGTCCCGGCTGGGCTGGCTGCTGGTCGAGTGGGGGCTCCGGCTCGTCGGCCCGTCCGCGCGGTCCCGGATCCGGGCCGCGTGAGCGCGGCAGTGGCGTGGCGGCGGTGGCCGCTCACCGCCGTCCTGACCGCCAACGCGATCTCCGCGACGGGCCGGACACTGAGCCTGATCGGTATCCCGTGGTTCGTGCTCCGGACGACCGGCAGCGCGGGAAGCGCGGGGGTGGTGGCGTTCTGCGCCACCCTGCCGATCGTCCTCTCCGCGCTCATCGGCGGCCCGGTCATCGACCGGATCGGGCGGCGGCGCGTATCGGTCGCCTCCGACCTGGTGTGCGCGGTCTCCGTCGGGGCGATCCCGCTGCTGCACCACGCCGGCGCCCTCCCGTTCTGGGCGCTCTGCGCGCTGGTGGCGCTGCACGGACTCGCCCACACACCGGGCGACACGGCCCGCTACGTCCTCGTGCCGGACCTCGCCGCGCACGCGGGCACCACCCTCCCCCGCGCCGCCAGCCTCTTCGACGCCGTCGAGCGAGGCGCAAGGATGGCCGGCGCGGCCCTCGCGGGCCTGGTGATCGCCCTGCTGGGCGCCGAAGTCGCCCTGCTGCTCGACGCGTTGACGTTCCTGCTGTCGGCGGCGCTGACAGCCGCCGGGCTGCGCGGGCTCAAGGCCGCGCGCCCGGTCAAGGACATGCCGCCGGTCTCCCCGCGTACGTACGTCGCCGAACTGCGCGAGGGCTACGCCTGTCTGGCGCGCACCCGGCTCCTGGCGGCGGTGGTCGTCATGGCGATGCTGATGAACGGCATCGACCAGGGCTGGAACGCGGTCCTGCTCCCCGTCCACGCGGAGCGGAACCTCGGCGGCGCCGCCGAACTGGGCCTGGTCATGGCGATGATCGGCGCCGGTGGCCTGCTGGGCGCCCTGCTGTACGGCGCGGTGGGCCACCGCTTCACCCGCCGTACGGTCCTCGCGGTCGCCGTCCTGCTCTGCGGTACGCCGCGCTTCCTGGTGGCCGGTCTCACCGACTCCACGGCGGCACTCGCGGTGGTCATGGGCGGGGCGGGCCTGGCGGGCGGGATGATCAACCCGATCCTGACGACGGTCATGTACGAACGCGTCCCGGACGAACTGCGCAGCCGGGTCGCGGGCGCGATGACCGCCGGGTGCGAACTGGCCATGCCCCTGGGCGGCCTGACAGCCGGTCTCCTGGTCGAGGGCCCCGGGCTGCCGGCCGCGCTGCTGCTGATGGGCGGCGCCTATTTCCTGGTGAGCCTGAGTCCGCTGCTGCCGGTGTGGCGGGGACTGGACGCGGCGCCGTCCGCGAGCGCCGCTCACCTCAGCAGGCCGGAACCTTCCCGCCCCGTTCCAGCGCCTTCAGGGACGACACCGCGCCCTTCAGGGTCGTGACGGGGATCAGGCGCAGGCCCTTGGGGAGTTCGGACCGGGCGTCCGCGCATTCCGCCGCCGGGACCAGGAAGACCGTGGCGCCGTCGCGGCTCGCCGCCTGGGTCTTCAGGGAGACTCCGCCGACCGCGCCCACCTCGCCGTCGGCGCCGATGGTGCCGGTGCCCGCGACGGACCGGCCGCCGGTGAGGTCGCCGCCCGAGCCGTCGCCGTCGAGCAGGTCGACGACGCCGAGGGCGAAGAGGAGGCCCGCGCTGGGGCCGCCGACGTCGGCGAGGTGGAGGGTGACGTCGACGGAGCCCGGCTCGCGGCCGAGCTGGGCGAGGGCCGCCTCGACAGCGACGTTCTGCGACTTCACCATCTCGTCGGTGTTGTGCCGCTCGATCTCCTTGTCGGACCGGCCCGCCGGGTAGACGGAGTCGCGCGGCAGCACCGCGCGGTCGGTCCGGAACCAGCCGTCGAGGACATCGGCGAGGTCGACGTCGGCGGACGGGCCCGTCGCCAGGATCGTCGTCATCCTCAGCTCGCCCTCGGGCTCGCGGGTCCGCGTGCCGTCGACGGTGATGACGGGCGTGCCCCGGTAGTCGCCGAGGACGTTCGCGGTCAGGCCCGGCTGGGCCACCGCGTACGGCAGCGGGGCGGCGCCCACGACGACGAGCAGCGCGGCGACGGGCAGCGCCGAGAGCGCGAGGGTGCGGGGGCGTGAGAGACCGGAGAGACGAGAGAGCACGGCGCCAATCTATCGGCCGGTCGGGGGAGGGGGTTCAGGGCCTGTCGCCGGGTGCGCCCGGCCCGGTTCAGCGCAGCGCGTCGGCCACCTCGCGCGCGGCGTCGACCACGCGCGGGCCCACCCGTTCCGGCACGGAGTCGGCGAGCATCACCACGCCCACGCTGCCCTCGATCCCGGTGACGCCGACGAGCGCGGCGGCGGCGCCGCTGGCCCCCGCCTCCAGCTCGCCGTGGGTGAGGGTGCAGCGGGCCTCGGTGTACGAGCCCTGCCGGGCCGCCAGGATGGCCTTGCCGGCCGCGCCCCGGTCCAGGGGATGCCGGAAACCGGCGCGGTAGGCGACGTGGTAGTCCGTCCAGGTCGGCTCCACGACGGCCACGGCCAGCGCCTCGGCGCCGTCCACGAGGGTGAGATGGGCGGTGGCTCCTATGTCCTCGGCGAGCGACCGCAGGGCGGGCAGCGCGGCCTCCCGTACGAGCGGGTGCACCTGGCGGCTCAGCCGCAGCACCCCGAGGCCCACGCGGGCGCGCCCGCCGAGGTCGCGGCGGACCAGGGCGTGCTGTTCGAGGGTGGCGAGCAGCCGGTAGACGACGGTGCGGTTGACACCGAGCTTGGTGGACAGCTCGGTGACGGTCAGCCCGTGGTCGGTGTCGGCGAGCAGTTTGAGGACACGTAGTCCCCGGTCGAGCGTCTGGGAGGTCTCCGCGGTCACGACGCCCTCTCCTTCGGAGTTTCGGAGTGAGTGACGACGGCCGTCTCACGTGTGGGGACGCGGCGCCGGTCCGACGGCGACGCACACGGAGGCCGTCGACAGGCCGGTCGTGGCGCACCGGCTGCGGTCCGCAGCGGTGGAGCCACGGCGCGTGTGTATTGCCGGGACAGTAGCGATCCGTACCGCTCAGCGGAAGACCTCGTCCAGAATCCGGTCATGGGCGGTCGGTTGGTCCCTCTTCGCGCCACAACGAGCACCAAAAAGGCACCAAGGAGGACAAAGCACTTGATTTCTACTGAATGGACGCGCGTAGAAGCACCCCGGAAACACCTCGGAGACGCCAGGACGGCGTCTCCGAGGGCGGAAAAAATCTTCGGGCTCAGCGCATCCGGGTGGCCCACTCCTGAACTTTTCGGATCCGTTCGCGGAGTTGGCCGCCCGTCGCCTCCGCGCTCGGCGGGCCGCCGCAGACCCGGCGCAGCTCGGTGTGGATCACTCCGTGCGGTTTGCCGCTCTGGTGGACGTAGGCGCCGACCATCGTGTTGAGCTGCTTGCGCAGTTCGAGCAGTTCCTTGTGGGAGACCACGGGGCGCCGGTCGGCGGGCAGCTCCAGCAGATCCGCCTCGGCGTCCGGCTTCTTGCGGCTGTGCGCGATCTGCCGGGCCTGCCGCTTCTGGAGGAGCATCTGGACCTGGTCGGGCTCCAGCAGTCCGGGGATACCGAGGTAGTCCTGCTCCTCCTCGCTGCCGGGGTGCGCCTGCATGCCGAACTCGGCGCCGTCGTACAGCACCCGGTCGAAGACCGCGTCGGACTCCAGCGCCTCGAAGGGCAGCGCGTCCTGCTCGCCGGTGTCCTCGTCGAGTTCGCGCTCGGCCTCCGCCATCTCCTTCTCGGACTCGGCGTACGGGTCGTCCTCGCCGGCCTTCTTGGGCTTGTCGAGGACATGGTCGCGCTCGATCTCCATCTCGTTGGCGAAGCCGAGGAGATTGGGGATGGTCGGCAGGAACACGGACGCGGTCTCACCGCGCCGCCGCGAGCGGACGAAACGGCCGACGGCCTGCGCGAAGAACAGCGGCGTGGAGATGGTGGTGGCGTACACGCCGACCGCCAGGCGCGGTACGTCGACGCCCTCCGACACCATCCGGACGGCGACCATCCAGCGCTCCTCATTCGCGCTGAACTCGTCGATGCGCCGGGACGCGGCGTCCTCGTCGGAGAGCACGACGGTCGCCTTGGTGCCGGTGATCTCGCGGATCAGCTTGGCGTAGGCGCGGGCCGAGTCCTGGTCCGTGGCGATGACCAGTCCCCCGGCGTCCGGGATGGACTTGCGCACCTCGGTGAGCCGCTGGTCGGCGGCGCGCAGCACATTGGGCATCCAGTCGCCGCGCGGGTCGAGCGCGGTGCGCCACGCCTGCGAGGTCGCGTCCTTGGTCATGGGCTCGCCGAGCTTGGCGGCGACCTCGTCACCGGCCTTGGTGCGCCAGCGCATGTTCCCGCTGTAGCTGAGGAAGATGACGGGCCGCACGACGCCGTCGCCGAGCGCGTTGCCGTAGCCGTAGGTGTAGTCGGCGGCGGACCGGCGGATGCCGTCGTTTCCCTCCTCGTACGCGACGAAGGGGATCGGGTTGGTGTCCGACCTGAAGGGCGTACCGGTCAGCGCGAGGCGCCGGGCGGCCGGCTCGAACGCTTCGAGACACGCCTCGCCCCAGGACTTGGAGTCACCGGCGTGGTGGATCTCGTCGAGGATGACCAGGGTCTTGCGCTGCTCGCAGCGGTTGCGGTGGAGCATGGGGCGTACGCCGACGCCCGCGTACGTCACGGCGACCCCGTGGTAGTCCTTGCTCAGCGGTCCCGCGCTGTACTCCGGGTCGAGCCGGATTCCGATCCGCGCGGCGGCGTCCGCCCACTGCTTCTTCAGATGCTCGGTCGGCGCGACGACGGTGACCTGCTGCACGACGTGGTGGTGCAGCAGCCACGACGCGAGGGTCAGCGCGAAGGTCGTCTTCCCGGCGCCGGGGGTCGCGACGGCGAGGAAGTCACGGGGCTGGTCCTGGAGATAGCGCTCCAGCGCTTTCTGCTGCCAGGCACGCAGCTTGCCGGCGGTACCCCAGGGGGCACGGCCGGGGAAGGCGGGTGAGAGGTGGTGGGAGGCGGTAGTAGTCACGGTCTCCGGTTCACGGGCGCTCGGGTGCACGGGTTACGGGACTCGGGGGCGGCGGGGCCCCGGGTTCGGATATGACAACCGGGCCACCCTACCGGCGGCCCGGCCCGATCCCGCCCCGAACGAACGGGGGGTCCCTCAGGTGCGACCCGGGTCACACGGCAGGCGCCCCGGCGAGGTGCAGGGCCCGCAGCCGGTCCCCGATCCGGCCGGGGTCCTCGACGCTGCCGGTGGCGACGTCGATGACGAGGTCGTACGCCTCGTCCTGATCGACGTCCAGCATGCCGATGCCATTGAGGTCGAGAAAGACAGCCGTCGACATCCACGCCATCCGCTTGTTGCCGTCCACCAGGGGGTGGTTGACCGCCAGCGACTGGAGCAGCGCCGCCGCCTTCTCGAAGAGGTCCGCGTACGCCTCGACCCCGAACATCTGCGATTGCGGGCGGTGCGCCGCCGAGCTGAGCAGCCCGAGGTCGCGGACCGCGACCCGCTGTCCGTCGCAGCCGAGTTCCGCCAGGTCGAGGGTCTCCTCGACGGTCAGGTATTTCATGCCCTACTCCCCCAGCCGCCGGAGCAGTTCGGAGTGACGCGCCGCGTAGGTGGCGCCGAGCCGCCGGACGGACGCCCGGTCGCCCTCGAGTCGCAGATAGTGGTCGACCGCCTTGAGCACGATGGCGTGCATGCTGAGGCCCTCGGCTTCCGCCTGGCGCCTGAGCGCTTCGTGCTGGTCGTCCCGGAGACGCAGGTTCATCGCCATATCGAAAAGGTACCGATCTTGGGGCCGGAGCAGTACCGGTTATCGCGCTGCCCGGACCCGGGTCGCCACCCATACGCCTGCCAGGGCCACGGCCGCCATCGGGAGGAAGACCGCCGCGAAGGCCGCCGGGTGGGAGGCGGTGGTCGTGGAGAGGTCGTGGGTGCCGACCGCGCCGCCGCCCAGGGCCGCGAACGCCGCGCCGCCCGCCGACAGGAGCAGGATGTTGGACAGGCCGTCGGATATCTGGAGGGCGGCGGAGTTGGTACCCGCCTCCTCCGGCGGGGAGAGCTTCAGCAGCAGCACGCTCGTGGACGCGATGACCGCGCCCATGCCGAGGCAGCCGACCGCCCAGGCGACGCCCACGACCCAGACCGGGACCGCCTCGATCAGGACGCTCGGCGCGGCGGCGATGGAGGCGGCGACCAGCACCATGCCGCCCATCAGCAGCCGTTCGCGGTGCCGTTCCGCTCGGGGGCGGGACTGGATGTACGAGCCGAGGGCCCAGGTCGCGCCGCCGACCGCCAGGGAGAGGCCCGCCAGTGTCGGCGACAGGCCCCGCTGGGTGACGAGCATCAGCGGGACGAAGCTCTCCGCCGCGATGAAGGAGCCCGCCGCGACCCCGCGCAGCAGGACGACGGACGGCATGCCCCGGCGGGCCCGGTAGGTGCCGGGCGGCAGCAGGCCGAGGACGGCGGGTACGACCAGGGCGGCGCCGGCCACGCCGGGGAGCAGCGAGAACCAGTTCAGGTCCTGGCCCGCGTACTGGAGCAGTCCCGCGCCCAGCGAGATCGCCAGCGCCAGCCGGATCCGGCGCCGGTCGAAGGGGGGTACGGGCTCCGTGGGGTCGGCGGGCCCGGCCGCCATCTGCCGGATCGCGGGCAGCGCCGTCGCCAGCGGCAGCACGACCAGGACCGGGATGCCGATGAACACCCAGCGCCAGCCGAGGTGTTCGGTGACCGTCCCGGAGGCGAGCGGGCCGACCACGGAGGGGATCACCCAGCTCGCGGCGAACGCGGCCATGATCGAGGGGCGCAGCCGTTCCGGGTAGGCGCGGCCGACCACCACGTACAGCGCGACGATCACCAGTCCGCCGCCGAGCCCCTGGACCGCCCGGCCGGCGATGAACTGCCACATGGCGCCGGCCGTGCCGGAGAGGAGCAGTCCGGCCGCGAAGGCGCTGATGCCGGTGACGAGCGGCCGGAGCGGGCCGCTGCGGTCGGCCCACTGGCCGGAGAGCACCATCGCGAAGAGGCTGGTGGTGAAGTACGCGGAGAAGGAGAAGGCGTACAGCGAGACGCCCCGCAGCTCGCGCGCCGCCACCGGCATCGCGGTACCGACCGCCGTGGCCTCGAAGGCGATCAGCAGGACGACGCAGATGATGCCGACGCTGAGCGCCCGGTGGGTCCTGCCGAGGATGCCGTCCCCACCGAGGTCCCCGCTGATGTCTCCACCGAGGTCCCCACCGATGCCCCCGCCGAGGTTCTTGGCCAGGGGCGGGCCGGGCAGGACGGGCGGGGCATGCGGGGCGGCTTCGGCGGCGACATCGGCGTCACCCGGTTCCAGGGCGGTCATGGGCTCAGCGTAAGGGGCTTGGTGACAGGTGGAACCTGTCGGTGGTCGTGACCGCGCTGGTCCCTTCGTCGTACGCCTCCGAGGCCCCCGCCGGGGTCCCGCCCGCCCGTGCGTGAACGGGGTGTGGCAGTCGCGTTGCGGGGCGCCCGGCGCCCTTGAGCGGTGCCGGGCGCCCCGCCTACGGTCGAATCACGACGCACCGCCGGAAGGTACGGAACACGTACGCGACGGCGGTCCGCACGGCCGTGTGCCCGAGTGGTTCAGGGGCTCGACTGCAAATCGAGTTACGTGGGTTCGATTCCCGCCACGGCCTCTCCTTCCCCCGTCGCGAACGCCTCCCCCGTCCGGGAGGCTCGCCCGGCTTCCCGGCCGGGCTCCTCGCCCGCGCGGTCAGTCCAGGCTCGCGCCCACCGTCATGTTGACCGCCGTCCCGCTGAGCGTCCGTGCCCGGTCCGACGCCACGAACGCCGCGATCTCCCCCGCCTCCGCCAGCGTCGCGGCCCGCCCGGTAAGCGTCCGCCCGTCGAGGAAGGACCGGATCGCCCGGCCCTCGTCGTAGCTCTCCGGGATGCTCTCGGGGAACCCGCTGGTGCGGAGGGTGAGAACGCGTACGCCGTACCGGCCGATCTCGGCGGCCAGTTGCCTGCGCAGCGACTCGACGGCGTCCAGCGCGGGCTGGAGCCCGCCGACGTACACGTCTCCGGCCACGGAGCGGTCGAAGGTGCCGCCGACGAAGAGGATCACCCCGGAGCGCCGGCCCGTCATGTGGCGGGCGGCGGCGCGGCTGGTGAGGAACTTCGAGCGGAGCGCCACGGTGACGGGCCGCAGATAGTCCTCGATGTCCATCTCCACCAGGGGCGTGCCCTGGATGTCGGCGTCGGAGATGACGTTGACCGAGATGTCGAGCCCTCCCGCCGCCGCGGCGACCTCGTCGGTGTGCCGGTCGACGGCGCCGGCGTCGAGCGCGTCCACGACGGCGGCACTCGCGCGGCCGGGCCCGCCGGTGGCGTTGATGTCGTCGGCCACGGCCCGCAGGGTCGCCTCCGTGCGCCCCGCCAGATGTACGTGCGCGCCCTCACGGGCGAAGGCGCGGGCGACGGCCGCGCCGATGTGGCCGCCACCGCCGTAGACGATCGCGGTCTTCTTCTCCAGCAGCATGGGCTCTCCTGTGTGAGGTGGTGGGTCGGTCTCTCACAGGTGCAACCCGGCGGGGCGGCGGAACTGATCGGGGCGGCGGGCAGAACTTTCCGCGAGGCGGACGGGGGCCGGGCGGACGGAGGCGGGGCGGGTGGAGGCCGGGCAGGTGGAGGCAGGGCGCATGGAGGCAGGGCAGGTGGAGGCGGGGCGGGTGGAGGCCGGGCGGGTGGAGGCCGGGCGGACGGAGGCGGGGCGGGTGGAGGCCGGGCAAGTGGAGGCAGGGCGCATGGAGGCAGGGCGGACGGAGGCCGGGCAGGTGGAGGCCGGGCAGGTGGAGGCCGGGCAGGTGGAGGCCGGACGCATGGAGGCCGGGCAGGTGGAGGCCGGGCAGGGCTGTGGTGGGGCGCGGCTGTGACGGGCGGAGCAGGCGCGCGCCGGGCGGCGGACGCGCGCGGGGCCGTCCGTGCGGCCCTGGCCCCCACCCGGCACGCGCTACTCCGCGCCTGGTCCTTCGCCCGGCCCCGCGTCCGGTTCCCCGGCCGGCTCTCCGGCCGACTCCCCCTCCAGCTCCCCCTCCGGCGGCTCCTCCGGCAGCCCCCACGGCGTCAGATCCGCCGTCAGGAACGCCGTGACGGCCGACACCCGCCCCGACCGCAGTGTCAGGACGTCCACCCCCACCGGCCGGAACCGGCCGCTCCCCTCGTCCAGCAGGTACGCGCCGAACGCGAGCTGACCGTTGGACCGGGTGGGCACGAACCGCCACCGCAGGGTGAGCGGGTACCGGACCAGGAACTCCCTTACCGCGTCCGGGCCTTCGTACCAGGTGGCGCCCGGCGGCATCGAGTACCGCACGTCGTCCCCGAGCATCGCCACGATCGCGTCCACGTCGCCCCGGTCCCACGCCCGCGCGTACCGCCGTGCCAGCGCCCGCAGTTCGCCGGGCGGCAGCGCGCCGAGTTCCTGGCGCTGGGTGCGGGAGTCCCCGGGGCGCCGGCCGGCCGCGAGGGCGCGGCGGGCCCGCTGAAGCGCGCTGTTGACCGAGGGCACCGTCGTGTCGAGGACGTCCGCCGCCTCACGCGCCGGGAAGTCGAGCACGTCGCGCAGCACGACCGCCGCCCGCTGCATCGGTGACAGCCGCTGGAGCGCGACGACGAAAGCGAGTTCCACCGATTCGCGGCGCAGCGCGGCCGTCCCCGGGTCGGCGTCGAGCAGCGCGTCGGGGTACGGCTCCAGCCACGCGATGTCGTCCGGCGGGCGTTCGTCGTGCCCGAAGCCGGTGGGCAGTTCGCGGCGGGCGCGGGTCTCCAGCAGGGTCAGACAGCGGTTGGTGGCGATCCGGTAGAGCCAGGCCCGTACCGGATCGTCCGCCGTGCCCCGTCGCTCCTCGAAGCGGTCGAGGGCGCGCCAGGCGCGCAGGAGCGTCTCCTGGACCACGTCGTCCGCGTCGTGGAAGGAGCCGAGCATCCGGTAGGCGTGCAGGTGCAGTTCCCGGCGGTAGGGACCCACCAGCCGGTCGAACGCCGGGCGGTCGCCGGTCCGGGCGAGCGCGAGTGGCCCGCCCCGGCCCCCCGCCCCGGTGTCCGGGGCGTTCACCCGCCGGACGTCACCACCGCCGACTGGGGCCGGATCGGCAGCCGGTTGACCGGGCGGCCGGTCGCCGCGCGGACCGCCGCCGCGACCGCCGCCGGGGAGGTCACGACCGGTACCGCGCTGGCGGGCTTGGCGCCGAACGGGGCCACCACGTCGCGTTCCTCGACCAGTTTCACGATCCGGATGTCCGCCGCGTCCAGGGACGTCGGCAGGGCGTAGCCGGTGAGGTCGGGACGGCGTACCAGACCGCGGTTGGTGCGGAGGTTCTCCGTCAGCGCCGTACCGATGCCCTGGGTGACGCCCGCCTCGATACGGGTGGCGAGCTGCGCCGGGTTGAGGACCCGGCCGACGTCCTGCGCGACGGCCATCTCCACGACGCGCACGGAGCCGAGTTCGATGTCGACGTCCACGACCGCGCGGATCGCGCAGAAGGCGAGCCCCACGAACGCGTCGCCCTGGCCCGACTCGTCCAGCGGTTCGGTGGGGTGCGGGCGGCACTGGGCCGTGGCCCACAGTTCCTTGCCGTCCATCGCCTCGGTGACGGTGGTCGACAGCACACCGTCGTACGAGGTGATCTTGCCGTCGGTGATCTGGAGCAGCTCCGTCGACATGCCGAACTTGTGGGCCAGCGGCTGGAGGAGCTGGGTACGGACCATCTTCGCGGCCCGCTCGACCGCGCCGCCGGAGACCCAGGTGTGGCGGCCGTGCGTGGCGGGTCCGGCCGGGGGCTGGTCGGTGTCGACCGACGCGACGTGGACCTCCTCGATGCCGAGCGTCTCCTGGACGATCTGGCGGGCGAGGGTGGAGAAGCCCTGGCCGGTCTCGACGGCCGCGCAGATGACGGTGGCGACACCGTCGTGGACCTTGACCGTGGCGGTGGAGACCTCGTCGGTGCCCTCGGCGCCGAGCATGTGGACCATGCCGAGCGCGTAGCCGACGCCTCTGCGTACGGCGCCGGGCTCGCCCGCGCCCTCCGGTCCGCCCGGCAGCAGCCAGGACGACTCGGGGATGTCCTTGGGGAGCTTGGGCAGCGGGAAGTCCCTTACGGCGCGCAGCAGTTCGGCGACGGGTGCCGGACAGGTCACCGTCTGGCCGGTGGGCAGGATGTCGCCGGTCGCCAGGACGTTGCGCAGCCGCAGTTCGGCGGGGTCGATGCCGAGTTTGGTCGCGAGCTTGTCCATCTGGCCCTCGTACGCGGCGCAGACCTGCATCGCGCCCTCGCCCCGGACGTGTCCCGAGGGCGGGTTGTTGGTGCGGACGGCCCAGCCCTCGATGAAGGCGTGCGGGACGATGTAGGGGCCGCAGGCGAACGCCACGGCCGCCGCGAGGGATTCGGACGAGGCGTCGGCGTACGCCCCGGCGTCGAGCAGGATCTGGGCCTCGACCTTGACGAGCCGGCCCTCGGTGTCCGCGTGGTGCCGGTAGCGCAGCAGCGTCGGGTGCCGGTGGGCGTGCCCGAGGAAGGACTCCTCGCGGGTCGCGGCCAGCTTGACGGGGCAGCCGGTGCGCAGCGCGAGCAGGCCGAGCGGGATCTGGAAGCCGGGGTCCTCGCGGTCGCCGGTGGCGCCGGGGACGCCGGTGACGACGACCTTCACCTGGTCGGGTTCGAGGCCGAAGCAGGCGGCGGCGAGGTCCCGGTCGGTGTGCGGGTCGGTGGAGCCGGTGTAGATCTCCACTCCGCCGTCGGGGCGGGGCACGGCGAGTCCGGCCTCGGCGCCGATGGGCGCGGGGTCCTGGCGGCCGATGCGGTACAGCCCTTCGACGACGACCTCGCCGACGAGGTCGGGGTCGCCGTAGCGCAGCGGGATGTGCCGGATCAGATTGCCGTCGGGGTGCAGCGGCTCGGCCTCGAACGCCTTCTCCGGGTCGGTGACGGGGTCCAGGACCTCGTATTCGACGGCGATGGCGGCGGCGGCCATCCGGGCGGTGTCGGGGTGGTCGGCGGCGACGGCGGCGATGGCCTCGCCGTGGTGGCGCACGAGGTCGGAGGCGAAGACGGGGCGGTCGGCGACGAGCCGTCCGTAGGAGGGGTCGCCGAGGACGTCGGCGTGGGTCACCACGGCGCGTACACCGGGCATGTCGGCCGCGGCGGAGGTGTCGATGGACACGATGCGGGCGTGCGGGTGCGGGGAGCGCAGCAGCGCGGCCCAGAGCAGGCCCTCGGCCCAGAGGTCGGCGGCGTAGGGGAAGGTGCCCTCGGTCTTGGCGCGGGCGTCGGCCGGGGGGAGGGACGCCCCGAGGCCCAGTGCGGGCGGCTCCTGCCGGGGGCCGTCGAGTGCCTGGGTCTCGGTGGCCGCGTCGTTGCTCACGCCATGCCTCCGTCGTGCGGGTCGAGAGGTGCGGTGCGGGCGCCGCCGGCGCCCGGTGGTGCCTGGTGCGGGATCCGGGCCTCGTCGGCGGCCTCGGCGCTCGCCGCGCGTTCGGCGATGACCTCGCCGACGGCGTCGAGGACGCCCCGGTATCCGGAGCAGCGGCAGAGGTTGCCGCTGAGTGCCTGGCGGGTCTCCAGCTCGGTGGGGGCGTGGTTGCCTTCGAGCAGGTCGTGGACGGTCATGGCCATGCCGGGGACGCAGAAGCCGCACTGCACGGCGCCGCAGTTGGCCAGGGCGCGCTGGACGTCGGACGGTTCGCCGTCGGAGGCCAGGCCCTCGACCGTACGGACCTCGGATCCGGCCGCCGTGGCCGCCGGGACCAGGCAGGAGGCGACGAGACGGCCGTCGACCTGGACGTTGCAGGCCCCGCACTCGCCCTGGGAGCAGCCGTCCTTGGCGCCGGCGAGGCCGAGGCGTTCGCGCAGCACGTAGAGCAGGGACTCGCCGATCCAGGCGTCGGTGACCGGGCGGTCGGTGCCGTTGACGCTCAGGACGTAGGAGTCGGCGGGGTGTTCGGCGCTGTTGTTGCTGCTGCTGAGGGGGGCCGGTTCGGGGTCCGGTTCCGGGTCGGTGCCGGCGGTCGGCTCGGGTACGGCCTCGGGGTCCGGGCCGGGTTCCGTCACGGCCTCCGGCTCCGGCTCCGGTCCGGTGCCGGTGTCCGTGTCCGGGGCCGTCTCGGGGGCGTGCGCCGGTGCGTCGGCGACCGCCCCGGGGGCGGGTTCGGGCTCCGTGACGGGCTCCGGCGCCGGTTCCGGTTCGGTCGCCCACGGGGCGCGCGCGCCACCCGGAAGGGTGGCCGGGGGCGCCCCGCCGGACCACTGCGAGGTGGAGGGCAGGGAGGTGGTGAACTCGCCGGACTCGTCGGGGAGCTCGTCCCCGATGACGGGGATCACCCACTGTCCGGCGGGCTGCTGTGCGGCGGACCGGTGTTCGTCGGACCGCTGTTCGTGGGGCCGCTGTTCGTGGGGCCGCTGTTCGTGGGACCGCGCCGGGGGCGCCTGGCCGGGTCCCGGTCCGGCCGTCCCCGGGGCGGTGGGGAAGGACCACTGCCCGCTCGCCGACGGATCGTGCGGCAGGTCCGGGCCGGGGCCGTACCCCTGCGGGTGGCCCTGGCCGTGGCTGTGCCCGTGTCCCTGCCCGTAGCCGTACGGGTCGGGCTGCGCCTGCGGGGTGTGCGGTGCCCATCGACCGGCGCCCCCCGGATCGGCGGCGCCCGCTCCGCTGTCCGGCCGCTGGTCGATCGTCGGTGGTACGTAGCCGTGGCCGCGCGCCGCCAGGGGCGCGTCCGCCGTGTCCTCGGGCGGCAGTTGGACGAAGGCGGTGGCGTCGGAGTCGTACTCGCCGCTCCCCGGGATCGGCCGCCAGGCGCCGCGCCCCTCCGGATTCCCGGAGTTCTCGTTCTCGTCGGTGGTCACGGCAGCGCCCTCCCCAGTGCTCGTCGAGCCAGCGTGGCGACGGTACGCCTCAGGTGCAGCACCGCGGGCGGCAGGGCGGGCGGCTCACTCCCGTCCGCCTCCGGGGGCGGGTCGGGGATACAGGCCGCGGCCACGTACTCCCCGAAGGCCGCCAGTGCCTCGGGCGCCAGCCCGCGGTCGGCGTCCCAGTCGATCAGCGAGGCGATCCAGCGCTCGGCCTCCAGCGGGCGCAGCGGCATCGGCGCGATGGCGCCGACCGCGCAGCGCACACCGCGGCGTGCCGGGTCGAGCACCACGGCCACGGACGCGGTGGCCCGGCCGGGGCCGGTGCGGCCGGTCGCCTTGAGGTAGACCTGCGGGGCGTGCAGCAGCGGGACCCGTACGAAGCCGATGAGTTCGGCGGGCGCCAGCATGTCGCGGCCCGCCAGCAGATGGGAGACGGGGATCTCGCGGCGCGCGCCGCCGGGGCCCGCGATGACGAGGTCCGCCTCCAGGGCGGCCAGCACGGGCAGGGAGTCGCCGGTGGGGGCCGCGGTGGCGATGTTGCCGCCGAGGGTGCCCGCGTTGCGGATCTGGGGCGGTCCGGCGGCGCGTGAGGACGCGGCCAGCGCGGGGATGAGGGCGGCGAAGTCGGGCCGTCCCATGCGCGCGTGGGTGAGGCCGGTGCCCAGCAGGGCGTGGCCGTCCTGGTAGTGCCAGCCGCGCAGTTCGCTGATCCGGCCGAGACCGACGAGCCCCGCCGGCCTGAGCAGGCCCTTGTTGACGGCGGCCATCAGATCGGTGCCACCCGCGACGGGCACGGCGGCGGGCATGGCGCTCAGCGCCGCCACGGCCTCGTCGAGCGAGGCCGGCAGCGTCACGGACTGCGCCGTCTGCGGTGCGTGCGTGGTCAACCCAGCTGCCCCTTCCCGGTGTCCCGGCTGTCCGTCTGTGTTGGCCGTACCGTACGTGCTCACAGGCCGGACGAGGCAACTCTGGCACATCTTCCGCGCCTGCCGGTCCGAGGGTCCATGAAGCGCACATCCGACCCCGAACGGGAGGAAGGTCCGCTTTCATGTCTCTTCACCGACAGATGCGGAATGACACCTTTCGCCATGTGTGATGGGACTTATTCGTACGGGCAACCCCGGGCGGGGGCTCACATGTTCGGGGGCGCCCCCTCGATGGGCCGGCCGAGAATGGCCGAATCGCCGTGGGGGCCCGGCCGCTTCTGCCAGGGCAACGGGCCGCCGGGCGGCCGGTATTCGACCCCCAGGGCGTCAAGGCGCTTGTAGTGCGCGGTCATTCGGCGTTCGAAATCGGCGTAGTCACGGTCCGGGGACGCGGGCAGTGCGGACCAGGCGACCTCGGCGAACGCGGCGAGTCTCGGGAAGAGCTGGTAGTCGACGCGGGAGCGGTCCTGCATCACCTCGGTCCACACATTGGCCTGGGTGCCCAGCACATGGGCGGCGTCGGCGCCGGCCAGCTGCGGCGGCACGGGCTCGAAGCGGTAGACGTCCTCCAGGGTGCGGACGTAGCCGATCGGCATCGGCTCGTCGGGACCCGCCGCCTGACGGTGGTCCAGATACACCTGCTGCTCGGGGCACATGACGACGTCGTGCCCGGCCTGGGCGGCGGCGATGCCGCCCGCGTACCCGCGCCAGGACGAGACGGCCGCGCCGGGCGCCAGTCCGCCCTCCAGGATCTCGTCCCAGCCGATGAGCCGGCGGCCGCGCGCGGAGAGCCAGTTGTCGAAGTGCCGGACGAACCACGACTGGAGTTCGTCCTCGTCGGCCAGGCCGAGGTCACGGATGCGCTGCTGGACGGCGGGCGACCGCTTCCACTGGTCCTTGGGGCACTCGTCGCCGCCGATGTGGATGAACGGCGAGGTGGCGGCGGGGAACAGGTCCAGCAGTTCCTCGAAGACGCCCTCGAAGAAGCGCAGGGTGGTGTCGGTGGGGGCGAGCACGTTGGGGTTGACGCCCCAGGTGTCCCAGACCTCCAGCGCCGAGGTGTCGACGACGTCGGTGTTGCCGAGTTCGGGGTGGGCGGCGATGGCGGCCTGCGAGTGGCCCGGGATGTCGATCTCGGGGACGACGGAGATGTGCCGCTCGGCGGCGTACGCGACGATCTCGCGGATGTCGTCCTGGGTGTAGTAACCGCCGTGCGGCTTCTCGTCCCAGAGGTCGGAGAACCGGTGGCCGTACTTGGTCCGGGCCCGCCACGCGCCGATCTCGGTCAGCTTCGGGTAGCGCTTGATCTGGACGCGCCAGCCCTGGTCGTCGGTGAGATGGAAGTGGAAGACGTTGAGCTTGTGCGCGGCCATCAGGTCGAGAAGGCGGAGCACGCCGTCCTTGGGCATGAAGTGCCGCGACACGTCGAGCATGACGCCGCGCCAGCCGAACCGGGGCCGGTCCTCGATGACCTGACGGGGGATCTCCTGCCGTACGCCCGGGGAGACCGGCGCCCGGCGGAACGCCTTGGGGCCGAGGAGCTGACGGAGCGTCTGGGCGCCCCAGAAGACCCCGGCCGCGCTGCCGCCCTGGATCTCGGCGCCCCACTCGGCGGTGATGTCCAGCCGGTACGCCTCGGGGGGCATCGACTCGTCGATCCGCAGCGACACGGCGTTGCTGCCGCCGGCCGGGCCGGGGGCGAGCGGCAGCCCGAGGGCGGCCCCGAGGGTGGCGCGCAGCCAGCGCTCGGTGCCCTCCGTCCCGGGGGCCGCCCAGAGGGTGGTGGCCGAGTCGGGGACGAAGCCACCGCTCTGCGGGCCTTCGACACTGGCGGGCGCCGGGATCAGGTCCATCACGTGAGTCCTCGTCCTCGTTCGGCTGGCATATGCCGGAGTCAATTGGGTCGCAAAGTGTCCTGGAGGACCCTAGGCCGGGCCCGGAGATTGGGACAAGTGGTCTCGACCAGTCGGTCTTCGGGCCCTGCGCGGGCACCGGCGTACGGCCCGACCGTTCGCGCACTCCCCCTCCTACCCGCTCACACCCCCGCGCACGCGAACGGCCCCGGAGCGCGCGTGCGCGCTCCGGGGCCGTTGCCGACGCCCACCGGCAACCGCCGGCGGGCGTCGGCAGCCACCGACAGGACGGGCCGGACCGGGACCGTGCGGGAAACCGGGCCGGACCGTACGCAGGACCCGGACTCAGCGAGAGGCCGGGACCGGCAGCCCTACTTCTTGTCCTTGCCGCCCTTGTCCTTGTCCTTGTCCCCGCCCGGACCCATGGACTCGTAGATCTCCTTGCACATCGGACAGACCGGGTACTTCTTGGGGTCACGCCCCGGCACCCAGACCTTCCCGCACAGGGCCACCACCGGAGTGCCGTCGAGGGCACTCGCCATGATCTTGTCCTTCTGGACGTAATGGGCGAAGCGCTCGTGGTCGCCGTCGCCGTGCGACACCTTGGGTGTCGGCTCCACGAGGGTGCCCGTACCTGCCCCGCGCTCGGGCTCAAGAGTGCTCATAAGCGTCAAGGGTACCCACGCCCGCGCCGTCCCGAGCGCCGCGTGTCAGTTGAGCGACGGGTCGTCCGGGTACGTGGCCACCATGGCGAGTTCACTGCGCTGCCGGCGCAGCACCGCCCGCCACAGACTCTCGGGGCGCGGCGACGACACGTCACCGGGCTCGGACTCCACCACGTACCAGGCGCCCTCGGCGAGTTCGCCCTCCAACTGGCCCGGTCCCCACCCCGCGTACCCGGCGAAGATCCGCAGGGAACCGAGGGCCCGCGCGAGCAGTTCGGGCGGCGTCTCCAGGTCGACCAGACCGATCGCGCCGTGCACCCGCCGCCAGCCGAGCGGCCCCTCGTCGCCGGGGATGACGGCGAGCCCGAGGGCCGAGTCGAGGGAGACCGGGCCGCCCTGGAAGACCACGCCGGGGTCCCCGGCGAGGCCGCCCCAGGACGCCAGGATGTCCCCGACGTCCACGGGTGTGGGCCGGTTGAGGACCACGCCGAGGGACCCCTCCTCGTCGTGGTCGAGCAGGAGCACCACCGCACGGTCGAAATTCGGATCCGCCAGGGCCGGAGTCGCGACGAGCAGCCGCCCTGTGAGCGAGGACACCTCGGTCATGCCTGACATGGTCCCGCACAATCGGCCGCCGCGGGGCCCGCCGGGGAGAGTGCGCGTGATCGCAGCTCAGGCGCACGGCGGCACGGGGAGCGCAGGGACACGCCGGACGGCGGACGGAACCGGGCGCGGAGAGAGAGGGTCACTCACCGCGACGGGCACCCGACAGAACGTGCTCCGCCGACGATTTCGCCGCTCCAGCACGGCCGTTGCCTTACGGCACAGGGGTGCGAGCCCCTTACTCTTTTGCTTTGGCCCCCTGTCCGACGACTCCCGGAACGCGAGATTCATGACCGGCACAGACGATGTAATGCTTGTCCACGGCGGAACCCCGCTGGAGGGCGAGATCCGCGTCCGCGGCGCGAAGAACCTGGTGCCGAAGGCCATGGTCGCCGCGCTCCTCGGCAGCGGGCCCAGCAGACTGCGCAACGTGCCCGACATCCGTGACGTACGGGTCGTCAGGGGGCTGCTCCAGCTGCACGGGGTGACCGTGCGCCCCGGCGAGGAGCCGGGCGAGCTGATCCTCGACCCCTCGCACGTCGAGAGCGCCAACGTCGCCGACATCGACGCCCACGCGGGTTCGTCCCGTATCCCGATCCTGTTCTGCGGCCCGCTGCTGCACCGCCTCGGTCACGCGTTCATCCCGGGTCTCGGCGGCTGCGACATCGGCGGCCGGCCCATCGACTTCCACTTCGAGGTGCTGCGCCAGTTCGGCGCGACGATCGAGAAGCGGGCGGACGGGCAGTACCTGGAGGCCCCGCAGCGGCTGCGCGGCACGAAGATCCGGCTGCCGTACCCCTCGGTCGGCTCGACGGAGCAGGTGCTGCTGACGGCCGTACTGGCCGACGGGGTCACCGAGTTGTCGAACGCCGCCGTGGAGCCGGAGATCGAGGACCTGATCTGCGTGCTCCAGAAGATGGGCGCGATCATCTCGATGGACACCGACCGGACGATCCGGATCACCGGGGTCGACACGCTCGGCGGCTACAACCACCGCGCCCTGCCGGACCGGCTGGAGGCCGCCTCCTGGGCGTCGGCGGCGCTGGCGACCGAGGGCAACATCTACGTGCGCGGGGCGCAGCAGCGGTCGATGATGACCTTCCTGAACACCTTCCGCAAGGTGGGCGGGGCGTTCGAGATCGACGACGAGGGCATCCGCTTCTGGCACCCGGGCGGCCCGCTGAACGCGATCGCCCTGGAGACCGACGTACACCCCGGTTTCCAGACCGACTGGCAGCAGCCGCTGGTGGTGGCGCTGACGCAGGCGGCGGGGCTGTCCATCGTCCACGAGACGGTGTACGAGTCGCGGCTGGGCTTCACCTCGGCGCTCAACCAGATGGGCGCGCACATCCAGCTGTACCGGGAGTGCCTGGGCGGCTCGGACTGCCGCTTCGGCCAGCGCAACTTCCTGCACTCGGCGGTCGTGTCCGGCCCCACGAAGCTCCAGGGCGCCGACCTGGTCATCCCGGACCTGCGGGGCGGCTTCTCGTACCTGATCGCGGCGCTGGCGGCGCAGGGCACCTCACGGGTGCACGGCATCGACCTGATCAACCGCGGTTACGAGAACTTCATGGAGAAGCTGGTCGAGCTGGGCGCGAAGGTGGAGCTGCCGGGCCGCTCGCTCGTCTGACGGCGGGTGTGCGGCCGTCGGCGCCCGTTCCCGCCCACCCACCCACCCGGACGGACAGGGCGGACAGCGCGGACAGACGAAAGGGCGGTCACCCCGACCGGGGGGTGACCGCCCTTCGCTCTGCCCAGGGGTTACTTGCCCTTGGCGGCTTCCTTGAGCTTGGAGCCCGCGGAGACCTTCACGCTGTAACCGGCCGGGATCTGGATCGGGTCGCCGGTCTGCGGGTTACGAGCGGTGCGAGCGGCCCGGTGGGTGCGCTCGAAGGTCAGGAAGCCGGGGATGGTGACCTTCTCGTCACCCTTGGCGACGATCTCGCCGACCGTCTCGGCGAGGGCGGCCAGCACGGCGTCGGCGTCCTTACGAGTCACCTCGGCACGGTCGGCCAGGGCGGCCACCAGCTCACTGCGGTTCATTTTGTTACTCCCGTGTTCTTCTTGCGTGTGAGGCGTGAGATCGAAGCCGATGCTGCCAGGCCCCTCCGACAATCCCCGTGACCGGGTCTGTCCTTCGGGTCCTGCGCCCCAGTGGGGTATCCCCGGGACATAGTCCCTGGGAAAGCATCCTGCCCCCACCAGCGGCGGGAAAGCCAATCCGGGCCCTGAAACCCCCGTGGAGCAGCGGGCTCATGGTCCGTCACCCTAGAGGTGGGGTCACGGTGCCGCGAATCGCGACGCGCCGGGCGTCAGACGGACGTGGCGGCGGTCACAGCGGGCCCGGCGGCCTTGGCGGCGGTGCGTACGGCACCGGCCACGGCGCCCGCGACCTTGTCGTTGAAGACCGAGGGGACGATGTAGTTCGGGTTGAGTTCGTCACCGGTGACGACGTCCGCGAGGGCCGCCGCGGCGGCCAGCATCATCTCGGTGTTGACGGTGCGTGACTGGGCGTCGAGGAGGCCCCGGAAGACGCCCGGGAAGACCAGGACGTTGTTGATCTGGTTGGGGAAGTCGGAGCGCCCGGTGGCCACAACTGCCGCCGTCTCGCGGGCGATTGCCGGGTCGACCTCGGGGTCGGGGTTGGCCAGCGCGAAGACGATCGCGCCGTCGGCCATGGCCGCGACGTCGCCGCCGTCGAGCACGTTCGGGGCCGATACGCCGATGAACACGTCCGCGTCGACCACGGCCTCCTTGAGGGTGCCGGTGACGCCCTCCGGGTTGGTGTTGTCGGCGATCCAGCGCAGGGGCGAGTCGGCGGTCGCGGCCACCAGGTCGGTGCGGCCCGCGTGGACCACGCCGTGGATGTCGGCGACGACGGCGTGCTTGACGCCGGCCGCGATAAGAAGTTTCAGAATCGCTGTACCGGCGGCACCGGCGCCCGACATGACGACCCGTACGTCCTCGATCGCCTTGCCGACCACCCGCAGGGCGTTGGTCAGCGCGGCGAGCACCACGATCGCCGTGCCGTGCTGGTCGTCGTGGAAGACCGGGATGTCCAGGGCCTCACGCAGCCGGGCCTCGATCTCGAAGCAGCGGGGCGCGGAGATGTCCTCCAGGTTGATCCCGGCGAAGCCCGGCGCGATGGCCTTGACGATCGCGACGATCTCGTCGGTGTCCTGGGTGTCGAGACAGATCGGCCACGCGTCGATCCCGGCGAAGCGCTTGAAGAGGGCCGCCTTGCCCTCCATCACGGGCAGCGCGGCCATGGGGCCGATGTTGCCGAGGCCCAGCACCGCGGAGCCGTCGGTGACGACCGCGACGGAGTTGCGCTTGATGGTCAGCCGGCGGGCGTCCTCGGGGTTCTCGGCGATCGCCATGCAGACGCGGGCCACCCCCGGCGTGTAGACCATGGAGAGGTCGTCACGGTTGCGGATGGGGTGCTTGGACTGCATCTCGATCTTGCCACCGAGGTGCATCAGGAACGTACGGTCGGAGACCTTCCCGAGGGTGACGCCCTCGATGCCGCGCAGCTCCTCGACGATCTCGTCGGCGTGGCTGGTGGAGCTGGCGGCGATGGTGACGTCGATCCGCAGCTTCTCGTGGCCGGACGCGGTGACGTCCAGACCGGTCACCGAACCGCCGGAGGATTCCACGGCCGTGGTCAGCTGGGAGACCGCGGTACCGCTCGCGGGCACCTCCAGTCTGACCGTCATCGAGTACGAGACGCTTGGCGCCGTTGCCATGACCGTGTTCCTCTGCTTTCCCTGGCTTCACTTGCCGCCCCGCCTCGCGCCGGGCGTCCGGCGGAACCGTCCGATGGTCGCACCTACCTGCTGGTAGGCGGTAACGGGGGTGAAACCGGGAGAGCGGGCCGGGAGACGGAAGCGGGTCCGCGTCAGTCTGTGACGCGGACCCGCTCCTGTGAAGGCGTGTGCCGGGGATTGTCCGTGAACTCTAAGAAGAAAAAGAACCCAACGGCGGAGCCCGGAGGCCCCCGGAGCTGCCCGGAGGAAGAAAGTGACACCGACCCGCCATGCTCGCCTCGCGGCAAGTGGTCGCTCGAAGCGACGAAGGTTGGGCCCGGGGGCTTGGATCGGGCCGGTGCCAACACCAGGCTAACAAACCGCCCCGGAAATGGATTCCCGCGCGCACGGGCCGGCCCGGGGCCACCGCCCCGGTCACTCCCTCAGCAGGTCGGGAACCCCCTGCCCGTCGGGGTCGTCGCGGTCCGCCGAGACCACCGTGAGCTGCTGCGTCGCCCGGGTGAGGGCCACGTACAGCACCCGCAGTCCGGCCGGCGACTCGTCGGCGATCTCCGCCGGCGAGACGACCACCGTGGCGTCGTACTCCAGCCCCTTGGCCTCCAGGCTGCCGAGGGCCACCACCCGTTCGCCGAGCCCGGCCAGCCAGCGCGCCGCCTGCTCCCGGCGGCCCATGGCGACGACGACGCCGATCGTGCCGTCGACCCGGTCCAGCAGCCGCGCCGCCTCCGCGCGTACGGTCCCGGCCAGATCACCGTCCCGTACGGCGCTGAAGCGCGGCTCGACGCCCGTGGAGCGGACGGCGGCCGGGGACTCCATGCCGGGCATCGCGAGGGCCAGGACGCGGGCGGCGAGCGCCGCGATCTCCGCCGGGTTGCGGTAGTTGACGGTGAGGGTGAAGTGGCGGCGCGGGCGGTTGCCCAGGGCCTCGTCCCGGGCCTCCGCCGCCTCGTCCGGGTCCGACCAGGACGACTGGGCGGCGTCGCCGACCACCGTCCAGGTGGCGTGCCGGCCCCGCCGGCCCACCATCCGCCACTGCATCGGCGTGAGGTCCTGCGCCTCGTCCACGATGACGTGGGCGTACTCGGTGCGCTCGGCCGCCAGCCGCTCCGCGCGCTCCCGCTGGGTCTCCTCGCGCGTCGGCATCAGCTCCTCCAGACCGGTGAGCTGGTCCAGCGGGTCCACCTCGCGGCGCCTGCGCGGGCGGGGCGGTGCGCCGAGCAGCTGCTCCAGCTCGTCCAGGAGCGCCACGTCGTGCACGGACAGCGGGCCGGTGCCGTCGGGGCCCGCGCGCCGCAGCGAGCGGGCGACCCGTCTGGTCTCGTTCGGGTTGAGGACGCGGCGGGCCCAGCGGCCGAGGCGCCGTTCGTCCGCCATCGCGGCCAGCACCCCGCGCGCGGTCAGCTCGGGCCACCACGCGTCCAGGAACTCGGTGAAGCTGTCCTCGGACGCCACGTCGTCGTCGAAGCCGGAGCGCAGCTCGGCGGCGAGTTCGGCGTCGCCGCGCGCCGAGTACTCCCCGGCCCGCGAGGCGGCGCCCGATCTGGCCCACAGCGCGTCGAGCAGCAGTCGCCGGGCGCGCGGGCGCAGCAGATTGACGGGCGCGGTGCCGCCGAGGACGGACTGTCTGATGCGGTGCAGGTCGTCGGCGTCCAGTTCCAGCCGGCGGCCGAACGCGACGACCCGCAGCCGGGTCGGGGCCGCCGTGCCGGACGCGCCGGCGGCGTCGTCGCCGCCGAGGGTGAGCTGGCCGGCGGGCCGCCCGGCGGTGGTACGCCGGCGGCCCCCGGCGGGCGCCCGGTCCCCCTCCAGCGCCCCCCGGGCGGCCTTGCGCAGCACCTTCAGCATGCGGGCCGAGCCCTTGACGCGGGCCACGGCCGGTTCGTCGTACGCGGTGGCCTCGGCGCCGTCCACCAGTGACCCGACGGCGCGGATCGCGACCTGCCCCTCCTCGCCCAGCGACGGCAGCACGCCCTCGGTGTACGCGACGAGCAGCGGGGTCGGCGAGACGACCAGGATGCCGCCCGCGTATCTGCGCCGGTCCTGGTAGAGCAGGTAGGCGGCGCGGTGCAGGGCGACGGCGGTCTTGCCGGTGCCGGGGCCGCCGGAGACCTCGGTGACGGAGGCGGCGGGTGCCCGGATGACCAGGTCCTGTTCGGCCTGGATGGAGGAGACGATGTCCCGCATGGTGTGGCTGCGGGCCTGGCCGAGGGCGGCCATGAGCGCGCCGTCGCCGATGACGGGGAGGGTCTCGCCGTTCAGGGAGGCGGTCAGCTCGGGGCGCATCAGGTCGTCCTCCACTCCGAGGACCCGGCGGCCCTTGGAGCGGATGACGCGGCGCCGTACGACCCGGCCGGGGTCGACGGGCGTCGAGCGGTAGAACGGCGCGGCGGCCGGCGCCCGCCAGTCGATGACCAGCGGCGAGTAGTCGGAGTCCAGGACCCCGATCCGGCCGATGTGCAGCGTCTCGGCGATGTCGGCGGTGTCGTCGGGGCGTACGGCGTGGTCGGCGGGCTCGACGGAGGTGTACGCGCCGTCGGGACCCTTCTCGCCGTCCTTGCCGGGCAGCAGGTCGACGCGGCCGAAGAGGAAGTCCTCGAACTCGTTGTTGAGCCGGTTGAGGTGCACCCCGGCCCGGAAGACCTGGGCGTCGCGCTCGGCGAGCGCGCCGGGGGTGCCGACCTGGCCGCGTTTGGCGGCGTCGTTCATCAGGAACTCCGCCTCGTCGATCTTCTCTTCGAGGCGGCGGTAGACCTGGTCGAGGTGTCGCTGCTCGACACCGATCTCACGGTCGCGGACGGTGTCGGCCCCCGCGGGGTGCGCGGGTTCCTTCCCCGTCGGGCGGGCGGGGTCGCTTATGGCGTCGTTTCCCTTGTCGCGTACGGGATCGACAACCGATCCGGCGGATTCAACAGCGGCATCCTGCGCGGCCACCGAGGCCCCCTTCTGACGTGCACTGGGCAGCCGTCAACCGTACGCGAAGGGGGCCGGTATGTCAGGCCTCGACCTCCACCAGAGCCCGGCCGTCGAAGGTCCGGACCTCGAAGTGGTCGATGTCGTCCCGGTTCATGGCCGAGCCGCCGTGCACGTACAGCGGGTTCTTGGCCGACTCGTGCGGGCTGTCCGGGAGGCCGTAGCCCCACGTCGGGACGGACCAGGACGTGACGACCTCCTCCTCGCCGGTCTTGGAGACGGCGACGAGGCTGCACTTCAGCGGGCCCTTGACGTTCTTCAGCTCCAGGACGGCGTGGGTGCCCCAGCCCTTGGGCTCGGTGCCGACGGTGGCGCTGACCTTCGTCGTGGGGTCGGTGGCGGCGACCTTCTCCGTCATGTGCTCGAAGAAGGCGTCCTCGGCGGGGCTGGTGGGGTGCGGGTCGGCGGCCTGATTGCTCGTGCCACCGCCGGAGGTGGTCACCACGGCGATGGTGGGGCCGCCGATGACCAGGGCCGCCGCGGCGGCGACCAGGTACATCGAGCGGCGCCGACGCTTGGCGCGCTTCTCCGCGACCTCGTCGACGAGCCGCCCGAGGAGGCGCGGGCTCGGCTGCATGGAGACGGAGGGCTCCGGGGCGGTGCCGCGGCCGAACGGGGCGGGCACGGGGGCGGGGGCGGGGCCGCCGAAGGGGTCGGCTCCGGCGAACGGGTCGGAGCGGCCGAACGGGTCGGACCGGCCGAACGGCGAGGACTGGCCGACGGGGTCCGGATTGTCCTTCAGCAGGGCGAGCATCGGCTCCATCCCCGCGAACTCCTCCAGATGGAGGGCGCAGACATGGCAGCCCGCCAGGTGCGCCTCGAAGGCGGTGGCGTCGGCGTCGTCCAGGATGCCGAGCGCGTACGCCGCCGCCGCGTCGTGCGTGATCGTGCCGTCGTCCTGCCCGGACTGTTCGTACGTGGTCATGCCGAGACCCCCCTCTCCTCCAGTGCGAGCTTCATGGAACGCAGTGCGTAGAACACACGCGACCGCACGGTGCCACTGGGTATGCCAAGCGTCTCGGCGGCCTCGTTGACCGTGCGTCCCTTGAAGTACGTCTCCACCAGAACTTCCCGGTGGGCGGGGGTCAAATCATCGAGGGCATCAGAGAGCGTCATCAACCACAACGCCTTGTCGATCTCGTCCTCCGCGGGCATGACCTCCAGCGGCGACGGGTCGACCTCCTGCGGCCGGGCCTGCCGGCTGCGGTGAGCGTCGATGACGATGCGTCGGGCGACCGTCACCAGCCAGGGTCGGACAGAGCCGGTCGCCCGGTTGAGCTGACCGGCGTTCTTCCAGGCACGGATGAGCGTCTCCTGCACGACGTCCTCGGCCCGCTGGCGGTCACCCGCGACGAGCCGCAGAACATAGGCGAGCAGGGGTCCGGCGTGCTCCCGGTAGAGGGCTCGCATCAACTCCTCGTCCGGCGGGGACGTGCTGGTGCGCTGTGCCTCGCTCCGGTGCCTGGCCCGGTGAGGTCGGTCGTCGGCCACGGCCGCATCCTTGCGCACCTGAACCTCCCGGGTCGAGTCCTTGAGATGGCTGGTTGTTCCCATCACAGGTCTCTTACGGGCGGCTTCGGTGATCTGCTCAACCGCGAGGCGGAAATCTTCGCGTTTTTCTCAGGCGCGGGCGACCGCCGCCCGTCGCCGGTGCCGGGCGACCCGTTCCCGGTTGCCGCACACCTCGCTGGAGCACCAGCGGCGGCGCCGCCCGCGCGAGGTGTCCAGATACACCCGGCGGCAGCTGTCGCCCTCGCACTGCCGCAGCCCGGCCCGCGCGACCGGGTCGGTCAGCAGGTCCACCGTGTCGCGTGCCACCGCAGCCAGCAGCGCGCCGCACTCGGGCTCGGCGCACAGTGTCCGGACGAGCGCGCCGCCCGGTTCGCGTACGGCCCTGATGCCGGGCGGGGCACCGGCGGCGATCACGTTGACGCGCTCCAGCGCCGCCGCCGCGTACCGCCCGTCGATCTCGGCGCGCACCAACTGGCCGACGCAGTCGCGCAGTTCGGCGAAGCGCCGGACCCAGCCGGTGTCGACGGCGGCCAGCGGGGTACCCGGTGGCACCAGGCCGGAGCGGGTGAGCCAGCGGCCGAGGAGTCCGGCGTCGTCGGCCCGTGGATGCTCCTCGAACCCCTTCGGGGCCGGTTCCCCGGTGGCGACCAGATCCAGGCACAGGCGCCCGGAGTCGAATCGCCACTCGTACGAGCCCACGCCCGTAGTCATGTGCCTGTCACCGCCTCGCACCGTCCTGCCGCGTTCTTCCAGAGTGCATGCCCAGGAACGCGGACGAAACCCCTCGGAAGGCGTCTCACTTCGGCCGCTTTCCGCGAATCGGGCGGCTCACGGCGCGGTGTTGGGGGGTCCGTCGTGCAGAATCCGCTGGAAGAGCTCGTGGTCGCGCCAGGCGCCGTCGATGTGCAGGTAGTTCGGCGCCGTCCCGATCAGCTCGAATCCGCAGGCGGCCAGGACCCGCCGTGAACCGGTGTTGGACGGCATCGTGCTGGCCTCGACACGGTGCAGGCCCAGATCCTCCAGAGCGGCCCGGCAGACCTCCTCGACGGCCCGGGTGGCCAGCCCGCGCCGGGTGTACGCGGCGTCGATCCAGTAGCCGATGTCGGCGCTGCGGAACGGTCCGAGGACGAGCGTGGAGAGGGTCGCCTGGCCCACCACGGCGTCGCCGTCGAGGTAGTGCCAGCGCAGGGCGGAGGGGTCGGCCAGCCGGTGGGCCTGCGCCTCCGGGGTGAAGAAGTCGGCGGGGTGGTCGGGCGACCAGGGACCCATGTGGTCCCTGTTGCGCAGCAGGGCCTCGGCGAGGGGGCCGGCGTCTTCCGCTCGCGCGGGCCGGAACGGAAGGGAGTCGTTGACCATCCGATTAAAATAGACGCCCCCCTTCCGGTTCGATACCTCAGCGAAGGCCCCGATCCACGGACGGTCACCCGGCGCTGGTCACACGCGCCCGTGCCGCCCGCCCGTCCGCCCGGCGCCGTCCCCGCCCGTCCCCGGGCTCCCGGCGATCCCCGGGAACCCAGGGCGGCTCCCCGGGTCCTGCGGGAATCCCGGCCCGTCCGCGCCCCGGGGCCCGTCCGCGTCCTTGAGGGCCCCGCCGCCCCGGGAGTCCCCGGAGCCCCGGGAGTCCTTCGAGCCGTCGGAGCCCTTCGAGCCGTTGGGCCAGAGCCTCGGCCGCCGCTTCGCCGCGACGTCCTCGACCCACCCGAAGGCCAGGATCGCCACCGCCAGCAGCGGCCAGATCAGCACCAGCGGCAGCACGTCGTACGCCCGGTCGATCAGGTCGCTGTGGTCCGACAGACCCGGGACCTCGTAGAGCAGGTCGATGAGCGGGAAGGTCGCCATGATCAGCAGGTTGTGCCAGAGGTAGATCGTCACGGCACGGTTGTTGGCCAGCGTGATCGTGGAGTCGTACCGCGCCAGCCTGCCCGGCAACTGCCGCCAGGCGGGCGCGTACTGGAGCAGGATCGCGCAGAACCCCAGCGACCAGGTCGCCTGGGCCAGCGGGATCTCGTCCAGGTTCCAGCCCTCGTCGGTGAGATGCCCGGAGGCCCACCAGAGCCCGAAGGCCATGGTGAACGTGGCCAGCGAGATCGTGATGTAGCGCGGTACCCGGGTGAACAGGCCGTCGTTGTGGGCGAATCCGAGGATCCAGCAGGCGCCGTAGACCGCGAAGTCCGTGAGCGCCTCACCGGTCTCGCCGGGGATCTCCACCAGTCCGGTGCCGATGACCGCCGTCAGCGCGAGCGGCGCCAGCAGCGTGGCCCACGGCACCCGCCGGAAGGCCCACAGCAGCAGCGGCGAGGCCAGCACGAACCACAGGTAGGCACGGATGTACCAGAGCGGGCCCGCAGCCTGGTCCGCCCAGGTCTGGTCGAGCAGACCGCCGGGGTCCCCGCTCTCCCACGGGTACGGCGGGGCCCCCACCGGGAAGAGGTAGTTGGCCAGCTTGAGGAACCACCACAGGCCCTCCTCCCTGACCGGCTTCCAGCCCATCGCGAACATCACCGGGACGACCACCAGCGCGAACGCCCACATCGGCGGCAGCAGCCGCCGCATCCGGGACCGGATCACGCCGAGCGACGGCCGGCCCAGCGAGCGCGCCATCAGCGAGCCCGCCAGCGCGAACATCACGCCCATGGACGGGAAGAGGATCGTCAGCCAGGCCCACCCGAAGAGGTGGTAGATCACCACCCGGCCCAGGGCGACGGTGCGCAGCAGGTCGAGATAGCGGTCACGCCCGGAGGGCCGTACCGCAGCTTCCGCGCCCGCCGGGGTGCCCGCCGGTCCCTGCGCCTTGTGCCTGGCCCGCGGAACGCCCCCGGCGCTCCCGCCGGGCCCCGCCGTGTCGATCGTGCCGCCGCTCATGCGACCGGCCTCCGGATGCCCTCGGTCCGCCGGGCGGTCGTGGCGCCCGGCGCCTCCACCGCGCCGGTCCGGCGCAGTTTCTGCCAGCGCAGCCGGCCGCCGGTGAGGGCGGTGATCCAGGACTGGAGCAGGACGACGTACATGAGCTGCCGGTAGAGGACCTGCTGGAGCGGGAGCGAGATCAGATGGACCATGCGCTCGCCGTCGAGCCGGAAGGCGTACGCGGCGCAGACCGCCTGGACGGCCAGGACGCCCAGCCACGCGAGGATCGTGTTGCCGGTGGGGCCGAAGACCAGGCCGTACAGCAGGAACACGTCGATGAGCGGCGCCAGCAGCGGGAACAGCACCATGAACAGCGAGACCAGCGGGAGTCCGACACGGCCGAAGCGCCCCGAGGGGCCGCGTTCGATCAGGGCGCGGCGGTGCTTCCAGATCGCCTGCATGGTGCCGTAGCTCCAGCGGTAGCGCTGGGACCACAGCTGCTGCACGGACTCCGGCGCCTCGGTCCAGGCGCGTGCCCGCTCCGCGTACACGACCCGCCAGCCGTCGCGGTGCATGGCCATGGTGATGTCGGTGTCCTCGGCGAGGGTGTCCTCGCTCATCCCGCCGACCCGTTCCAGGGCCTGGCGGCGGAAGGCGCCGACGGCGCCGGGGATGGTGGGCATGCAGCGCAGCAGGTCGTACATGCGGCGGTCGAGGTTGAAGCCCATCACGTACTCGATGTGCTGCCAGGCGCCGATGAGGGTGTCGCGGTTGCCGACCTTGGCGTTGCCCGCGACCGCGCCGACGGCCGGGTCGCCGAACGGCTGGACCAGCTCACGGACGGTGGCCGGCTCGAAGACGGTGTCGCCGTCCATCATCACGACGATGTCGTGACTGGCGTGCGCGATGCCGTTGTTGAGGGCGGCGGGCTTGCCGCCGTTGACCTGCCGTACGACATGGACGTTCGGCAGCCACATCGCCTCGACGATGTCCGCGGTGCCGTCCGTCGAGCCGTCGTCGATGACGATGACCTCGATCGGGTGGTCGCTCTCCATCAGTGAGCGGACGGTGTTGGCGATGCACTCGCGTTCGTTGTACGCGGGCACGAGCACCGTCACCGGTTCGGTGACCGGCGGGCCCCAGCTGAAGTCGCGCCCGCGCACCTTGCGGGCGTGGGCGAAGGACAGCACCAGCATCAGCCCGAACCGCCCGATCACCAGCACGCCGATCGCGGCGAGCCCGGCCACCAGGGCGGCGGTGGTGCCCTCCGAGACGGCGACGGCGCCGACGAACGCCTTGCCCTTGAGCAGTTCGACACCGGAGACGGGCGTGTGGGCGCTCGGGGCACCCAGCGCCTCGGTGAGGTTGGCGAACTCGAAGCCCCGGGCCTGCATCTCGGGCAGGAACGTGTCGAGCGCGGCGACGGTCTGCGAGCGGTCGCCGCCGGAGTCGTGCATCAGGACGATGGAGCCACTGGTGCCCTTGGGCGCGGCCCGCCGGATGATCTCGTCGACCCCGGGACGTTTCCAGTCCTCACTGTCGGTGTTGTTGAGGACGGTGATGTAGCCGAGGCTGCCGATGTACTCGGTGACGGGCCAGGACTTGTCGTCCATCGCGTCGGAGAACGAGGAGTACGGGGGCCGGAACAGCGAGCTGCGGATACCGGCGGCGCCGGCGAGCGCGAGCTGGTTCTGGGTCAGCTCCCAGTCGATACGGGACTTGGTCTGGTACGCGAGGTCCGGGTGGTTGAAGGTGTGCAGGCCCACCTCGTGGCCCTCGTCGACCATCCGCCGCACCAGATCCGGGTGGCGCGAGGCCATCGTGCCCGTGACGAAGAACACGCCGTGCGCGTTGTACTTCTTGAGCTTGTCGAGGACCTTGGGCGTCCACTCCGGGTCGGGACCGTCGTCGAAGGTCAGGACGAGTTTGCGGTCGGGAACCTTCAGCGCCTTGGCCGCGGTCGTGCCGCGCGCGTCGATGACGGGACCGCCCTTGAGTATCCGGTCCGGCACCTGGCCGGTGGCGTCCGGGGGACGTACGCGGTGGTCCGCGAGTATCTCGCTGTGCACATAGCCGCGCAGCATCAGCATCGCGAGAAGGGCGACGAGGAGCAGTGACGGCAGCAGATAGCGCATGGGAAGCCTGCGCCGGGAGACGCGCCCCTGCTTCTGCTTGTGCTGGCCGTGCTTGTGGGACGGGGCCCGCCTGCCGGGAGAGGTCATTACTGCTCGGAGCCTTCCGCGACTACTTGCTGGCTGTCTCCGACGGGCGTGTCGGTCGGTGTGTCGGGGGGAGTGGGTTCGCCCGAACCGGGGTCCGTGCCGGGGTCGGTCGTCCCCGGCTCCTCGG
The DNA here is from genome assembly GCF_036327775.1 of Streptomyces sp. NBC_01498. Taxonomy (NCBI): domain Bacteria; kingdom Bacillati; phylum Actinomycetota; class Actinomycetes; order Kitasatosporales; family Streptomycetaceae; genus Streptomyces; species Streptomyces sp. NBC_01498. The sequence continues at coordinate 4,669,537 of NZ_CP109598.1, read as the reverse complement.
TCTCACCGGGGCCGGGACCGGGACCGGGGTCGACCGTGCCGGGATCGGGGTCGCCGCCGGGGTCCGGATCGGGGTCGGCGCCACCGGGCTTCGGGTCGGGGTCCGGCTTGCCGGAGGCCGACTCGGAGGGGTCCGGTGACGGGGAGCCGTCCGCGCTCGGCCCGGTCGAGGAGGGGCTGCCGGAGGCCGAGTCCGAGGGGCTGGGGCCGAGGTCACCGGCGCCCGGAGTGGTCTCGACGGTGGGCCGGTCCGACGGGGGCTGCTGTATCTCGACCTTGTCGGCGTCGCGCTTGTCGCTGACGCCGGGTATCTGGAGCCAGGGCGCGCTGGAACTGCCGCCGATCAGGGCGGCCACGAGCGCGACGGCATAACAGGCGCTGGCTATGGCCAGCACCCAGCCGAGCCGCCGGAGCTTCTTGCTCCGCCGGCCGCTCTCGTCGACGAAGACTGGACCGTCGGAGCTGTCCGTGGTCTGCGCCACGGATATCCGGCTGGTCTCCGCGGCCGGGCCGGGCAGCTCGGAGAGCTGCCGTCCCAGGCCGTCGAGCTCGACGGTGACGTCCATCGGCTCATGCGTACGCCCCTGTTGGGCGTTCTCTCGCCAATTGTCCACTGTTGTACGCACATCCCCCACAAGATCACTGGGTGCATGCATGAATCTGGCCGGAATACGGCCATCGGCCGAGCCCCCACCCGAGCCGAACGCCCCCTACCACGTGCACCCGAAACAGGAATGTAGCGCACGGGGACCCCACACGCGCTCCTGCTTCAGCAGTTGATAGGCATCTGTACGACTTCGTTGCCGAACGGTCGATCTTGAGGGAATCATTCCGGCCATCCGTTCATTGCGCCCGGGGCGGCCCCGAAGCGCTGAACTGCCTTTGTTCCCGGGTGTGTCGGTCCGGCGGGGCGCCGCCGACGGACGCGTGGCCGAGGACGACCGGCTCCCCGGACGGCGCCCTGTGTCCGACATCACCGGGTGCGGCGGCGGCCGAACTCCCGGTCCGGGCACGGCGAAGGCCCCGCCGCGTGATCGCAGCGGGGCCTTCGCCTCACATGGGAATTGTGGAGATGGCGGGAATCGAACCCGCGTCCAACGGTGCGGAACCAGGGCTTCTCCGAGTGCAGTCCGCTACGTTTTTACTCGGCCCCGGAGGTCACACGGACAAGCCTCCGACAGGCCCAGTCACTGTTTGATTTCCCACCGTGTCCCGTGACCGGACGCGATGGTTTAGTTCCCTAGTTGATGCCAGGATCCGGGTCGGGAACAGCCCCGGGCTGACACTCCACGGAGTCTTCGCTAGCTGCTAATTAAGCAGCGAGAGCGAAGGTGGAGGAATCGCGCTTGGAATTGGCGATTATTGTTTGCGACATATGGTTAACGAGATCATTGCCGCTTCCTCGACTCGCTTCCCCTGCCTCGACATCCGCTGTCGAAACCGATCATCCCCATGTTGATTTTTCAAACGCCGTCCCTGCTGTGCGGGACTTCCCCCATGGTACGTGACCGATGAGGGGCGGGGCCACCTTATTCCGCCCGCCGGGCGATCAGGCCCGCTGACGGCGGCGTACGGCCGAGACCGCCCGCTCCGTTTCCCGCCGGTCCTGCTTCTCGCGGAGGGTCTGGCGCTTGTCGTACTCCTTCTTGCCCTTCGCCAGCGCGATCTCGATCTTGGCCCGGCCGTCCTTGAAGTAGAGGGCCAGCGGCACGATCGTGTGACCGGACTCGTTCGACTTCTGCTCCAGCTTGTCGATCTCCAGCCGGTGCATCAGCAGCTTGCGCTTGCGGCGTGCCGAGTGGTTGGTCCAGGTGCCCTGGGCGTACTCGGGCACATGCACGTTGTGCAGCCACGCCTCGTGGTCGTCGATCTGGACGAAGCCGTCCGCCAGGGAGGCCCGTCCCTGGCGCAGGGACTTGACCTCCGTACCGGTCAGCACGAGACCGCACTCGTAGGTGTCGAGAATGAGGTAGTCGTGCCGCGCCTTCTTGTTCTGCGCGACCATCTTGCGCCCTGGGTTCTTTTCCTTTGCCATAGTGCGTTCATTTTCGCACTACGACCCGCCCCCGAGGCCACTCAATACCGTCCGGGCCCGCTCCTGGGCCCGCTCGTCCACCACCAGATCGGGTGTGATGCCCTTGTCGTCCACCTTGTGACCCGCCGGTGTGCGGTAGTGCCCGACCGTCAGCTCGGCCACGGAACCGTCCGGCAGCCGGCTCGGCATCTGCACGGAGCCCTTGCCGAAGGTGGGCGAACCGACCGTGATCGCCCGGCCCCGGTCCTGGAGGGCGCCGGTGACCAGCTCGGCGGCGCTCATCGTGCCGCCGTCGACCAGCGCGACCAGGGGCCGCTCGGTGTCGCCGCCCGGGTCCGCGTACAGGGCGCGCTGCTCGCCGCGTATGTCGTACGTGGCGACCAGGCCGCCGTCGAGGAAGGCGGAGGCCGCCTGGACGGCCTCGGTGACCAGCCCGCCCGCGTTCCCCCGGAGGTCGAGCAGGACGCCGGCGCCCCGGGGGGCCTCCAGGACGGCGTCCCTGATCTGCTTGCCGCTGCCCTTGGTGAAGGCGGCGACCTTGATCACGAGCGCGCCCTGGGCGTCGGTCCGCAGGATGACGGCGTCCGTACTGAGGCTGGCGCGGCGCAGGGTCTCGGTCCACTCGCGGGCGCCGCGGGTGAGACCGAGCACCACGGTGCTGCCCTCGGAGGCGTACCCGGCCCGGCCGGTCGCCCCGTGCGCACCGTCCCCGCGCAGCAGCGCGACGACCTCGGTCACGGGTCGGCGGCCCACCGGCCGGCCGTCGATCGTACGGAGGATGTCACCGGCCCGGATCCCGGCGCGGGCGGCGGGCCCGCCGGGCTGCACCCGGCTCGCCGCGATCCGGCCGTCGGCCAGCCGCTTGGCGGAGAGACCGACCCCGGTGTACTTGCCGTCCAGCGCCCGCTCGAACTCCGCGTACTCACCCTTGTCGTAGACGGCGCCCCAGCGGTCACCGCTGCGGCTGACGACGTCCTCGGCGGCCTCGGTGGCGGACTTCCCGTCGGCCATGGCCTCGGCGGCGGCCCGTGCGACCTCGTCCCGGTCGGCGGTGGAGGCGACGGAACGGGTGCTTATCCGGGCGGCCTCCTCCTCGGCGCGCGGCAGCGAGTCGGTGGCCGCGGCCGTGGCGAGCACGCTCGCGAAGAGCAGGGTCAGGGCCGCCCCGCGGTAGAGCCCGTGGGGTTTGAGGTGATTTTCGTGGCCCGGCATGGCGACGAGTCTAGGACAACCCCCGGCGCCGCAACGCGGCTTGGCGAGACGACGCCAGGGGCGATCATCACACCTTGAGGTACTTGCGCAGCGCGACCGAAGCGGCAACGGCCGGCATGAGGAGACCGATCACCAGCACCAGCGGGAGGATCGCCAGCACGGCGTCCCAGCCGATGAAGTTGACCAGTTGCATCTTCTCCTCCAGCGCGATCCCGCCGTCAATGAGGAAGTAACGCCCGGCGAGGAGAAGGACACAGGCGACGAGCCCGCCGATCAGCCCGGCGAACGCGGCCTCCATGATGAACGGCATCTGGATGTAGAAGCTCGACGCGCCCACCAGCCGCATGATGCCGGTCTCCCGCCGTCTGCTGAACGCGGACACCCGGACGGTGTTCACGATCAGCATCAGGGCGATGACCAGCATCAGCGCCATGACCCCGAGTGCGGCGACGTTCATGCCCTGCATCAGGTTGAACAGGTTCTCCAGGATGTTGCGCTGGTCCGCGACGGACTGCACCCCGTCCCGGCCCTCGAAGGCGGTGGCCACCACCTTGTACTTCTCCGGGTCCTTGAGCTTGACCCGCAGCGACTCCTGCATCTGGTCCGGGGTGATCATCCCGGCGATGGGGGTCTCGCCGTACTGCTCGCGGTAGTGCTTGTACGCCTCGTCGGACGACTCGTGGAAGACGCTCTCGACGATGTCCATCTTCTTGAGGTCGCCCTCGATGGACTTGCGCTGGTCCGCGGTGACCGGGCCCTTCGCGCACTTCTCGGTGGTCTCGGCGTCACCCTTGTTGCAGAGGAAGATCGAGACGTTGACCTTGTCGTACCAGAAGTCCTTCATCACGCTGACCTGCTCGCGCATGAGCAGCGCGCCGCCGAACAGAGCGAGCGACAGGGCTACGGAAATGATGACGGCGAACGTCATCGTCAGATTTCGGCGGAGACCGACGCCGATCTCCGACAGGACGAACTGGGCGCGCATGGCGTCCTTTCAGCTTTCGATGCTCTTCGCGTTGCTCAGTGCTGGTAGCCGTAGACGCCTCGCGCCTGGTCTCGCACGAGACGGCCCTTTTCGAGCTCGATCACACGCTTGCGCATCTGGTCGACGATGTTCTGGTCGTGCGTCGCCATCACGACAGTCGTGCCGGTGCGGTTGATGCGGTCCAGCAGCTTCATGATGCCGACGGAGGTCTGGGGGTCGAGGTTGCCCGTCGGCTCGTCCGCGATCAGCAGCATGGGACGGTTGACGAATGCACGGGCGATCGCGACGCGTTGCTGCTCACCGCCGGAAAGTTCACCGGGCATCCGGTCCTCCTTGCCGCCCAGCCCGACGAGGTCGAGGACCTGGGGGACGGATTTACGGGTCTCGCCGCGGGACTTGCCGATGACCTCCTGCGCGAACGCGACGTTCTGCGCGACGGTCTTGTTCGGCAGCAGACGGAAGTCCTGGAAGACCGTGCCGAGTTGGCGGCGCATGCTCGGCACCTTCCAGTTCGACAGCCGGGCGAGGTCCTTGCCGAGGACGTGCACCATGCCGTGGCTGGCGCGCTCCTCACGCAGGACGAGGCGCAGGAAGGTCGACTTGCCGGACCCCGAGGAGCCCACCAGGAAGACGAACTCGCCCTTCTCGATCTCCAGGGAGACGTCACGCAGGGCGGGTCGGTTCTGCTTCGGATAGGTCTTGGAGACGTTGTCGAATCGGATCACGGGTGCACCACGGTCGGCCGGGAGTAGGTGAGCGAGACCTTACGCGAACCGGCGCGGACCGCGCAGTCGGCCACAGGGGTTGGTCCGGGCTTGGGCGATTTATCACGGATGCACGGCGCGCGCCACCCGGAAGGCGCCGGGAGTCCTCCGACGGGGCGCGCCGAATCGGGCGGGAGCTGGCAGAGTGGGAGGGGGAACGGCCGCAGCCGCGGAACGGCGGCGGCGTTCCCGGAACGTCGGGGTTCCCCGGATCGTTGAGGGCGGAGACAGTGCCCGCGACCCCGCGGCGCGGGAGGAGGAGAGCGCATGACCTTTGACCGACTGGTGTGCGCCAACTGCGCCGGGCCCGTCAGCGAGGGCCGGTGCCAGGTCTGCCGGGCGAACCGGCAGCGGCTGGAGCAGCAGGGCCCGCTCGGCCCGCTGAGCCCGATGGCGCTGCTGACCCTGCTGCTGGTGCTGATAGCGGCGGTGACGCTGGTGGCCGTGGGCCATCAGACGGCCTGATTCCGGACGACAGGCCCCGGCGGCAGCCGGAGACAGCGGGAAGGGCCCGGACACCTCGTGGTGTCCGGGCCCTTCCGTGCGTACGTGGTGCCTGGGGCGGATGCCTCAGGCGGCGGTGGCGCGGCCGCTCACCAGACGCGGGAGCATCCGGAAGCCGATACCACCGGCGATCATGGTCGCGGCGCCGAGCAGCAGGAAGGTGGTCTCGGCGGCGCCGGTCTCCGCCAGCTCCTCCTTGGCCTCGCCCTGCTGGACGGGCTGCGAGCCGGCGTTGTCGGTGTCCGTGCCGGTGCCGGGGGTGGTCCCGCCGGTCTGGCCCTCGTCGGTGCCGCCGCTCTGGCCCTCGGTGGCGCCGCCGGAGCTGGTGCCGCCGTCGGTGCCCTCGGAAGTGCTGCCGCCGTCCGTCGTGCCGCCGTCGGTCGTGCCACCGTCCGTGGTGCCACCGTCGGTGGTCCCGCCGTCGGTGGTGCCGCCGTCGGTGGTGCCACCGTCCGTCGTGCCGCCGTCGGTCGTGCCGCCGTCGGTGGTGCCACCGTCCGTCGTACCACCGTCGGTCGTGCCGCCGTCGGTGGTGCCACCGTCCGTCGTGCCGCCGTCGGTCGTGCCACCGTCCGTCGTACCACCGTCAGTGGTCCCGCCGTCCGTCGTGCCGCCGTCGGTCGTGCCACCGTCCGTGGTGCCGACGGTGGTGTTGCCGCCGTCCGCGCCGTCGGTGGTGCCGCCGTCGGTCGAACCGACGGTGGCGCTCCCGCCGTCCGCGCCGGAGGTGTCACCGTCGTCGACCGCGACAGCGACGCCGAGACCGGCGACGCCGACCTCGATGCCGACGGCGGAAGCGGCGCCCGCGGCGGTCAGCGAAGCACCGGCGGCGATCACGGCGCCGGCGGCGATCCGCGCTACGCGTATCCGCGTCTTCTTGGTCATGTGCTTGCTACCCCCAGTAGCTGATCGTGAGTGGTGCAGCGTCCGGGGCCGGTCGGCAGCGGGGTCCGTGTGCGCAGGTCCCCCGATCACACGCGCCCCAGAAATTACGCATGCCACGCGCCAGACTTCCGACTTTTCAAATGAGCGTCAAGGCCGTTGCGCGCGTGATGCCCGGAATGAAGCCAGTTGTCCGTCGGGTGCGGGGTAACTGTGACATAAACGGGAACTGCCGCCTCCAGCAAGGCAGTTACCTTGTCGACAAAGCGAGTCCCTTTCGGGGGGCGGCGGTTGAACTGGCGACCGAGGTCGGAGCCCCGGCCCAGGGGCCTCAAGTTCCTTGCGACAGAGGGGACTTGGCGCCGCCGACGGAGGGTGCTCAGCGCTCCTGCTGCTTGCGCCACCGGATGCCGGCCTCAAGGAAGCCGTCGATCTCGCCGTCGAGCACGCCCTGCGGGTTGCCGACCTCGAAGTCCGTACGGAGGTCCTTGACCATCTGGTAGGGGTGCAGGACGTACGAACGCATCTGGTTGCCCCAGGAGTTGCCGCCGTCGCCCTTGAGGGCGTCCATCTTGGCCTGCTCCTCCTGGCGGCGGCGTTCCAGCAGTTTCGCCTGGAGGACGTTCATGGCGCTGGCCTTGTTCTGGATCTGCGAGCGCTCGTTCTGGCAGGAGACGACGATGCCGGTGGGGAGGTGGGTGATCCGGACCGCGGAGTCCGTGGTGTTGACGCCCTGGCCGCCGGGGCCCGACGCGCGGTAGACGTCCACGCGCAGCTCGGTCTCGTCGATCTCGACGTGGTCGCTGGACTCCACGACCGGCAGTACCTCGACGCCCGCGAACGAGGTCTGGCGCCGCCCCTGGTTGTCGAACGGCGAGATGCGGACCAGCCGGTGGGTGCCCTGCTCGACGGAGAGCGTGCCGTACGCGTACGGCGCCTTCACGACGAAGGTGGTCGACTTGATGCCGGCCTCCTCCGCGTACGAGGTCTCGTAGATCTCGGTCGGGTAGTTGTGCCGCTCGGCCCAGCGGACGTACATGCGCTGGAGCTGCTCGGCGAAGTCCGCCGCGTCGACGCCGCCGGCCTCGGCCCGGATGTTGACGAGCGCCTGGCGCTCGTCGTACTCGCCGGACAGGAGGGTGCGGACCTCCATCTCGTCGAGCGCCTTCTTCACGGAGGTCAGCTCGGCCTCGGCCTCGGTGCGGGCGTCGGCGTCGCCCTCGCTCTCGGCCAGTTCGAAGAGCACCTCGACGTCGTCGATCCGGCCCCGGAGCGCCTCGGTCTTGCGCAGCTCGGCCTGGAGGTGCGACAGCTTGCTGGTGATCTTCTGCGCGGCATCGGGATCGTCCCAGAGGGACGGGGCCGCGGCCTGGTCCTCCAGGACGGCGATCTCGGTCCTCATCCTGTCGAGGTCGAGGACGGCCTCGATCGACCCCATGGTCGCGGAGAGGGACTTCAGCTCTTCGGATACATCGACGACTGCCACGGGCCCAGCCTAACGGCTGGCGGCCGGAACCCCGCCGCCGCTCCCTCGGGAGTCCGCCGTACCCGGGGCGGGCACGGCGGACGGGGCTCCTTCGTGGAAGCCTGGCGGCCCACGCGGGGCCGGGACGTGAGCGGCGTGCGCCGCGCGGGGCCGGGGCGCGGGCGCCGGGCCGGCCGCGTGGGCACCGTCCTACGGAACCAGGGGTGACGACCGCGTCGTGCCGCCGGAGTCGGGTTCCGCGCCGTCGCTGCTCGCCGCGAGCCAGCCGCCGACGCCGAGGACGGCGAGCAGCAGGACGGCCGTGACGCCGACCGTGATCCGGCGCTTGCGCACCGCCTCCGCCTTGTGCCGGGCCGAGCCGGGTCTGCGCTGGCCGGCCGCGCGCGGGGCCCTGGCCGTGCCGCGCGCCCCGCCCGCCAGTTCGTCGGGGGCCGGGACCCGCATGCTCGTGTGGGTGTCGCGGTTGGAGTCGGGGGCCGCTCCGGGGACCAGCGGGACGGCGCCCCGGCGGCGGGGCCGTTCGGCCTCCGGCGGGCGGGCGCCGTCGGCGTCGCCGTACGGCCGTTCCTCCTCGGTGACCTCGGCGTCGGGCTCGTCCACCTCCAGGGAGGGGATGCCGGCGAGCTGCGGGAGCTGTTCGCGGAGCCGGGCGGCCAGTTCGGAGGCGCGCAGCCGGGAGGCCGGGGCCTTGGCGAGGCACTGGACGAGGAGCTGCCACAGCTCGTCGGGGATGCCGGGCAGCGGCACGACGGTCTCGGTGACATGGCGGCGCAGGACGGCTCCGGGATGGCCGCCGCCGAAGGGCGTGAAGCCGGCGAGGAGCTCGTACAGGACCGTCGCGAGCGCGTAGATGTCGACGGCGGCGCGCGGTGGGAGGCCCTCCACGATCTCGGGCGCCAGATAGTCGGGGGTGCCGATGATCCTGGTCGCCTTCGTACGGCGGGGGGTGTCGATCAGCTTGGCGACGCCGAAGTCGGTGAGCAGCGCGGGGTGGGAGCCGCCGGGACCGAGCGGGCCCTCCATGTCGAGCAGGATGTTCTCGGGCTTGACGTCGCGGTGGACGACACCGGCGGCGTGCGCGGCGGCGAGGCCGTCGGCGACGTCCGCGACGACGGCGACCGCGGCCTCGGGGGCGAGCCGGCGTTCGCGGTCGAGGCGGGTGCGCAGGTCGGTGCCGCGCACCAGGTCCATCACGAGCGCCAGGTCGTTGCCGTCCACGACGAGGTCGCGGACGGCGACCACGCGCGGGTGGTCGAGTCCGAGCAGCGCGGTGCGTTCCTGCACGAAGCGCCCGACCAGTTCCTGGTCGGAGGCGAGGTCCTCGCGCAACAGCTTGATGGCGACGGGCCCTTCGGGTCCCTCGCCGAGCCACACCGTGCCGGCGCTGCCCCGTCCCAGGATCTGGTGGGCGGTGTACCGGCTGCCGATTTTCCGTGCCAAGACTGCTCCCTCAGCGGCTGGCTTTGCCCCGTCAACGTACGCGGGTGTCGGGGGGTTCACTGCCCGGTACCGCGTCGACGTTCACTTCTGCGGGGGAATTGACCGCGCGGGTATCGACAAAGCGACAGAGTCGGGGGTGTCGGAGGGCCGCGCGGGCGGCACCGGCGGGAAGTCCCGCCGGTGCCGGATCAGTTGGTGCCCGAGCCGGAGCCGGGGGTGGACGCGGGGTCCGTACCGCCGAACTCCGAGACCCAGTCGGACACCGTGTTGTAGGCGTCCTTGATGGCTTCCCAGTAGCTCTGGCCCTGGCCGATCCAGCTCTGGAGCGGGGTCAGCTCCCAGATGAGCCAGCCGGCGACGAAGAGCAGGAGCAGCGTGAACAGACAGCCCTTGAGGCAGCCGAGGCCGGGGATGCGCATCGGGTTGGCGCTGCGCTGGCGTGGCTGCCGGGGCTGGCGCGGCGCGGGTGGCGCCGGCTGCTGGGGCGGCGGCTGCGGCGGCGAGTACCGCTGTTGCTGCTGGGCCGGCGGCGAGTAGCGCTGCTGCTGGGGCTGGTGCTGCTGGGACGGGTAGGGCTGGGGGGCCGGCGGCTGCTGCCGCTGCTGGGGCGGCGGGGGCTGGCGGCGCTGGGCTCCCTGGCCGCCCTGGCCCTGGGGTCGCTGGGGCCTGCGGCGGAGCGGGTCCTGGCTCGGGTCGAGGTACTGGACCTGGGTCTGTTCGTTGCGGTCGCGCGCGGCCCTGAGCTGGTTCTGCCAGGGGTGCGGGTCCTCGGGGCGCGCTCCGCCGTCGGGGCCGGAACCGGGTCCGCCGGCGCCGACCGGCAGGACCGACGTGGCGTCGGCGGAACCCGGCGGGCTGGTCGGCAGGACGCTGGTCGCGGCGCCGGGGTCGTACGACCCGGCGTTGCTCGGCAGGACCTGGGTCGGGTCGGCGGCGCCGGGCTGGTCGGGCACGGCGGTGGGCGAGGGGTCCGGCGCCAGCAGGGCGCCCACCCCCATCGCGGCGTTGACCTGGGCGGAGTTGGCGTGGACGCCGATCCCGGAGGCGACGGTGCGCAGCGCGCGGGCGAGGTTGACCGCGCTGGGCCGCTCGTTGGGCTCCTTGCGGAGGCAGCGCTCGATGACCGTCCACAGCGGGTCGGGGACGGTGGAGGGGCGGCGGGGCTCCTCGCTGAGGTGGCGCTGGAGCACTTCGAGGGCCGTACCGCCCGCGAACGGCGGGCGGCCGGTGACCAGCTCGTACATCAGGATGCCGGCGCCGTAGATGTCGACGGCGGAGGTCTGCGGGCGGCCCTCGGCCGACTCCGGCGCGACGTACGCGGGCGTGCCGACGAACTCGTGGGTGCGGGTGAGCCCCGGGGAGTCGGCGAGCCGGGCGATACCGAAGTCGGTGAGCATCGGGTGCAGCCGGTCGCCGTCGTCCTTGAGGAGGACGTTGGCGGGCTTCAGGTCGCGGTGGACGACGCCGTCGGCGTGGCTGGCGGCCAGCGCGTCCGCGATCTGGGCGGTGAGCAGGGAGGCGGCGACGGGGCTGAAGGGGCCGTTCTGCCGCAGGTAGTGGTGCAGGTCGGGGCCCTGGACCAGGTCCATGACGAGGGCGAGGAGATCGCCCTCCACGACCAGGTCACGGGTCCGGACGATGTTGGGGTGGGTCAGGCGGAGCAGGACGGAGCGCTCGCGGAGGAAGCGCATCACGACGTCCGCGTCGTTCGCCAGCTCCTCCTTGAGGACCTTGATCGCGACGGTCTCGCCGGGCTGCCCGGCCACCGCGGCCTCGGCGCCGGCGGTCTCCCGCTGACGGGCGCGCCAGACGGTGCCTGTGGCGCCGCGCCCGATGGGCTCCTCCAGGAGGTACTTGCTGCCTACCGGCCGCACGTCATGCGCTCCCTGCTGCTGGTGGTCCTTGCACGGTCCCGGGGCCGCCCCGGTGTCCGACCCACTGTAGAGGTCCCGGCCGGTTTCCCGTCGCGGTCGTGTTCGAGAGGAAGACGCGCGGTTCGTCCCGGCGGTTGCCCGTCACGGGTACCCGCCGGGACCACGGTTGACCCCAACACGCCCACAACCACGCACTTTTGCACCCACAGTCGACCATTCAAGATCACTTGCTCCTGGTCCGTGGACGGATTGTCCGTGGCAGATGCGAAGATGCCATCCAGCACTCGATGTGTGGGGTCGTTCGCTCACCGTCCGTGCCGACCTGTACCGGACGAGGTGTCGGTGCCGGGTGGGGGGATTCACACAGGGCAGCACCCCTGCCGGGCACCCCGCGCAGAAGGGACCGCCGACGGCGATGCAGATCCGGCTGACCGTCCTCGCGCCGCGCAGCGGCCATCCCGTGGGGCGCGCGTGCGACGTGCTCGTCACCGCCCCGGCGGGGACGGCGCTCGCCACCGTCGCCTCCGGTCTGGCCTCGGCCGCCGCCGGGCCCGACGTCCCGGGCACCGTCGTGCTGTACGCGGGGCGGGAGCGGCTGGACGCGCAGCGCCGCACGCTGGGCGAGCCGCCGCTGGTGGACGGCGCCGTGCTCTCCCTCCAGGTTCCCGGCGAGGACGACGCGCCCGCCGACGACGTCCCGGCGCAGCTCCATGTGGTCGCGGGGCCGGACGCGGGCGGCGTGCATCTGCTGCACGGCGGACAGATCCGGATCGGCCGGTCGGCGGACGCGGACGTACCGCTGGACGATCCGGACGTCTCACGGCTGCACTGCGCGGTGACGGTGTCCGAGGACGGCCGGGTGTCGGTGGCGGACCTGGATTCCACGAACGGCACGACGCTCGAGGGCGGCCGGGTCGGGTCCCGGCCGGTGCCGCTGCCGCCGGGCGCGCTGCTGCGGCTGGGCGAGTCCGCGCTGCGGCTCACCTCCGGCGGCGGTATGCCGGCGCTGACGGCCACCCCGGACGGGGAGGGGCATCTGCGGGTCGGCCGCGCGGAAGCCGGGCGGGCCGGGGGCGAGGACGCCGGGGCAAGGCTGTCCCGCGACCGGCCGGCGGTGTCGGGGACGTACGGCGGCCCGCGCTCGGGCCCGGACGCGGGGAGCGCCCCGGGAGGGCGGACCGTGCACGCGTACGGCCACGAGGGCCCCGCCGTCACCCCGCGCGTGCCCGATCCGCGCGGCACGCGCTCGGAGGCCGACACCCGGTACGGCGACGCGCTGTACGTGCCGCAGCCCGGCGCGGGCGGCGGGCGCCCCGCGCACGACCGCACGGAGAGCGAGACGACGCACGGCGCGGCGGACGACGGCCCGCAGGGGCACAGCCGGGCGCCCGGCTCCCGCCGTCAGGGCACGCCCACGCGCGGCACGGAGCTGCCGGAGGGCCCCGGCAGACGGCGCGGCATAGGCGCCTGGGCGCGGCGGCTGGCCGGAACGCGGGACGAGGAGTTCCCCGGTGACGAGGAGACCCCGGTGGCCGGCGGCCACCCCGGCGCGGGCCGCGCGCCGCTGGACGAGACGTGGCCCGACCCCGCCTCCGTACTGATGACGGCGCTGGGCCCCGGCCCCCGGCTCTGGGAGCGCGGCCCCCGGCACCCGGAGTCGCTCGTCGTCCGGCTGGGCACGGCGGAGAGCGGCGGGCCGGGCGCGGCGCCCGTGGTCCCGGTGACGGTGGGTCTGCGCGAGGCCGGTTCGCTGGGCCTCGCGGGTCCCCGGGAGCGGCTGACCGGCCTCGCCCGGTCGGTCGTGGCGCAGCTCGCCGCCCTGCACTCCCCCGCCGATCTGGAGATCGTGCTGGTCAGCGCGGACCGGGCGACGGGTCTGGAGCGGCGCAAGCGGGAGTGGGGCTGGCTCGGCTGGCTGCCGCACACCCGTCCGGCGCACGGCCAGGACTGCCGGCTGCTCCTCGCGTACGACCGGGACCAGGCCGCCGCCCGGCTGGACGAGCTGACCCGCCGGCTGGACGAGGGCCCGCTGGGCACCGCGTGGGCGTCGGCGGACGACGTGTCGGTCGCGGAGTCCGCCCGGCGGTACCGGGGGCCGGTGACGCTGCTGGTCCTGGACGGCGATCCCGGCTCGGCGGCGCTGCGGGAGCGCGCGGCCCGGCTGGCGGGCGCCGGTGCGGTGGCGGGCGTGCATGTGCTGTGTCTGGCGGAGACCCCGGCGGCCTCCGCGCTGTCCCCGGTCACGGCGACGTACGAGACGGCCTGCGCCGCCTCGGTGGTCTTCCGTGAGTGCGGGGCGATGGCCGTGCTGAGCGGCGATGTGGCGACGGCGCTGCGGCTGCTCCGTGCGACGGTGGGGCAGCCCCTCGGCCAGGGCGCCCTCGCGGCGGTGGACGCGGTGTCGACGGCGTGGGCCGACCGTTTCGGCCGGGCGCTCGCGCCTCTCCGTACGGAGGCGGGCGGGGGCGCGCCGGGCCGCGGCCGGCAGGCGGCGGCGCTGCCCCGGTCGGCCCGGCTGCTGGACGAGCTGGGGCTGGCGCGGGCGACTCCCGCCTCGCTGATGGCCCGCTGGGCGTCGGCGGCGGACGGCGCGACGGCGGTGCTCGGCACGGGGCCGCACGGCCCGGTGACGGTGGATCTGGTGGAGGAGGGCCCGCATCTGCTGATCGAGGGGCCCCCGGGCAGTGGTCGTACGGAGTCGCTGCGGGCGGTCGCGGCGTCCCTGGCGGCGGGCGGGCGCCCGGACCGGCTGGGGGTGCTCCTGGTGGACGGCGCGGGCGGCGAGCGCGGCGAGGGGCTGGGGGCCTGTACGGAGCTGCCGCATGTGACGGAGCACCTGGTGGCGTCGGACCCGGTCCGGATGCGGGAGTTCGCGCGGGCGCTGGGGGCGGAGCTGAAGCGGCGCGCGGAGGTGCTGGGCAGGCTGGACTTCGCCGAGTGGCACAACCGCCGTGAGGTGGCGGAGCGCATGGTGGGCCAGCGCGCGCCGGGGCCCGCCGAGCGGGGCGGGGCGCCGCGTGAGCGGTTCGAGCAGCAGGTGTCCGGGGACGGCAGGTCCGGTGGCACCGGGCCGGGCGGCCCGGAGCGGTCACCGGCGGCCGGCGGTCCGGGCGGTGCGCAGCCGGGCGGCGTCAGGGTGCGCCAGGGCGTGTCCCGTACGCGCGGGGAGCCGGGCCCCGGCCCGCTCCTCCCCCGGCTCGTCGTCCTCGTCGACGACTACGACGCGCTGGTCGCGCCCGCGCTGGGCAGTCCGGGCCGCCCGGCGGCCGGTTCGGTGGTGCGGGCGCTGGAGGCGATCGCCCGCGACGGCGAACGGCTGGGCGTGCATCTGGTCGCCACCTCGGCCCGCCCCGACCGGACGGCGGAGACGGACCTGGCGGCCCGGACCCGGCTGCGGGCGGTGCTGGACACCCCGCTGCCCTCGCCCGGCCCGGACGATCCGCTGCCGGGCCGCGGCAGGCTGGGGCGTCCGGACGGTCAGGTGACGCCGTTCCAGGGCGGGCGGGTGACCGGGCGGATTCCGCGTACGGCGACGCTGCGGCCGACCGTCGTTCCGCTGGAGTGGGAGCGCATGGGTGATCCGCCGGCCCGAAGGCCGGTGCGTGAGCTGGGGAACGGGCCGACGGATCTGGCCCTGCTGGCGAGTGCCCTGGAGCGGGCGGCGCGTTCGGTCTCCGCGGTACCGGTCGGCCCGCTGGGACCGGTGTAGGCCCTGCCCCCGGGCCGGGCCCCGGCCCCGTTGCAGGGCCCCGATCCGCACGCCCCGCCCCGCTCCGGCCGGTCCGCCGGCGGGGCGGGGTACGCACAGGTCGCGACGCCCCCACAAGATGGACAAACCGCCCCGTAGTGCGTGCGCTTCACCCGCTCCGCCGACGCGCCCGGCGTGCGCGCCCGCCGAACGGGGCCCGCCGGGCGGGAGGTTCAGGCCAGGGCCCGGCACCCGCCGTACGGGGTCCGACGGGGCCGGCTTTCCGGACAGTGCCAGGTGTCCGGGCGGTCCGGCGGGGAAGCCGGGTGTACGGGGTGCCTTCCGGGTGTTCTCCGGGCGGCGGGACGGTGACCGAAAGCGGACATCCCGCATTCGGCGGCCGGATTGGTCCAGACCTCGGGGCCTGGCCGTGCCTTCACCTCTCTGAAATTACCCCTACGTCCGTAAACCACGTCACGAGCCCATCACGATCTTCGAATTGAAGCCCAGGACAGTATTGCGGCCTGCGGTCACGGCGCGTAGGACTTACCGCACGGGACACAGGACGGCGTCGTCGACTCGCTCGGGGCGTCGGTCCGCATGCGTAAACATGCGTCAAGATCCGCACGCGCACAGGAGAGACGGGGCAGTTATGCGTACAACTCTTAATGACCGCAAGGCATTTGGAGCAGGAGCAGGTTCACCGGCACGGGGGACGCGGGGAACACGGAGAGCGGCGGTCGCCATCGCGGTCGTCGGCGCCGTGGTGCTCACCGGATGCGGTGGCGGCGACTCCGACGACAAGGGGGACGCGGGAGCCGAGAGCAAGAAGCCCGCGACCACGGTCGAACTGCCCAAACTGGACGGCGAGAAGATCGAGGTCGCCGCCGTGTGGACCGGCCCCGAGCAGGCCAACTTCACGAAGGTCCTGGACGAGTTCGAGAAGCGGACCGGGGCGACCGTCACGTTCGTCCCCGCGCAGGACCCGATCGTCAACTTCCTCGGCACCAAGATCGCCGGCGGCAGCCCGCCGGACGTCGCGATGCTGCCGCAGGTCGGCGCCATCACCCAGGCCGTCGCGAAGAAGTGGGCCAAGCCCGCCGGGGCCGAGGCCAAGGCGCAGCTGGCGAAGAACTACAGCCAGGGCTGGCAGGACCTCGGCGCCGTGGACGGCGAGCAGTACGGCGTGTACTTCAAGGCCGCCAACAAGTCGCTGGTCTGGTACAACAACACGGCCTTCGAGAACGCGGGCGCGGCCGAGCCGAAGACCTGGAAGGACCTCCTGACGACCGCCGAGACGATCTCGGCGTCGGGCGTCACCCCGGTCTCCGTCGGCGGCGCCGACGGCTGGACCCTCACCGACTGGTTCGAGAACGTCTACCTCTCGCAGGCCGGTCCGGAGAAGTACGACCAGCTCGCCAAGCACGAGATCAAGTGGACGGACCCCTCGGTGGCCGCCGCCCTGACGACGCTCGCCGAGGTGTGGGGCAAGCCCGCCCTGGTGGCGGGCGGCGCGGACGGCGCGCTCCAGACCGAGTTCCCCGCCTCCGTCACCCAGACGTTCACCGGCGGTGACGCGCCGAAGGCCGCGATGGTCTTCTCGGCGGACTTCGCCGGTGTCAACGTGACCGAGGCCGGTGCCAAGGTCGGCACCGACGCCAAGGTCTTCCCGTTCCCGGCCGTGGGTGCCGACTCCCCCGTGGTGACCGGTGGCGACGCGGCCGTGGCGCTGACGGACAGCAAGGGCGCGCAGGCGCTGCTGACCTTCCTGGCCTCCACGGACGCCGCGCAGATCTGGGCGGAGGCGGGCGGCTTCGTCTCGCCGAACAAGTCCCTGGACGGCGCCGCGTACCCGAACGACGTGCAGCGTGACATCGCCAAGGCGCTCATCGACGCCGGTGACGACTTCCGCTTCGACATGTCGGACCAGATGCCGCAGTCGTTCGGCGGTACCCCCGGCAAGGGCGAGTGGAAGGCGCTTCAGGACTTCCTGAAGAACCCGAAGGACGTCAAGGGCGCCCAGCAGCGCCTGGAAGCGGACGCCGCCAAGGCGTACACGAGCTGACGCGGTGAAGACCAAGGAAACGGGGGGTGCCGGCACTGCGGTGCCGGCGCCCCCGCCCCCCGCCGGGGGGAAGCGCAAGAGCGTGACAGGCACACGTAAAGGTCTGGCGATGGCGTTCCTGCTGCCGTCGCTGATCCTGCTGGGCGCGCTCGTGGTCTACCCGATCGGGTTCTCCGTCTACCGGTCGTTCTTCGACCAGTCCGGCGACGCGTTCGCCGGATTCGACAACTATGTGGAGATATTCGCCGACGACACCATCCGGACCGCGATCAAGAACAACTTGATCTGGGTGGTCGTGGCCCCCACGGTGGCCACCGCCCTCGGTCTGATCTTCGCCGTACTCACCGAACGGGTGCGCTGGGGAACGGCGTTCAAGCTGATCGTCTTCATGCCGATGGCGATCTCGATGCTCGCCTCGGGCATCATCTTCCGGCTGGTGTACGAGCAGGCCCCGGAGCGCGGCATCGCCAACGCCGTCGCCGTGGGCGTGCACGACACCTTCGCCGAGTCCGCCGGATACCCCAAGGCCCGCCCGCTGCCGGTGCACCCGCTGAAGGCGGGCGACGCCAAGGGCTCGTTCGTCACCAAGGAGCCCGTCTCGGCGGGCAGCCCGGCGCTGATCCCGCTGATCGGCGTACCGGCCGGGAAGATGCCGTCCGACGCCCGGCCCGCGAAGACGGCCGAGGGCGGCGGCGACGGCATATCCGGCACCGCCTGGCTGGACTTCACCAAGGGCGGCGGCGGCAAGCCCAATGTCGTCGACCCGAAGGAACTCGGCCTGGGCGGCCTGAAGATCGAGGCGGTCAAGGACGGCAAGGTCGTCGCGTCCACCACGGCCGCCTCCGACGGTACGTTCACCCTGCCGGCCTCGGCCGACGGTGCCGTACTCCAGCTGCCCGAGAGCAACTTCAGGGAGCCGTACAACGGCGTGGACTGGCTCGGCCCGTCCCTCGTCACCCCCGCGATCATCGGCAGCTATCTGTGGATGTGGGCCGGGTTCGCGATGGTGCTGATCGGCGCCGGTCTGGCGAGCATGCCGCGGGAACTCCTGGAGGCCGCGCGGGTCGACGGCGCCAACGAGTGGAACGTGTTCCGCAGGATCACCGTCCCGCTGCTCGCCCCGGTGCTGGCCGTCGTCATGGTCACCCTGATGATCAATGTGCTGAAGATCTTCGACCTGGTGCTGATCATCGCGCCGGGCTCCTCCCAGGACGACGCGAACGTGCTGGCCCTCCAGCTCTACCGCTCGTCGTTCGGCACGGACGCCGACGTCGGCGTGGGCAGCGCGATCGCCGTATTCCTCCTGCTGCTCGTGATCCCGGTGATGCTCTTCAACATTCGCCGGATGCAGAAGGAGAACCGCCGATGACCACGACTGACATCCCGGTCGGGAAGGCAGCCTCCACGGCACCCGCCGCCCGGCCGAAGGCGTCCCTGGCGTCCCGGATCGCCGGCCGGGCCGGCAGCGGCGTGGTCCAGGTCTTCCTCGTCCTGGTCGCCCTGTTCTGGCTGATGCCGACGATCGGTCTGCTGCTCTCCTCGCTGCGCGGCTCCTCGGACATCGCGGCGAGCGGCTGGTGGCAGGTCTTCACCAAGCCGGCGCAGCTGACCACCGAGAACTACTCGGAGCTGCTCTCCAACGACATCATCATCAACTCCCTCTGGTCCACGGTGATGATCACGGTCCCCTCGACCGTGCTGGTCGTGGTGATCGGCTCGCTCGCCGGCTACGCCTTCGCCTGGATGGAATTCCCCGGCCGCGACTGGTGGTTCATGCTGGTCGTGGGTCTGCTGGTGGTCCCGGTCCAGGTGGCGCTGATCCCGGTCTCCGAACTCTTCGGCGAGATCGGCATCTTCGAGACGACGTTCGGCGTGGTGCTGTTCCACGTCGCCTTCGGTCTGCCCTTCGCGATCTTCCTGCTGCGCAACTTCTTCGCGGAGATCCCGAGGGAGCTGCTGGAGGCCGCGCGGCTCGACGGCGCGGGCGAGATACGGCTGTTCACCCGGGTCGTGATGCCGCTCGGCGGTCCCGCGATCGCCTCGCTCGGCATCTTCCAGTTCCTCTGGGTCTGGAACGACATGCTGGTGGCCCTGATCTTCGCGGACTCCGAGTCCCCGCCGATCACGGTCGCCCTCCAGCAGCAGGTACGGCAGTTCGGCAACAACATCGACGTGCTGGCGCCCGGCGCCTTCCTGTCGATGATCATTCCGCTGGCCGTGTTCTTCATGTTCCAGCGGCAGTTCGTCTCCGGGGTCATGGCGGGGGCGGTCAAGTAGGGCCTTCTCGGGCGCCCGTTCGACGGGAAATCACGCAAAAGGGGCGGGCCGGTCGATCGACCGGCCCGCTCCGGTGTGGTTGTCCCCCGTATGCCGCGTCTGGCGTAACCCGGTCACTCCATCGGGCGTTCCCGAGCCATGGCCCGGTTCAGCATCATCGTCCCCGCGTACAAGGTCCAGGCGTATTTGCAGGAGTGTCTGCGATCGGTGCTCGGCCAGACGTACGAGGATTTCGAACTCATCGCCGTGGACGACGGATCACCCGACGCCTGCGGGGCGATCATCGACGAGGTCGCCGCCACCGACCCGCGCGTCGTCGCCGTGCACCTGACGGAGAACGAGGGCCTCGGCCCCGCCCGCAACGCCGGGATGGCCCGCGCCACCGGCGACTACCTGATCTTCCTCGACGGCGACGACACCCTCACCCCCGGCGCGCTCCAGACCGTCGCCGACCGGCTCAAGGAGACGGACGGCCCCGACGTCCTCGTCTACGACTACGCCCGCACCTACTGGTCCGGCGAGATCGTCCGGAACATCCTCGCCGGACTGCTCGACGAGTCCGGCCCCGCGCCCTTCCGGCTCGCCGACCGCCCGGAGCTGCTGCGGGTCCTGATGGTCGTCTGGAACAAGGCGTACCGCCGCGAGTACGTCGAGCGCCAGGGCCTCACCTTCCCGCCCGGCTACTACGAGGACACGCCCTGGACCTTCCCCGTCCTGATGGCCGCCGACTCGATCGCGACACTCGACCGGGTCTGTGTGCACTACCGGCAGCGGCGCCAGGGCAACATCCTCTCCACCACCAGCCGCAAGCACTTCGACATCTTCGACCAGTACGACCGGGTCTTCGCGTTCATCGACTCACGGCCCGCCCTGGACGACTGGCGCCCCGTGCTCTTCCGCCGGATGCTCGACCACTTCTCCAAACTCGTCGCCGTACGGGGGCGGCTGCCGCGCCGCAGCCGCCCCGAGTTCTTCCGCCGGGCCCGCGCCCACCACCGCCGCCACCGCACGCCGGGCTCCGCGCCGCTGCTGCGGGCCCGGCTGCGCCACACACTGCTGCGGTTCGGCGCCCACCGCACCTACCGCGCCCTGTGGACCGCGCAGCGCGCGCAGCTCGGCGCCGCCCGGATCGGCGCGGCACTGGGGCGGGCGCTGCGCGCCGGGGCCCTGCACCTGCACTACCGCCTCCAGCGGTGCCTGCCGGTGCGGGAGAACCGGGCGGTCTTCGCCGCGTACGACGGCCGGGGCTACGCCTGCAACCCGGCGGCCATCGAGGAGAAGGTGCGCGAACTGGCCCCGCACATCGCCACGTCGTGGATCGGCCGCCCCGAGTACCACCACACCGTGCCCACCGCGACCCGGAAGCTGCGCCCCGGGACCTTCGCGTACTGGACGGCGCTGGCCCGTGACAAGTACCTCGTCAACAACGTCAACTTCGACCGGCGGCTGGTCAAACGCCCCCGGCAGGTCCTGCTCCAGACCCATCACGGCACCCCGCTCAAGTCCATGGGCCTCGACCTCCAGGACCATCCGGCCGCCGCCCGCCACACCGAGTTCGACCGGCTCCTCGCGGGCGCCGACCAGTGGGACTTCTCCCTGTCCGCGAACCGGCACTCCACCCTGGTCTGGGAGAAGGCGTATCCGGCGGGCCACACGGCGCTCGAATACGGCTATCCGCGCAACGACGTCTTCCAGCACGCCACCTCGTCCGACGTGGCCCGGCTGCGCGAGACCCTGGGCATCCCCGAGGGGCACACGGCCGTGCTGTACGCGCCGACGCAGCGCGACTACCGGCGAACGCCCTACGTCCCGCTGGACCTGGAGCGGCTCGCCCAGGCGCTGGGGCCGCGCTTCGTGGTGCTGACCCGGGCCCATCACACGTACGAGGCGCCGCTGCCGCACACCCCGCACCCGAGGATCATCGACGTCTCGGGCCATCACCGGGTCGAGTCGCTGTGCCTGGCCGCCGACGCGCTCATCACGGACTACTCGTCGCTGATGTTCGACTACGTCAATCTGGACCGGCCCGTCGTCATCCACATCGACGACTGGGAGGCGTACGAGGCGGCCCGCGGCACGTACTTCGACGTACGGGCCTTCCCGCCGGGCGCGGTGGCGCGCGACGAGGACGACCTGATCGACATCTTCACCACCGACCACTGGCGCGGCTCGCGCTCGGCGCAGCTGCGGGCGGCGTTCCGGGCCCGGTTCTGCCCGTACGACGACGGGCGGGCCGCCGAGCGGGTGGTGCGCCGGGTGTTCCTCGGGGAGACGGCGGGGCTGCCGGAACCGGTGCCGCTGGAGGAGCGCACGCCGGCACCCTCACCGCTGTCGCTGCCGCACCAGCGGCAGGGGCGGCGGCATCTGTCGGACGCGGGGCGCTAGGCCGGGTCCGACACATATTGCCTGGCGCGCGACGCCCGGCACGCACGCACGCGGTGTTGTCGGAGTCGGCCACGTACGCCCGGACCATCCACGACGACGATCCTCCGCCTTGCGATCGCACGCACCGGCGGGGACATCAGCCGCTCCGCGACGGGCCGCCGACGCGCGTAGACAGGCCGTGCGGGCCCTGCGGTGCGGGCCCGACCGGGCCCGGGGCGAAGTGGCGGGCGAAGAGGGCGGCCACCAGATCGCGACGGCTGCGCACCCCCGTCTTGTCGAACACCGCCTTGAGGTGGTCCTGCACGGTGTGCGTGGAGAGCCGTGCGCGGCGCGCGATCTCCGCCGTCGGCAGGCCGCGCAGCACCAGGGTGGTGACGTCCCGTTCCCGGGCTGTCAGCCCGTACGCGGCGACGATCAGGGAGATGTGCTCACCGGGCTCGACCGGTTCGACCACGACGGCGACCCGTGCGGGTCCCGGCCCGTCGATCCGCCAGGCGTTGAGGCGCACCCGGCCCCGGGTGCGGGTGAGGGTCCAGGAGGTGAGTGTGCCGGGCGCTCCCGGGGCGCGTACGGCGGCGGCCACCGCGTAGACGGCGGGCGGCAGACCGCGCGGGCGGATCGGTCCCGAGGGCGGCAGCGGGCCCGGCACCGGGGTGTCCGGCAGATCGTCGAACCACCCCGCGACCGTCGGCGTCAGCTGCACCGGCCGGTACTCCTCGTCCAGCAGCATCAGCCCGGGTGCCGTGCGGGACGTCTCCTCCTGCGCCCGCCGGGTCAGGTGGAGCCGCCGCAGGGTGTCCCCGAGCGGCTGCGCCAGCGCGGCGGCGAGGGCCAGTTCGGCCGGACCGAAGGCGGGCGCGTCGTCGGCGAGCCCGAGGACCAGTGCTCCCCAGGCGCCGTACCGGTCCCGCAGGACCACCCGCAGTTCGTCCCGGAAACCGAGCGGACCGGCGATGTCGCGGTAGCGCGGACTGCGCGGGAGGTCACCGCCGGTCGCCGTGCTCATCAGCCCCAACGGCACCGGCCGCAGGGCGAGTTCGGGCAGCGGGTTGACGTCACCCTCGCGGTACTCGATGTCGAGCATGCGCGGCATCAGCGCGTCCGGCACGGCGTACCGGTACATACCGCCCGTGTTCATCAGGCTGTCCGGGTCGACGGTGACTCCCGCCCACACACTGAATCGCAGTGCGGGACGGGTGACGCGCCCGACCGCTTCGAAGAAGTCCTCGACGGTCCGCGCGGCTCCCGCCGCCCGGACCGTCGCGTCCCGGACCCTGACCATCTGTGCCGTTCCCCCATACCGCACCATTCGGTCAGGTTAGCGACACCTCCCTTGCCCCGCCGCAGGGTTGGAAGCGGTGGTGTGTCGCCGGGGTGTGCCGGACGGCGCACCCCGGCGGCTGCTCAGCCCTGGTTGTGCAGCGTCAGGTTGAGCTTGGCGTAGTCCTTGCCGCCGTTCTCCTGGCTGAGCAGGGATATCTGGCTGAGCTGGGTGACCTGGTCGGCCGGGACGCTCGAAACGAAGCTGTACTCCGCGTCCAGGTCGTTGTTGGTGTCGTTCGTGCCCTCGAACAGAAGCAGCGTGACCTCGATGAGCGCGCTGCCGTCCGGGTTGGTCCGGGCGGCGGCGTGCATCTCGGTGCGGATCTCGCCGCCGCAGGTGGTGGACCACCACAGCGAGGCGGCGGGTACCTCGTTGGCCCATCTCTGCGCGGACAGACTGCCGTTGCAGTACGTCCCCGCCGACCAGCCCTCGTCGTCACGGATGGTGTAGGTGCCGTCGATGACGATGTTGCGCCACACAGCGGCCGACGACTCGGCCGCGCCCGCCGCCGGTGCCACGGCCGTGGCCATCCCGGCCAGAGCCGCTCCGGCGGCCACCGCCCCCACGAGCCTTCTGCGCATGGTCATGTCTCTCCCTCGTTGTCGCGCCGTAGGCGGCCCCGGCCGCGTACGGCTGCATGGAACCCCGTACCGGCCCTGCCCGCCCGCATGGCCCGCCGGAGGCGGACCGCCCCCCGAAGGGGCCCTGAAAAGCCGGGAGTCGAGCGTGTGCCGGTGACAGCGGGAACGGTGGTACGGGAGGTACTCCCGCGCTCGCTGTCGTGGTACAGACTGCTGGGGCCAGGGCGGGGTGCCCATCCCAGAAATGTGGGGGGGTACGGGGGGTCGCGATGTCCGGTGCGGCGCGCATGGCACGACGGAGCATCGTCGTCGCGGCCGGCCCGGACGTACTCGGCCGGCTCCGACAACGCGGGGGGCACCTCCCATGCCCCCAGGAGAGTGTGCGGACCGGTCGTCGGGCCGGGCGGGACCGCGCGGACCCGGCCTGATCCGAACGACAGGCCCTAGAGGTCCAGCAGGGCGAACAGGTCGTGCCAGCGGCGCAGGATCTCGGTCTGCGACCAGCGCTGCACGTTGACGCGCGCGCGGTCCCCGAGGGTGTCGCGCAGCCGGGGGTTGCCGGTCAGCCGCAGCAGCCGGTCGGCGAGCGCGTCGGTGTCGCCGGGCGGCGCGAGGAGCCCGTCCTCGCCGTCCCGGACGATCTCGCGTACGCCGGGCGCGCAGTCGAACGCCGCGCACGGCACCCCGCTCGCCATGGCCTCCATCAGCGCCAGCGGGAAGCCTTCGCCGCGTGAGGACTGGACGAAGACCGAACTGTCCGCGAGCGCGCCCGGCACGTCGTCGGTGCGGCCCATCCACTCCACCGAGCCGTCCAGTCCGAGCGACGTGCACTGCTTCTTCAGCGCGGGCCCGTCCTGGCCCGCCCCGTAGATCCGCAGCCGCCATTCGGGCCGCTCCCCGGCCACCAGGGACCAGGTCTCCAGGAGCAGGTCGATGCCCTTCTGGTCGTCGAGCCGGCCGATGCTGGCGACGGTCTTCGCGGTGCGGGGGGAGGGGAGTTCGGGCAGGGAGCCGAGCGCGTTGGGGAGGGCGCCGACGTTGTCGAAGCCCTCGGCGATCCAGGCGTCGGCGTCCTCCTGGGTGAGGGTGAGCCAGCGGTCGACGCGCGGATAGCTGTTCTTGATCCAGCGGTGGCGGTGGCAGCGCCTGCTGTACTCGTACGACTCGTGGCTCATCCCGATCAGCCGCAGACCGGTGGTGTCGGCCTCCAGGACCCACTCCATCGGCCAGACCTGGGTGACGATCACCAGCGCGCCGGGACCGGCCGCCCGGAAGATGTCCGAGAGCCGGGCGACGGCCCGCCGCTTGTCGGCGACCCTGGCCCGTTCGCGGCGGCGTGCGGCGAGATCGAGGAAGTCCCGGGGCGTGCGCGGGCGCCAGGGGGTCGGCGGATGGGCGGGGTAGAGCGCGGTCACCGGGTAGGCGGGCGGCTCGGGGAGGGTCAGTTTCAGCTCGGCCTCGTGGATGCCGACGACCTGGACGCGGTGGCCGTGCGCGCCGAAGAGACGCGCCATCTGATGGGTCCAGGCGGTGACGCCGCCGAGGACGTCGGTGGCGTTGGCGAGGAGGATCAGCTCGCGGGGTGTGCTCGGGGACGGTGGTCGGGTCCGTGCGTCCGTCGTCATCGGCGGGGCCTTCCTGCGAGCAGTACGTCCAGGGCGGTCCGCGCGGCCAGACCGCTCTCGAAGCCGCCGAACTTCTCGGCGAACCGGGCCCGCGCCGCCCGGTGTTCGGTGTCGGACACCTTCAACCCGGCGATCGCCTTGTGCAGTTCGTCCTCGGTGCCGACGACGGGGCCGGGGGCCTCGGCCCGCAGGTCGAAGTAGCTGCCGCGCTCCGCCGCGTACGCGTCCAGGTCCGGTGTGTGGAAGACCATCGGCCGGTCCAGCAGGGCGTAGTCGAACATGATCGAGGAGTAGTCGGTGATCAACACGTCGGCGAGGCAGAGCAGTTCACTCACGTCGTGGTGGCCGGAGACGTCGATCACGGTGCCGGGCGGGCAGACCGGGAGGACGGCGGACTCCAGATAGTGCGCCCGTACGAGCAGCACGTGGTCGTCGCCGAACCGGTCCGCGAACCGCCGTACGTCCAGCGGCAGCCGGGTCGCCCGGCCCTTCTTCGGCGTGCCCCGGAACGTCGGCGCGTACAGCACCACCGTGCGGTGGTCGCCGATCCCCAGCTCGGCGGCGGGCGCCGGGCGCGGGAAGCGCCCCCGGCTCTCGTCGGTGGCGCGGGCCCGTACCAGCCGGTCGTTGCGCGGATAGCCGCAGCGCACCAGGGACTCGGCGGGCTGCCGGTAGTCGCGTGCCAGGGTCGCGACATCGTGCTCGGACCGTACGAGGAAGTGGTCGAACCGCGCGAGCGCGGCGCTGAGCCTGTCGCGCTCGGCGGCGTTCTGCGCCTTGATCCGGCTCTCGGCGAAGCCCATGCGCTTGTACGCGGAGCCGTGCCAGGTCTGGAGGTAGGTGGTGCCGGGCGGTTTCCGCAGTTCGAGCGGGAAGCCCTGGTTGTCGACCCAGTACTGGGCGCGGGCCAGCGCCCACAGATAGCGCCAGGACAGCCGCCGGACCAGCCGCGCGTCCGCCGGGAAGCCGTCGGTGGACGTCGCGTACGACCAGGTGGAGCGCACCTTCCGGCGGCCCTGCGCGCGCAGTTCCTCGTGGATGGCGCGCGGGCTGTCGCCGTAGCAGGTGCCCATGTGGCTCTCGAAGACGACCGAGCCCTTGCGGACGGGCAGCCGGATCAGCAGCCGGTTGTAGACGCGCGTCTTGACGGGGCGCGCGGAGAGCCGGTCGAAGCGCCGGCGCACCGCCCGCAGCAGCCGCTTCGCGTTGCGGGCCGGACGGAAATGGGTGAGGTAGTGGACGGCCGCCGCGGCGAGCCGTCCGGGGCGCCGGCGGGCCACCAGTTGCAGCGCCAGATGGTGCTTGACGGTGACGTACGGCTGCCAGCTGTCGCCGAAGAGCCGGCCCCGGCGCGGGCGCGCCCGGTAGTGGCCCGCCGACTCGGCCCGGTCGCGCTCCAGGAACAGCGGGCCGGTGGTGGTGCCCCCGGGTGTGTGGAGGGCGAGGTGCGGGTCGCAGACCCGGTCCCGCGCGCCGCCGACGCGCAGCAGCGCGCCGATGTCGACGCCGGCGCGCCAGCGTACGGTGCCGGACTCGCGCCACACCTCGTCCACCGGGGTACGGAAGACGCGCCGCCCGTCGCTGCCGCGCGCCAGGAACTCCAGGGTCGCCGTCAACGGGGTTTCGGGCGGGAGCAGTTCGAGCGGGGCGGGGAGCCGTCCTTCGAGGACGAACCGGTCGCCCTCCTGGCCGCAGTGGGTGAGGTGGTTGAACAGCGGGGTGTCGGTGAGCGTCCGGTACTGGTGGCCGAGGTCGGTGACGTCGAGCGCCGCCCGCTTCCCGGGGTCGTCGGGGAGGGCGGCGTGCCAGTAGATCCGGCCGTCGTGTTCGGCGAGCGGGGAAGCGACGGTGCCGGGCCGGGTGAGCGCGTACCCGGCGGCCAGGACACCGTCGGCGTCCCCGGCGAGGAGGAGTTGGAGGCAGACCCGTTCCAGGGGCGGCAGGTCGAGCCTCAGCCCGGGGCGGGTCCGGGCGGCGGGCAGCGCGGCCACCAGGGCGGCGGCGCGGGCGCGCGTCCCGGCGTCCAGTTTCGGGAACTGCCGGGCGAGCGGCACGAGCCGGTCGGCGAGGAAGGCCCGGTCGCGCGCCTCACGGACGGAGGGCCGGTCCCGCAGCGACGGCAGGTCGGCGATCCGCACGTGCGCGGCGAGCTGTCCTTCGAGGGTGCCGGCCGGGTCGTCGGCCGCCCGGCCGCCGACGATCAGGTTGGGGACGAGGGCGATCCGGTCCGCGGTGAGGGCCAGCCGGGCGCCGAACAGGAGGTCGCCGCCGTCGTCCAGGTCCTCGGCGTAGCGCAGCCCGGCGCGTTCCAGGAGGGTGGCGCGTACGCAGAATCCGGTGACCAGGGCGTCCCCGACGACGAGTTCGGGGGCGTCGGCCGGATCGTCGACGGTGCGGGAGCGCGCGTACAGTCCGCTCTCCGCGAGCCGCGCCGGGGTCTGCTCCTTGGCGCGGCGGCCCGCGCGCCGGGTCCACCGGCCCGCGACGACGTCGGCGCCGGTGCGTTCGGCGGCCTCCCAGAGATTGCGGCAGGCGTCCCGCTGGAGCCGTTCGCCCTCGCCGAGGACGATCACGTACCGGCCGTGTGCCCGGTCGAGTCCGTGGTTGCGCAGCACGGCGGTGGTGGGGGTCTCGGCGCCCGAGGTGACGACACGGACCCGCGCCGGGTCCAGCGCGGCGAGTTCGTCGGCGAGGGCACGTACGTCGTCGGCGGCCGACTCGGCGTCGGGCGTCCCGGCCTCGGCGGGCGCCACACCGGTCAGGCCGATCACCAGGACCGCCTCGACGGCGCGCATGGTCTGCGCGACGACGGACTCGACGGACCGGCGCAGCGCCCCCGGGTCGGTGCCGGCGGTGACGACGCAACTGACCTCGACGGGGGCCCCGGCCCGTGGTCCGGGTCCGGGTCCGGCCGCCGCATCGGCCACCGCTTCGGTCGCCGCTCGGGTCACGGCCTCGGTTTCCTCCGCGGCCCCCGCCTCGGTCCCGTCGCCGCCGCTCATACGGCGCTCCCCACGGGCATCAGGTCCGCGACCCGGCGCGCGGCGGTGCCGTCGTCCAGGTCGCAGAACGTCTCCCGGAACCGGTCGTACGCGGCCGAGGACACCCACGCTCCCGGCGCGCGCAGGGCCGACACGAGCCCGGCGGTGTCGGCGACGACCGGTCCGGGCGCCGACGACTCGAAGTCGAAGTAGAAACCGCGCAGGGTGTCGCGGTAGTGCTCCAGGTCGTACACGTGGAAGTACATCGGCCGGCCCGTCTGCGCGAAGTCGAACATCAGCGACGAGTAGTCGGTGACCAGGGCGTCGCTGATCAGCAGCAGGTCGGCGACGTCCGGGTAGCGGGACACGTCCCGGACGAACCCGGCCGGGCCGCGCCCCGCGCCCGGCACCGTGCCGCCGACCAGGTAGTGGCGGCGGACGAGCAGGACATGGTCGCCGGCCAGCTTCTCCGCCGCCTGTTCCAGGTCGAGCCGGAGGTCGAGCCCGTACCGGCCGCCCTTCTTGGGCTGGTCCTCGCGCCAGGTCGGCGCGTAGAGGATCACCCGCTTGCCCTCGGGGATGCCGAGGGCCTCGCGGACGGCGTCGGCGACCTTCTCCCGGTCGGGCGCGTGCAGCAGGTCGTTGCGCGGATAGCCGCACTCCAGGACGGTGCCCTCGTAACCGAAGGCGCGGCGCATGATCGGTGTGGAGAAGCCGTTGGGCGAGACGAGCACGCTCCACTGCGCGGCGCGGCGCGGCAGGGTCGCGATGTACGCCTCGTCGGCGTACGCGCTGCCCGCGAGGTCGCGGCCGATGCGCTTGAGCGGGGTGCCGTGCCAGGTCTGGACGACGAACTGGCCGTCGGCGCGCTCGAACCACTCGGGCAGATGGGTGTTGGTGACGACGCAGCGGCTGCGGGCCAGGGCCTCGTACCAGTCGGCGCTGTGCAGTTCGACGGCGCGGGCGCCGCTCGGCAGGGTCACCTGCCGGTCGCGCACGACCCACAGATGTTCCACGGGGGCCTGTCTGCGCACGAGTTCCTCGTGGACGGCGCGCGGCGAGTCGGAGTACTGACGGCCGTCGAAGCTGCTGTAGAGGACGGCGTCGCGCAGTGGTCCGGCGGTGCGGCACTCGGCGTAGCGGCGGCGCAGCCGCTGCTGCCGGTACGCGCCCCGGTCCTGTTCCGGCAGGGCGGAGCCGGAGTGCAGCCGGAGCAGGTCCTGGTGGTGCCGGTCGAGGGTGAACTCGCGCCCCTCCAGGGTCCGTACGAGGGGCAGCGACGGGTGCCGGGCGGGCTGGACCCGTACGGCGGTGTAGCGCTCGGGGTCGCTCTCGCCCGGCTCGCGGACGGACAACAGCCAGCTTCCCTCGGCCAGTTGGCGTACGCCGTGCAGTCCTTCGACGGCGCCGGGCCGCAGGGTCGTGACGAAACGGCCGTCGGCGAGGAGGTCGAGCGGGAAGACGTTCTCCTCGCCGTGGCCGCTGTGGCGCAGCACCAACTCGGCCGCGTCGAGAGCCGATCCGTCGCGGGCCGGTCCGCCGAGGGCGGGCCGGCTGCCCCGGAGGACCAGCGTGCCGTCGGCGGCCCAGTCGAGGGCGTCGACCACGGGCTGCTCGGTCTGGTCGCCGAGGACGAGATCGCCCGCCGCGTTGGCGGTGACGTACACCTCGCGGCCCTCGCCCAGCGGGTAGTGCCCGGGGCGGACCGTGCCGCGCGCGGCGACGGCGAAGCGGCTGCCGTTGGCTCGGACGAGGTGGACACCCCAGGGCACGGTGGCGGGGCGGTGGGCCCCGGGGTCGCCGAAGACGCTCAGCGGGACGTCGGCGCTGAAGGTGCCGTTCGCGACCCGCAGGGGGACCTCGTGGACGTCCTTGGTGAGCCAGTTCTGGACGGCCAGCGCGTTCGGCGGGCTGTGCGTGCCGTGCAGCAGCCCCTCGATCCGTACGGCGGCGGTCTCCGGGTCGCGCGTGTCCCGGTCCCGCGTGTCCCGGTCCCGCGTGTCCCGGTCCCGCGTGCCGTCCACGGCCGTGTGGCGGGTGAGCAGGGCGCGTACGGGCTCGACTCGCAGTTCGAGCTTGTTTCCGTCGAGGGTGGGCACGACACGGGTGGTGTCGTTCACGTAGTGCACGGCCGGGACGGCGGGCACCGTGGCCGCACCGGTCAGCCGCAGCGGCGCCCGGCGCAGCCGCCCCGCCCCGAACACGCCCATCTCCAGCTTCCAGACCGTACGGGCGGAGCCCGAGCCCGGCGGCCTCGCCCGAACGAGCCGGCGCGGATCGACGACGGTCTCGAACCCGGCCCAGTCGTAGGCGTGCAGGCCCTGCCGGGACTCGTACGTCGCCGCCGGCATCCGTACGGTGCGCGTCCACAGCGGCAGCAGCCGCCGCCTCCCGGTGCGCAGCCAGGCGGCCTTGACGGACCTGCGGCGGGCGTCCGCCGGGATGTTGCGCACGTACGCGTACCCCTTGAGGTGCAGTCGCCCGCCGCGCCACACGGCCTCGGTGAGATGCGCGGTCACCGGCAGTTCCTTGGGCTTGAGGGTGGCGACGGCCCGGGGCAGACCGCCGGTGAGCACCGGGTACTCGGCGCGGGACCTGCGCAGTCCCCGGACGCCGAACGCGCCGGGGTCGGCCTTCTCGTGGGCCAGCAGCGCGAGGAGTTCGGGCATCCGGCGCTCACGGATCAGATGCCACTTGACGCGCAGCGGGAGCGGCAGGGCGTCGAAGACGCTCTGCTCGACCGTCGCGGCGAAGGTGTTGGCGTGGTCGAGGAAGGCGGCGTGGAAGTTGGCGTCGCCGTCGGGCAGCGCCTCGATGAACAGCCACAGGTCCCCGGAGAGGACGTGCTGGTGGTAGCGCCGGAGCGCGTCGGCCCAGTCGGTGTCCCGGTCGGTGTCCCCGTCGGGGACGGGGAAGTCCCGGTCGGAGACGGTCCGTTCGGTGGTGGCGGGTGCCCGCCCGCGCTCCCTGAGGAAGTCGCTGACCGCTGTCACGGCGGCGACCCGGTCCCGGATGCCTTTCGGCACGGCGCGGTCGGCGGTGATCGAGCCGTCCCTGAGCCGCCAGTGGTAGACGGGGGCGGACAGCACGTCCACCGCGCTCGCCAGGAAGTACGCGGGCAGCACGACGGCGATGTCCTCGTACAGCACCCCGGTGGGGAAGGTCAGGGCGTGCCGGTCCCAGAAGGACTTCCGGAAGACCTTGTTGCAGGCGATACGGTCCCCGAGGAGCACCCAGTCGCGGGTGATCCGCGTCCCCGAGCGCGCGTTCGCCATCGGCTTGCGGAACATCGGCGCCTGCGCCAGCGACCCGCCGGGCCCGAGCCTGAGCACATTGCCGGTGGCGAAGTCGGAGCCGGAGGCGTCGAGGGCGGCCAGCATCCGCTCGTACGCGTCCCCGGGCACCGTGTCGTCGCTGTCGACGAAGGTGAGGAACTCCCCCCGGGCGTAACGGATTCCGGTGTTGCGCGCCGCGCCGAGCCCGGCGTTGCGCTGGTCGACCAGCCGGAACCGGTCGTCCCGGTCGGCGTACCGTCTCGCGATCCGCGCGCTCCCGTCGGTGGAACCGTCGTTCACCATGACGATCTCGACGTCGGCCACGGTCTGTCCGGCCAGGGAGCGTAGGCAGTCGTCGAGGTAGTCCTCCACGTTGTAGACGGGCACGACGACGGTGAGGCGGGGGGTCATGCGCGGTGCACGGTCCTTCCGAACTTCTGCGGTGGATACGGGGCCGGGCCCCGGGAGAGCCTCAGGGCTTGACCGCGATGCGGCCCTCGTCCATGCGCAGCATGAGGAGCCGTTCGCCGGTCTTCTCCAGGAACTCGTCCACGGCCTGGCGCGAGCCCTGCCAGTAGCCGTAGTCGTCGATGAGCAGCACCCCGCCGCTCACCAACCGGGGGTAGAGAAACTCCAGTTCGTGCTTGGTGGAGGCGTACCAGTCGGTGTCCAGGCGCAGGATCGAGATCCGCTCGGGCGCCTGCGCGGGCACGGTGTCCTCGACCATGCCCTGCACGTAGTGCACGCGCTCACCGGGATAGGGCACCCCCGCGAAGCCCGCCTGTACGTCCTCCAGTGAGGCGACCGCCCAGATCGGCCGCTCCCTGGACTGGGCGGCGAGCAGTTCCTCGGCGGACCTGCCGTCGCGCCGCAGGTCCTCGGCGGTGGGCGGCGGCATGCCCTCGAAGGTGTCGAAGAGATACAGGTCGCGGCCGGTCTCGCCGAGCGCGAGCAGGGTCTTGGCGCACGCCTGCATCGAACCGCCGCGCCAGACACCGCACTCGACGATGTCGCCGGGGATGTCGTGGCGGACGACGTGGCGGGTGGCCAGGATGAAGGCGTTGAGCCGTTCCGGGGAGGTCATCGTGTACGGCTTGACCGCCCGGATGATGTCCTTGGCCTCGTCGTCGTAGTCGGCGGGAAGCGCCGCCGGCTTCGGCTTCGGCCGGGGCTTCGGCGGGGCCGGGGCCGTGGCGGCGGGGGACGGCACCGCCGGCCGGGGGCCGGGGACCGGGGTGCGCCTGAGCTGGTATCCGGTGAGTCTGTCGAGGGCGCCGTTCACTGCGCTTCGCCATGCCATGCCGACGGACGGTACGCGCAGAACTCCGCCGATGTCACCTTTCGTCAACTCCCGCTCTCTTATGCCTCTTTCGTGTCTGTCTGGGCGGCGACGGCGCGGACGGCTCCGGGCTCCGGCTCGGTGGCGGGCGCGGGGACGGCGGGGACGGTGGGCGCGGCGCCGGGTCCGGAGGCAGGCACGGTGGCGGGCGCGGCGGCGGGGCCCCGGCCGGGGCGTTCCCGCCCGGCGACGGGTTCGGGCAGCGGAATGCCGTCGACGCCGCCGACCCGGTTGGCGTACCGCACGGTCAAC
Source organism: Streptomyces sp. NBC_01498 (assembly GCF_036327775.1). Taxonomy (NCBI): domain Bacteria; kingdom Bacillati; phylum Actinomycetota; class Actinomycetes; order Kitasatosporales; family Streptomycetaceae; genus Streptomyces; species Streptomyces sp. NBC_01498. The sequence continues at coordinate 4,636,564 of NZ_CP109598.1, read as the reverse complement.
TCCCGTACGGCGTACTCCCACAGCCGCCTCCTCGGCCGGACCGGCCTGCGGAACACCCCGACCGAGTCGCCCCAGTAGGCACGCTTGCCGCTGATCGCGGCGTAGTCGAAGCGGATGCCCTTCATCGGGGGGAAGTCCGTGTACGCCTCGGCCAGTTCGAGCCCGGCGAAGGCGGCCATGGCGCGGAAGCCGTCGGGGTAGTACCGCCAGCAGTCCTGCGCGTCGTGCGCGTGCCCGCGCGAGGGCGCGGTGACGAACGCCAGGCCGCCGGGGCGAAGGACGCGGGCGATCTCCATCATCGACGCCCAGAAGAACGGGATGTGCTCGAAAGCCTGGCCGGAGATCACGAAGTCGGCGCTGCGGGACCGTACCGGGACGCGATACGGCCTGCGCATCACCCGGTCGACGTTGGGGCCGTCCAGCACGTCGACGCCGATGTACTCGACGTCGCGCCCGTCGAGCAGGCTCCGGTGGGTGAGTGACTGCCTGGGCGAGACGCGCGAGCCGAGGTCGACCACCCGGTGGCGGCCGGTGGCGGGCATGTACTCCTTGACGCAGAGCTCCATCTGCTCGTACGCGGACCTGTGCACGGTGACTCGCTTTCCATCCGGCTCGTGGGGTGCGGCGCTCCCCCGGACGCCGGTGACGTCTCCCGACGTCCGAGGACATCAACGCCCGTACGGCCGTATGGTCACGTGGCGGCACGCGGCCGACCGCTCACCGGGCAGGCCGGCCGACGGGCAGGCAGCAGGCCGACGGGCGGGCCGGTACCCGGGTGCGATCCCGTCAGGTCGCGGTGGCGCCCGCCGGATCGCCGGGCTCGGTCTCCTCCCGACGCCGGCCCTCGTCGGGAACCGGCGCGGTCGCGGTCACGGGCGCCGGGGCGGTCAACAGCCGTCGGTAGACGCCGTCGAGGACCTCGGCCTGGGTCTCCCAGGTCCACTGCGCCAGCAGTCCGGGGCGGTCGTAGGCCGCCCGGTAGGCGGCCGGGGCGTCGAGCACGGCGCGTACGGCCCGTACGAAGTCCGCCGTGTCCTCGGCGCGGAAGACCTCGCCCTGCCCGGTCTCGCGGACCTTCTCCGCCATGGTGCGCACGTCGCTGACCACGATGGGCAGCCGGGCGTGCGCGTACTCCATGAACTTGGTGATCAGGGCGAGTTCGTGGTTCGGCCAGTGGTGGATCGGGATGACGCCGATGTCGGCGGCGGCCAGGAACGGCACGATCTGCCAGTGCGGGACGTACGGCAGCGGGTGGACGCGGTCGGCGACACCGAGGTCGGCCGCGTGGTCGAGCATCTTGCGTACGGCCCAGCCGTCCGGCGCCGGGACGACCAGCGCCGCGTGCGTGTCCGGCAGACCGGGCAACGCCTCGATGAGCGTGGCGAGTCCGCGCTGCGGGGCGAGGGCGCCGCTGTAGACGATCAGGGGCGTTCCGGCGTCGATGCCGCACAACTCCCGCAGATCCGGCACGGGTTCCCGGGCGCGGTCGGCGGGCGGTCCGCCGTCGGGGGCGTTGAGCACGACATCGGGCAGCCGGGGCAGCCGGTGTTCCTTCCGGAGCAGTTCGGCCAGGGACGGCGAGACGGTGACGACGGCGTCCGCGTACCGCGCGTACTCCCGCTCGTGCGCGACATGGGCGGGCATCCAACGCCGGTACCCGGCACGGGGTTTGATGCCAGGCAGATACTCGTGCGCGTCCCAGACCAGGCGCACCTTCCGGCCCCGGGCACGGGCGCGGTGCACGGCGCGGGCGCCGACCCCGATCATCCGGAAGTCGTTGGCGTGGACGAGATCGGGGTCGAGGGCGTCGATCACCGGGCCGAACGCGAACTCGTAGTCCCACAGGTACGGTTCGAGCCTGCGCCAGCAGCGGTCGCCCAGCAGCGCGCGCCACATGGCCGTACGGAGCCGCTCCGGCAGCGAGTCCGGGTCGCGTCTGCCTTCTACGAGGGCGAGTTGACGGTGCCGGAAGCGGACCCAGCGGGCCAGCACCCGGGCCGCGGTGCGCCGGATCAGGAAGCGCCGGCCCTCGGCGGATCTGCGGGCCAGCAGATCGGCCCGCCACGCCTTGACCCACTGCCGGCGGTGGTGCGCGATGCCGCCGCGCCGGTAGGCGAAGAGGCGGGGCAGAACGACACGGCGGTAGTCCCGGCGGCGCTTGGCGAGGGACATCACGACGGGAAGGAGCCGGACGTCCGCCCCGCCGAGGGTCCAGCGGTGCCGGTCGCGGTCCGGGGACTGGCCGAGGAGCACCACGTCCCAGCCCGCGTGAGCCATGGAGCGGGCGGCCTTCTGGACGCGGGAGTCGCCGTTGACGGCGTTGTCGACGAGCATGACGACCCGGCCCCGGCCGCGTCCCCGGGAGCCCGCCGGCGGCGTTCGGTGTCGCCCGGGATCTGGTGTGGAAGCGACACTCATGGGCCCGTCCTTCGGCTCGTCTTCGCGCACGCGTCCTCGCGCGCCCGTCTTCGCGCTCGTCCTCGCGGAGGGACCTGCCCCGGTCCGCCCCACCGGGCAACGAAGATTCATCCGGCAGGGCTACGGAGCCCGGCGCCATGTCACCCGTACGGCGGCGGCGAAAAGCCGGTGCGCACGCCGGGGCGGGTGGGTCGGCGGACCCGGCGGCGGGGCGCGGGCGGGGCGGCGAGCGCTCAGCGGGCCCGGCGACGGGGTTCGTGGGCGGGTCGGCGGGCGCTGCGAGCGGGTGGGTCGGAAGACCCGGCGGCGGGGCGCGGGTGGTGGGCAGGCGCTCCGGGCAGGCGGGTGACGAGGCAGGGGGCAAATCTGGAGCGGACCCGGCAGCGGGTGGTCGGCGGACGTTCCGGCCGGGCGGGTGGGCGAGCCGGGCGGGTCATCGGCGGGCGGATCGCCTGCCCGGCAGATCAGCCGCCCGGTCGCAGGCGGGTCAGCCGGCCCGGCCGGGGGCGGACCCGGCGGCGCGCGCCCCGGGCGGAGACCAGTCGGTGCTCCGGGCAGGCGGGTCAGCCTGCCGGGCAGCAGGCGGTCGGGCGGGTGGGCGGGCGCTCCGGGCAGGCAAGTGACGAGGCAGGGGGCAAGCCTGGAGCGGACCCGGCAGCGGGTGGTCGGCGGACGTTCCGGGCGGGCGGATGGGCTGACGGGCCCGGCGACGGGGCTCGCCGACGGGTCGGCAGGCGCTCCGGTCCGGTGGGTCGGCGGGGCGCGGGTGGTGGGCGGGCGCTCCGGGCAGGCAAGTGACGAGGCAGGGGGCAAACCTGGAGCGGACCCGGCAGCGGGTGGTCGGCGGACGTTCCGGCCGGGCGGGCGGATGGGCTGACGGGCCCGGCGACGGGGCTCGCCGACGGATCGGCAGGCGCTCCGGTCCGGTGGGTCGGCGGATCCGGCGCCCGGTCGCAGGCGGGTCAGCCGGCCCGGCCGGGGGCGGAGCCGGCGGCGCGCGCCCCGGGCAAACGACCGAGCCACGCTCCAGGCAGGTGGGTCATCCGGTCGGGCGGGGCAGGGTCGCTCCGGGGAGGCGGGTCAGCCGCCCGGTCGCAGGCGGGTCGGCGGCCCGGCCGGGCAGGGGCGCTCCGGGTACGCGGGGCAGTCGGCCGGGCGGTAGCCGATCGGCGCTCGGCGGGCCGGGCAGCAGCCGGTCATCACTCCCGTCGGCGGGTCAGGGCCGTGACGGCCGTGGTGGCGAGGTCGTCGAGATAGCCGGCGGGCAGATCGCCCCGTACGACGACCAGCCGCCAGTAGAGCGGCCCCGCGATGAGGTCGAGCGCCAGGTCGGGGTCGGTGCCGGCGGGCAGTTCGCCGCGGGCGACGGCCTCGCGGACGACCACCGCCGCGATCCCGTGGTCGCCGTCCAGCAGGGCCGACTTGATGGCGTCGGAGATCTCCGGGTGGCGGGCGGCCTCGACCAGCAGGTCGGGGATGACGCGGGAGGCCAGCGGATGGCGCAGGGCGTGCGAGGCCACTTCGAGCAGGGCGCGTACGTCCCCGTACAGCGAACCGGTCGCCGGTACGGGCAGCCCCTGGGCCGCGACGGCGGAGACCAGGTCGAGGACCAGCGCGAGTTTGGACTTCCAGCGCCGGTACACGGCGGTCTTGCCGACACCGGCCCGGCGGGCGATGCCCTCGATGGACATCCGGGCGAACCCGACGGCCGCCAGTTCCTCGAAGACGGCGGAGCGGATGGCGTCGGTCACGTCCTCACGGAGCACGGCGGCTCCCGCGGGGGCGCGGCGTGCGAGGCGGGGGTCCGGGGGCATGGCGCCGAGCATAGCGTCATGGGCGTCACGACGAAACGGTTGCGTTGCGACGTGCTTCCGTTCTAACCTCACCGTTACGACGAAACGGTCCCGTCCCGTCGTCTCCACCGTCGACCGCCTCGTTCTCCCGCCGCCCCCGCTCGATGCCCCTCGTCGAAAGCGACCTTCGTGAGCCAGACGACCGCTTCCCCCGCCCCGGTCCGGGCCCCCGGCACCGCCCCTCCGACCCGCCCGGGGGCACCGGGCCCCTCGGACACCCCGGTATCGGCCGCCTCCCTCCCGCCGCTCCCCACGCTCCCGCCGGACCTGCGCGCCTTCGCCGCCCGGCACGGTCTTACCGAGAGCGGCGCCCGGCCCTCACTCCCCGCGTACCTGCGCGGGCTGCACTCCCGCCGCCACTTCGTCGTCGCCTTCGCCACCGCGCGGCTGACCTCGCAGTACAGCAAGGCGAAGCTCGGCCAGCTCTGGCAGATCATGACGCCGCTGCTCAACGCGACCGTCTACTACTTCATCTTCGGCGTCCTGCTCGACACCAAGGACGGGGTGGCGGACTTCGTCCCGTTCCTGGTCACCGGCGTCTTCATCTGGACGTTCACGGCCGGCACCGTCACCGCCGGGACCCGCGCGATATCCGGGAACATCGGCCTCGTACGCGCCCTGCACTTCCCGCGCGCCTCCCTCCCGCTGGCGCTCGCCCTCCAGCAGGCGCAGCAGCTGCTCTTCTCGCTGGGCGCGCTGGCGGTGATCCTGGCCGTGTTCGGGCAGTACCCGAGCCCCGCCTGGCTGCTGGCCGTCCCCGCCCTCGCGCTCCAGACCCTGTTCAACACCGGGCTGGCGATGATCGTCGCGCGGCTGACGGCGGCGACGCCCGACCTCGCGCAGCTGACGCCGTTCGTGCTGCGTACGTGGATGTACGCGTCCGGGGTGATGTGGAGCCTGGACACGGTGTTCAAGGACCAGACCGTCCCGCACCTGGTCCGGCTGGCGCTCGAATGCAATCCGGCGGCCGTCTACATCGATCTGATGCGCTTCGCGCTCATCGACAGTTTCACCGCCGGTCAACTCCCGCCCCATGTCTGGCTGGTCTCGACCGGCTGGGCGGTGCTCGTCGGGGCCGGCGGATTCCTGTTCTTCTGGCAGGCGGAGGAGAAGTACGGCCGTGGCTGAGACCCGTACCGGTAGTGATACGGCTGCCGAGACCGACACCGAGCGTGTCCCGACCGTCGTCGTCGACGGCGTCCACATCACCTACACCGTGCACGGCACCAAGGGCGGCAAGGGAAGTGCCACCTCGGCGCTCAACCGGATCGTCTCGCGCCGGCGGAGCCCCGGCGCGCGCGAGGTGCACGCCGTACGGGGCGTGAGCTTCGTCGCGTACAAGGGAGAGGCGATCGGTCTCATCGGTTCCAACGGCTCCGGGAAGTCGACCCTGCTCAAGGCGGTCGCCGGACTGCTGCCGCCGAGCCGGGGCAGCGTCTACACCCGGGGCCAGCCCTCCCTCCTCGGCGTCAACGCGGCGCTGATGAGCGACCTGACGGGCGAGCGCAACGTGATACTCGGCGGGCTCGCCATGGGTATGACGCGCGCGCAGGTCAGGAGCCGTTACGCGGACATCGTCGAGTTCTCCGGGATCAACGAGAAGGGCGACTTCATCACCCTGCCGATGCGGACCTACTCGTCCGGCATGGGCGCCCGGCTCCGCTTCTCCATCGCGGCGGCCAAGACCCATGACGTACTGCTGATCGACGAGGCGCTGTCCACGGGGGACGCCGGGTTCCAGAAGCGGAGCAAGGAGCGCATCGCGGAACTGCGGGCGGAGGCGGGCACGGTCTTCCTGGTCAGCCACAGCAACCGGACGATCCGGGAGACCTGCGACCGAGCGATCTGGCTGGAGTCGGGGACGCTGCGGATGGACGGCCCGGCGGCGGAAGTCGTCGCGGCGTACGAGGAGTTCACGGGGGCCCCGAAGAAACGCACGCGCTGATCCCGGCGCGCCGTCGGGCGCGGGGGAACGGCGCGAAGGCCGCAGGGGGCTGCCCGGCACCGTGGTGCCGGGCAGCCCCCTGTCGATGTCCCCTGGACGGGGACCGGTCTAGGCGTGCGACCGCAGCAGGGTCCGCATCGTCCGCATCGCGACCGACAGGTTCGCCAGGTCGAAGGAGTCCGAACTCTGGATCTCCTCCAGCGTGGCACGTGAACGCCCGAGAATCGCCGCGTTCTTCTGCTCCCACGCCTTGAACCGCTCCTCCGGCGTGGCGGTGCTGTCGCCGACGGACAGCACGTCCGACGTCAGGGCGGCGTGCGCCGCGTACAGATCCTCACGGATCGACGCGCGGGCCATGGACTGCCAGCGGTCGGCCCTCGGCAGTTCGATGATCCGGTCCATCAGCTGGGTGATCCGCAGCCGGTCGCCGAGGTCGTAGTACACCTCGGCCACGGCCAGCGGGTCCTTGCCCGTCCGGTCGGCGATCCGCACGATGTCGAGCGCGGGGAACGCCGCGGAGAATCCGGCGACCCGCAGCGCCAGCACCTCGGGCACACCCTCCCGGGTGAGCTCGCCCACGATGTTCTGGTACCACTCCAGATCCGCGCCGCGCAGGAGCTGCGGCAGCTTCTGCCAGACCTGCTCCACGCCCTCCGCGAAGAACTCGACGGTCCCGGCGATCTCCACCGGCTGCGGCCGGTTGCCCAGCAGCCAGCGGGTGCCGCGCTCGACCAGCCGCCGCGAGTGGAGCCTGATCCGGGTCTGGACGTCGGAGGCGACACTGTTGTCCAGCGCCTCGACCGAGTCCCAGACCGCGCCGAGCCCGAAGATCTCCCGGGCGGCCGTCTGCGCCCGTACGATCTCCTCGATCGACGCCCCGGTCTCCTCCCGCAGCCGGTGCAGGAAGGTCGAACCGCCGGTGTTCACGGTGTCGTTGACCAGCACCGTCGTGATGATCTCGCGGCGCAGCGCGTGCGTGTCGATCTGCTCGGAGAACTTCTCGCGGAGCTGCGCGGGGAAGTACGCGTAGAGGAGCTTGCGCAGATACGGGTCGTCCGGCAGCTCCGTGGAGATCAGCTCGTCGGCGACGGTGATCTTGGTGTAGGCGAGCAGTACGGCGAGTTCGGGCTGGGAGAGCCCCTTGCCCGCGTTGAGCAGTTCGCGGATCTGGCGGTCGGCGGGCAGGAACTCCAGCTCCCGGTTGAGATTGCCGTCCCGCTCCAGGCGGCGCATGAACCGCTGGTGCGCGTGGAGCAGCGAGGGTGCCTGGAGCACGGCGTTGGTGAGGGCCACGTTCTGCGCGTAGTTGTTGCGCAGCACCAGGCGGCCGATCTCGTCGGTCATGGCCGCCAGCAGCTTGTTGCGCTGCTTGACGGTCATGTCGCCTTCCGTCACGAGGCTGTTGAGCAGGATCTTGATGTTCACCTCGTGGTCGGAGGTGTCCACACCGGCGCTGTTGTCGATGGCGTCGGTGTTGATCTTGCCGCCCCGGCCGTCGGCGCCGCGCCGGGCGAACTCGATGCGGCCGAGCTGGGTCGCGCCCAGGTTTCCGCCCTCGCCGACGACCTTGGCGCGCAGGTCCTCGCCGTTGATCCGGATGGAGTCGTTGGCCTTGTCGCCCACGTCCGCGTTCGACTCGGCGGACGACTTGATGTACGTACCGATGCCGCCGTTCCACATCAGGTCGACCGGTGCCTTGAGGATCGCCCGCATCAGATCGGCCGGCGTCAGCTTGGCCACGCCTCCCTCGATCCCCAGCGCCTCGCGCATGTGCGCGTTGACCGGGATCGACTTCGCCGTACGGGGGTGGATCCCGCCGCCCGCGGAGAGCAGTGAGGTGTCGTAGTCCGCCCAGGAGCTGCGGGGCAGTTCGAAGAGGCGGCGGCGCTCGGCGAACGAGGTGGCCGCGTCCGGCTTCGGGTCGATGAAGATGTGCCGGTGGTCGAAGGCGGCGACGAGCCGGATGTGCTCGGAGAGCAGCATGCCGTTGCCGAAGACGTCACCGGACATGTCGCCGACACCGGCGACGGTGAAGTCCTCGGTCTGGGTGTCGTGGCCCATCTCGCGGAAGTGCCGCTTGACGGACTCCCAGGCGCCGCGCGCGGTGATGCCCATGCCCTTGTGGTCGTAACCGGCGGAGCCGCCGGAGGCGAAGGCGTCGCCGAGCCAGAAGTCGTAGGCGATCGCGACCTCGTTGGCGATGTCGGAGAAGCTGGCGGTGCCCTTGTCTGCGGCGACGACCAGATACGTGTCGTCCTCGTCGTGCCGCACCACGTCGGCCGGGTGCACGACCTCGCCCGCCACCATGTTGTCCGTGATGTCGAGGAGGGCCGAGATGAAGGTCTTGTAGGCGCCGATGCCCTCGGCGAGCCAGGCGTCGCGGTCCACGGCCGGGTCGGGGAGGTGCTTGGCGACGAAGCCGCCCTTGGCGCCGACCGGCACGATGACCGTGTTCTTGACCATCTGCGCCTTGACCAGGCCGAGGATCTCCGTACGGAAGTCCTCACGCCGGTCGGACCAGCGCAGACCGCCGCGGGCGACCTTGCCGAAGCGCAGGTGAACGCCCTCGACACGGGGCGAGTAGACCCAGATCTCGTACGCCGGGCGGGGCGCGGGCAGGTCGGGGATGGCCTGCGGGTCGAACTTCATCGACACGTAGCTGTGGTGCCGGTCGGCGACGGAACGGCGGCCCGCACCCGCCTTGCCGTCCGGCCCCTTGCTGGTGCTCTGGAAGAAGTTGGTCCGCAGCGTGGCCTTGATGACGGTGAGGAACGAGCGGAGGATGCGGTCCTCGTCGAGGCTGGCGACCTGGTCGAGCGCGCCGGTCAGTTCTTCGAGGAGCCCTTCGATCAGCTCCGTGCCGGCCCGCTGGCGGTTGGGCGCCATCCGGGCCTCGAAGAGGGAGACCAGCAGCCGGGTGGTGTGGACGTTGTTACGGAGGGTGTCCTCCATGTAGTCCTGGCTGAAGGTCGCCCCGGCCTGGCGCAGATACTTCGCGTAGGCGCGCAGCACCATCGCCTCGCGCCAGTTGAGTCCGGCCCTCAGCACGAGGGAGTTGAAGCCGTCGTTCTCCGCCTCGCCCGTCCAGACGGCGGCGAAGGCGTCCTGGAAGCGCTCGCGGACGTCCTCGGCGAGGCGCTCGTCCTTGGGCTGGCCGCCCTCGCCGTGCGGCATGCGCAGGCCGAAGTCGTAGATCCAGGCGTGGGCGCGGTCCGCGCAGCGCAGCTCGTACGGCCGCTCGTCCACGACCTCGACGCCGAGCTGCTGGAGCACCGGCAGGACGGCGGAGAGGGAGACCTGCTCACCGGTGCGGTAGATCTTGAAGCGGCGTTCGCCGGGTGCGGCGCCGACCGGTTCGTACAGGGAGAGCGCGAAGTCCTTCTCGTCACGGCTCAGTTCCTCGACCCGGACGAGGTCGGCGACCGCGGAGCGCGGCGAGTGGTCGGCCTTGTAGCCCTCGGGGAAGGCGTTGCCGTAACGGCGCAGCAGTTCGGCGGCGCGCTCCTCGCCCAGCTCGGCGTTGAGCGCCTCGCCGAAGCCGTCGGCCCAGGAGCGGGCGGCCTCCACGAGCCGGGCCTCGATGCGTTCGACGTCGGCGTCGGTGAGCCCGGTCAGCGGGGTGCCCTGCGGGACCCGTACGACGAAGTGGATCCGGGAGAGGATCGACTCGGTGTTCCAGGCGGTGAAGTCGACGCTGGTGCCGCCCAGCTCCTCCTTGAGGATGTCGATCACACGCAGCCGCACGCCGGTGGTGTAGCGGTCGCGCGGCAGGTAGATCAGGGCGGAGTAGTAGCGCCCGTACTCGTCCTGGCGGAGGTAGAGGCGCAGCCGGCGCCGCTCCTGGAGGTACAGGACGCTGGTGACGATGGAGCGCAGCTGGTCGACCGGCGTCTGGAACAGCTCGTCGCGCGGGTACGTCTCCAGGATCTGCATCAGGTCGCGACCGTCGTGGCTGTTGGGCGAGAATCCGGCGCCCTCCAGGACCTCGGCGACCTTGCGCCGTACGACGGGCACACGGCGTACGGACTCGGTGTACGCCGCCGAGGAGAACAGGCCCAGGAAGCGGCGCTCACCGACGACGTCGCCCTTGTCGTCGAACTTCTTCACGCCCACGTAGTCGAGATAGCTCGACCGGTGCACGGTGGAGCGGCTGTTGGCCTTGGTCAGGACGAGGACCTTGTGCTCGCGGGCCTTGGCGCGGACGTCGGCGGACAGCCGGTTGAACGACGGGCTCACCGGGTGGTCCTCGTCGTCGGCGTGCCGCGGGTCGGAGCGCAGGATGCCGAGGCCGGTGCCGGGGACGGCGGTCAGGGAGTCGTCGCCCGTCAGCTCGTACTCGCGGTAGCCGAGGAAGGTGAAGTGGTTGTCGGCCAGCCAGCGCAGCAGTTCGCGCGCCTCGTCGACCTCCTGGACACGCAGGTCGTCGGCGGTCGGCTCGTCGGGCAGCTCGTCCGCGATACGCAGAGCGGACCCGCGCATCTTCTCCCAGTCCTCGACGGCCTCGCGGGCGTCGGACAGGACTCGCAGCAGGTCGGAGGTGATCTGCTTGAGGTCGGAGCGGTCGGTCTCACGGTCGATCTCGACGTGGATCCAGGACTCGGTCAGGGTGTCGTGCGCCTGCTCGGCGTCGTCGCCCCGGCCGCCCGGAAGGACCTCGACGAGCTTGCCGGTGACATCGCGGCGGGCCAGGATCTGCGGGTGGACCACGGCGTGAATGCCGCGGTTCTGCCGGGTGAGCTCGTTGGTGACCGAGTCGACCAGGAACGGCATGTCGTCGGTGACGACCTCCACGACGGTGTGGGTGCAGGTCCAGCCGTTCTCCTCCACGGACGGGGTGTGGACCCGTACGTTGGCGGTGCCCTGGGGGCGGTTCTCCGCCAGGCGGTAGTGGGAGAGCGCCGCGCCGTAGATGTCGACCGGGTCGCGGTCGGCGAGGTCGTCCGGGGCGGTGTGGAGGTAGTACCTCTGGAGGAAGGCGAGCAGGGACTCGCCGTCCGGCTGCTTCCCGCCGTCCGTGGCTTCGTCGGTCGCCGTCGCGGCCGAGTCGTTCCGGGAGGTGCCTCCCAGACCCCCAGCCCCCCCGGCTGGGCTGTTCTCAGCGACCCGGGCCGCCCGTGCGAGCAGCTCGGCCTTGGCTTCGTCCAGCTTGGTCTGCATGTCCTCTGGCTCCTGTCGCGCGCCGTTGCGTGACGTCGATGAAAGAAGCAGCACAACGCCACGACGCGGGGTGTCCGGTCGGAGTCGACGCTATGCCGCGATGAGAGATGTCCGGGGCGTTATCGGCCAAACTTGACGGCTGCGCCGGATCGGGGAGATCGGTGCGGCCCGGGGCGCGGTGGCACTCCGGGCGAGGGCCGGGAGCTTCGCTGCTCCCACGGCTTATCGCACTGATCACGGCCCCAGGCTATCCCGCCGCACCCCTGACCCGTCATGAACCGCATATGCACAAAGAAAGGGCGAGAAATTTGCCGTTCCGGACAGTGACAAGCCGTCCGCCGACGGACGTGGGGACGGCGGGTCCGTGGTGGGGCGGCCGTCGGCCGGCCGCCGTCAGGCCATGCTCTGCGCGAGATCGACGGCGTCGGCGAGGCTGTCCACGACGGGGACGCCCACCGCCTCCAGGCTCCTGCGGCTGTGCGAGCCCCCGGTGTAGAGCACCGCGCGGGCGCCCACATGGGCGGCGGCCAGCGCGTCGTCCACCGCGTCACCGATCACCACCGTACGCGCCGGAGTTATCCGGCCTTCGGCGGCGAGGGCGGTCAGATGGCGCTCCATGTGCACGGCCTTGGTGCCGCCGGAGGGTCCCGTCCGCCCGTCGACCCGGACGAAGTGCTGGTGGATCCCGTACTCCCGCACCACGGGCACCAGTTGTTCGTGCTCGTACATGCTGAGGAGGGACTGGCTGCGACCGGCCAGCGTCCACCCCGACAGCAGTTCCTCGACACCCTCGGTCAGCGCGCAGGCGACGCGCCGCTCCACGTAGTACCGGTGGAAGGTCGCGTCCATGACCAGCCACTCGGCGTCCGTGGGGAGGCGGCCCATCAGCCGCTCGTAGAAGACCGGGATCGGCATGCAGTACAGGTCCCGGTAGCGCTCGGCGGTGATCGGCGGCAGGCCGATGTCCGCGAACGCCGCGTTGGTCGCCCCGATGACCGCCGTGAAGTCGTCGAGCAGCGTGCCGTTCCAGTCCCAGATCAGATGTGCGTCGTGCGTCCCCATGCCCGGAAACGTTACCGGCAGGGTCTGACAACGCGGTGCGGAACCCTACGCGACGATGCCCGGAATCTCCTGGACGCCGAACCAGAGCAGTTCGTGGTCCTCGGCCCCGTCCACCGTGAACCGGGCGTCGTCGTCGCCGTGGTCGGCCGCGCCCAGCGCCGCCGCGGCGGCGGTCACGTCGGCCTCGGCCTCGTCCGCGTCGACATGGACGGCCGCGGCCCTGGCCAGCGGGACGGCGGAGGCGATCCGCACCTCGCCGAGCCCGGCGGAGTCCAGCCCGCTGGCGGGGTCCGCGGCGGCGTCCTTGTCGGGCACGTCGACGGCGACCACGACCCGGCGCCGCGCGGCGGACGGATCCCCGGCCAGCTGCCGGAGCGAGGCGGCGGCGGCACGGTTGAGGGCCGCGTACTCCAACTCCTCGATGTCGTCGGAGAGATACCACTCGCGCAGACCGGGTGTCACCGCGTAGGCGGTCAGCGGCCCTGGACCCAACTCGCCCGTCTTGTGCGCCTCGGCGAGACCGGAGAGGGTCAGGGGGACGTAGACGCGCATGCGATGACCGCTTTCGTAGTCGGGAAGCGGTCCCAGGATACGTCCGGCACATCCCGGCGGTCCCTCGTGGGAGTGACACTGCGGAGCCGTTCCACGTCCACTTGAATACGCAGAGTGACGCGGGCGTCGCAGGTTGGACCGGGTCGACCACCCGGACAGGTGACACGCAACGCGTCGGCATCCCCGCCCGCCGGTCCTTGCGACGGCCGCGGATCACCCGTAGAAGATCACCAACACAAGTTACCGCCCGGTAATGCCGATGCGGCCGGGCCGGCGGAACGGGGGGCGATCTGCGTGAGCGACACCGGGACCAGCAGGGCGTACGACAGGGCGGCGGCACGGACGGTCGCCTCCACCCGGCCACCGGCCAGACGCGACTCCCGCAGGCCGGGCCGGGTGGTCCCGCAGCACCGGGGCCCCTGGCTCCAGCCGCACGAGCGCTTCGCGGAGCTGCTGCTCGCCGTTCTCAGCGGCATGCGGCCGGTCCACTCGATGCTGGGCCAGACCGTCGGCAAGGCGTACGACCAGCTCGTCCGGCTGGCCCCGACGACCCCGCTGCGCGCCCGCAACACCACACCGCACATCCGCAGCTGCCGGAGCTTCCACCCCCGGCCGGGCGTGGTCGAGGCATGGGCGATCGTCGCGGCGGGCGACCAGGTCCGCGCCATGGCGTTCCGCCTCGAACAGGGCCCCGACCTCCGCTGGCGCTGCGCGGCGGTGGAGGTGGCCCCACGGCGACAGGGGTAGCGGGTGCCCCCGGGGATGTCCGCCGTGACGGAGGCCGGGGAGGGCGCCGGGGGCCCGTACGGCGGGCCTGGGCGCGGGGGCGGCCGTACGGCTGGGGCCGTGCAGGAGGCGGTCACGGGCCTGGTGCGCCTCGTACGGACTCTGCAGGCGGGCCCCGGCGGCGCGGGAACGCGGTCGGTTGGCGGCTACAGACCGGCTGCGGGCCCACCGCACGCGCGCACCTCCGCCGACCGACCACGGCCGACACCGGCGCACAGCCACCCCGGCCACGGAGCCTCGTGCACGAGCGCCTCGCCCGCCTCGTACGGACGCTGTACGAGGCGGGCGGGCCCCAGCGGCGCGGGAACGCGGTCGGTTGTCCGCTACGGAACGGTCGCGGGCCCACCGCACGCATGGACCTCCGTCGATCGACTGACGGAACCCGGCCACACAGGAACACGGCCGACACCGGCACACAGCCACCCCGGCCACGGAGCCTCGTGAAGGAGTGCCTCGCGCGCCTCGTACGGACGCTGTACGAGGCGGGCGGGCCCCAGCGGCGCGGAAACACGGTCGGTTGGCGGCTACGGAACGGTCGCGGGCCCGCCGCACGCGCGCACCTCCGCCAATCGACCACGGCGGAACCCGGCCACACAGGAACGCGGCCGACACGCGCCCACGGGCGCCCCAAACCCCGCTCCAAGCCCCAAGCTCCGCCAGTCGACCAGCAGTACTGACCAGGCGGGAACACCGTCGGCACCGGCCCACACACGACGGGCGGGCCCGGACACCAAGTGTCCGGGCCCGCCCGTCGTGCACACGCCTCGCGGAGCGACCCCGCCGCCTACTACTTCTTGCGGCGGCGCCCCCCGCCCTTCTGGGCCTTGCGGCGCTCCGCGCGAGTCGTGCCCGCGCCAGCCTCCGTACGGTCCACCCCGCCGTTGCTCTCGAAGTCGCCCTCGACGACGCCGCCCTCACCGTCGACCGTCGGCGCCGAGAAGTGCAGCCGGTCCCGACGCTGCGGAGCCTCCAGGCCCTTCGCCCGGATCTCCGGCCGCGCGCCACCGCCTGTGCGGGCGCCCGCGTCCGCCTTCGCCAGCGACGTACGCTCGCCCGCGTCCTGCACCGGGACCTCCTCGACCTGCTGCTCGACCTGGACCTCCAGGTTGAACAGGTAGCCGACGGACTCCTCCTTGATGCCCTCCATCATGGCGGTGAACATGTCGAAGCCCTCACGCTGGTACTCGACCAGCGGGTCCTTCTGCGCCATCGCGCGCAGGCCGATGCCCTCCTGGAGATAGTCCATCTCGTAGAGGTGCTCACGCCACTTGCGGTCCAGCACGGACAGCACGACGCGCCGCTCCAGCTCACGCATCACGTCCGCGCCCAGCGACTTCTCGCGCGCGTCGTACTGCTCGTGAGCGTCGTCCTTGATCGACTCGGCGATGAACTCGGCCGTGATACCGGCACGGTCCCCCGTCGCGTCCTCCAGCTC
This sequence comes from Streptomyces sp. NBC_01498, assembly GCF_036327775.1. Taxonomy (NCBI): domain Bacteria; kingdom Bacillati; phylum Actinomycetota; class Actinomycetes; order Kitasatosporales; family Streptomycetaceae; genus Streptomyces; species Streptomyces sp. NBC_01498. The sequence continues at coordinate 4,621,356 of NZ_CP109598.1, read as the reverse complement.
CTCGATCGTCACCTTCACCGGGTAGAGCTGCTTGAAGGCACCCCACAGCCGGTCCAGGTCCCACTCCTCGGCGAAGCCCTCCGCCGTCTCCTGGCGGATGTAGTCGTCGATCGTGTCGTCCATGAAGTGCCGGATCTGGTCCTGGAGGTCCTCGCCCTCCAGGACCCGGCGGCGCTCGCCGTAGATGACCTGACGCTGCCGGTTGAGCACCTCGTCGTACTTCAGGACGTTCTTGCGCGTCTCGAAGTTCTGCTGCTCCACCTGCGACTGCGCCGAGGCGATGGCACGGGTGACCATCTTGTTCTCGATCGGGACGTCGTCCGGCACGTTCGCCATCGACATCACGCGCTCGACCATCTGCGCCTTGAACAGCCGCATCAGGTCGTCGCCCAGCGACAGGTAGAACCGGGACTCGCCCGGGTCGCCCTGACGGCCGGAACGACCGCGCAGCTGGTTGTCGATCCGGCGCGACTCGTGGCGCTCCGTACCGAGGACGTACAGCCCGCCGAGGGACACGACCTCGTCGAACTCCGCCTTCACCGCCTGCTCGGCCTTCTCCAGCGCGGCGGGCAGCGCGGCGGCCCACTCCTCGACGTGCTCCACCGGGTCGAGCCCGCGCTGGCGCAGGTCCGCCTCGGCGAGGTCGTCGGGGTTGCCGCCGAGCTTGATGTCCGTACCGCGGCCGGCCATGTTCGTGGCGACGGTGACCGCGCCCCTGCGCCCGGCCTGGGCGATGATCGGCGCCTCACGGTCGTGCTGCTTGGCGTTGAGCACCTCGTGCTGGATGCCGCGCTTCGACAGCTGCTGCGACAGGTACTCCGACTTCTCAACAGAGGTGGTGCCGACCAGGACCGGCTGGCCCTTCTCGTGCTTCTCGGCGATGTCGTCGACGACCGCCGCGAACTTCGCGACCTCGGTGCGGTAGATCAGGTCGGGCTGGTTGACGCGGACCATCGGCCGGTTCGTCGGGATCGGCACGACGCCCAGCTTGTAGATCTGCTGGAACTCGGCGGCCTCGGTCATCGCCGTACCGGTCATGCCGGACAGCTTGTCGTAGAGGCGGAAGAAGTTCTGGAGGGTGATCGTGGCGAGCGTCTGGTTCTCGTCCTTGATGTCCACCCCTTCCTTCGCCTCGATCGCCTGGTGCATGCCCTCGTTGTAGCGGCGGCCGGCGAGGACACGGCCGGTGTGCTCGTCGACGATCATGACCTCGCCGTCGATGACGACGTAGTCCTTGTCCTTCTTGAAGAGTTCCTTGGCCTTGATGGCGTTGTTCAGATAACCGACGAGCGGGGTGTTGACCGACTCGTACAAGTTGTCGATGCCCAGCCAGTCCTCCACCTTCGCGACCCCGGACTCGTGGATCGCGACGGTGCGCTTCTTCTCGTCGACCTCGTAGTCGCCGGTCTCCTCGATGCCCTTGAGCTGGTTGCCCGCCTCGCCCTTGGTGAGCCGGGTGACGAGCTTCGCGAAGTCCCCGTACCACTTCGTCGCCTGGTCGGCCGGACCGGAGATGATCAGCGGCGTACGGGCCTCGTCGACCAGGATGGAGTCGACCTCGTCCACGATCGCGTAGTTGTGACCGCGCTGGACGAGCTCCTCCTGGGACCACGCCATGTTGTCGCGCAGGTAGTCGAAGCCGAACTCGTTGTTCGTGCCGTACGTGATGTCGAAGCCGTACTGCTCACGGCGCTGCGCGGGCGACATGTTGGCGAGGATGCAGCCCACGCTGAGGCCGAGGAACTTGTGGACCCGGCCCATCATCTCGGAGTCGCGCTCGGCCAGGTAGTCGTTGGTCGTGATCACGTGGACGCCCTTGCCGGAGAGGGCGTTCAGGTAGCAGGGCAGGGTGCCGACGAGGGTCTTGCCCTCGCCGGTCTTCATCTCGGCGACATAGCCGAGGTGCAGCGCCGCGCCGCCCATCATCTGGACGTCGTAGTGGCGCTGGCCGAGCACGCGCTTCGCCGCCTCGCGGACGGTCGCGAACGCCTCGGGGAGCAGGTCGTCAAGGGTCTCACCGTCGGCGTACCGCTGCTTGTACTCCTCGGTGAGGGCTCGCAACTCGGCGTCGGAGAGGGCGGTGAAGTCCTCCTCGATGGAGTTGACCTGGTCCGCGATGCGGTGCAGTTTGCGCAGGATCTTGCCTTCGCCTGCACGCATGAGCTTGTTGAAGACGGACACTGAGGTTGGTCTCCTTGCCGGTCGGGCCTGGCACTGGGTCTGGTGATGGACACTGGCGCGGGCGCGGCAGGCCGACCCCGCCGCAACGGCCATCGTAAGCGAGGACCCGGCCGCGTCGGGAGGTCCACGTGACGCCGGCCTCCCGTTCACCCGCCATGAGAACGCGCGGGACGTACGGAAGGTGCCGGTGCGGTACGAAAAGCGCTCGCGCCCGGCACGCCCGCTCAGCACACTGCCCCCATGGAGCCCCTCACCGCCCGGTCCGCCCCGCCCGACGCCTCGGCCACCTCCCTGACCACCGAGCGGCTGCGGCTGCGCCCCCTGGCCCCGGACGACATCGACGCGGTGTACGCGGCGTGCCAGGACCCCGACATCCAGCGCTGGACGACGGTGCCCTCTCCGTACGGAAGACAGCACGCCGAGGAGTTCGCCGGGCGGACAGCCCCGGAGCTGTGGCGGGCCGGGAGCAACTTCGTCTTCGGGATCCGGCCGCGCGACGGCGGCCCGCTGCTGGGCAGTGTCAACGCCCACGGCGGGTCCGGGCTGTGGGAGGTCGGCTACTGGACGGTCCGGGAGCACCGCGGCCGCGGCTTCACGACGGAGGCCCTGCGGGCCCTGACCCTATGGGTGTTCACCGAGCTGGGCGCCGAGCGCGTCGAGTGGCGGGCCGAGGTCGGCAACGAGGCGTCGCGGGCCGTCGCGCTCAAGGCCGGTTTCGTCATGGAGGGCACGCTGCGCGCCGCTCTGCTGATGCGGGGGACGACGCGTGACGCCTGGATCGGCGCGCTCCTGCCGTCCGATGTCGGGCTGCCGTCCCCGCATCCGTATCTGCCCGGTCACCCCTGACCGGGGCGCCCACCGGCCCGGGCCGGCTGTCGGTGCCGCCGTCTATCGTTCGGGCATGACCACTGTGCCGCCCGCAACCGCTGTGCCGCCCGCTGCCGCCGAGCTGTCCGCCGACGAAGCCCGCCGTATCGCGCTGCGCGCCCAGGGGTTCCTCGGCGCGCCCGACCGCCGGGGCGGCGTGCGGGGTGTGCTGCGGCATCTCGGGGCGGTGCAGCTGGACACGATCTCGGTGCTCGCGCGTTCCCACGAGCTGATTCCGTACGCGCGGCTGGGCGCCGTGGGCCGCGGGACGGTCGAGGAGGCGTACTGGACACCGGCGGCGGGCCCGGACGCCTCTCCCCGGCCGCACGCCTTCGAGTACTGGTCGCACGCCGCGTGCATCCTCCCGGTCGAGGAGTGGCCGCATTTCGCGTTCCGCCGCCGCGCCTACCGTGCCCGCCCGCAGTGGCACCACGAGCTGTCGGACGGGGCGTACGACGCGGTGATCAAGCAGCTGCGGGCGGAGGGGCCGCTCACCGCGACCGAGCTGGGCGGCGCCAAGAACGGCGGGGAGTGGTGGGACTGGTCCGAGGCGAAGGTCGCGGTCGAGCGGGCGCTGATGTACGGCGAGGTGGTGTGCACGGAGCGGCGCAGCTGGAAGCGGGTCTACGACCTCGCGGAGCGCGCCGTCCCCGGTGAGCTGCTGCACGACGAACTGGACGACACCGAGTGCCTGCGGCGGCTCGTACGGCTCGCGGGACAGTCCCTGGGGGTGGGCACCCGCGCGGACATCGGGGACTACCACCGCATCAAGGGCGAGCAGGTCGACGCGGTGATCGCGGACTCCGGGCTGGTGCCGGTGACGGTCGAGGGCTGGGCGAAGCCCGCCTGGGCCGATCCGGCGGCGCTGGAGAGCGTGCCGCGCGGGCGGCATCGTACGACTCTGCTCTCACCGTTCGACTCGCTCGTCTGGGAGCGGGCCAGGACCGAGCGGATCTTCGGCTTCGTCCATCGGCTGGAGGCGTACGTCCCCAAGCCCAAGCGGATTCACGGGTACTTCGCGATGCCGCTCCTGTCGGGCGGCAGGCTGCTCGGGCGGGTCGACCCGGCGCGCGAGGGCAGCACCCTGGTCGCCCGGCAGGTGTCGCTGGGCACGCCCGCCGCGGTCGAGCCCATGGGCCGGGCGCTGCGGGAGGCGGCCGAATGGGTGGGCTGCGACTCCGTACGGATCGAGCGTGTCGACCCTCCCGGCCAGGCGGCGGCGCTGGCGCGGGCCGTCATCTGATTTCGAGGATCTTCTCCCGCATCGCGTAGACCACGGCCTCCATCCGGGAGTGCAGCTGGAGCTTCTCCAGGATGTTGCGGACGTGGTTCTTCACGGTGTTCTCGGAGATGAACAACTCCTTGGCGATGTCGCGGTTGTTCATTCCCGTGGCGACCAGCTTGAGGACTTCGAGCTCGCGTTCGGTGAGCCGGGGCGCGGGCACGAGCCGGCGCTCGTCGGTGCGCTGGATCATGGACTTGAACTCGGTGAGGAGTTTGGAGGCCATGGACGGGCTGATCTGCGACTGCCCGTCGGCGACAGCACGGATGGCGGTGGCCACCTCGTCCGTGGAGATCTCCTTGAGGAGGTAGCCGGTGGCGCCCGCCTTGATCGCGTCGTAGAGGTCGGCCTCCTCGTCGCTGATCGTCAGCATGATGATCTTGGCGCTGGGGGCCACCTCCTTGATGGAGGTGCAGGCTTCGATGCCGCCGCGTTTGGGCATCCGGACGTCCATCAGAATGATGTCGGGCAGCAGGTCGGCGGCCTTGTCGACGGCCTCCGCGCCGTCTCCGGCCTCCCCCACGACCTGGATGTCCTCCTCCTGGGCGAGCACGATCTCCAGCCCTCTGCGGAAGAGCGCGTGGTCGTCCACGACCAGGACCCTGATCGGCTCGGCGCCGGGGTCGTCCGGCACGGAGCCGGTGTCCGGTCCGGGACGACCGGTCGTAACGCCGGCACGCTGTGCGTGGTGCACCGGCCCGAAGCTGTCCGCCATCGTTCCTCCCCCTGAAGGCCATGGGCCGAAGTACATGCGAGCTACACCAACCCCGTTTCAGGGAGCGGGCGTTGACGTGCGTGGCCATGATTTCATGCCCGGCCGACAGAGCGGTGGTCCAGCCGTCGCGCGGTGGTGCCCCCGCGGCCCGATCAGGGCCTGCGGGGGCACCGTGGAGAGGCGTGTCGTGTCAGCCGCCGAGCGCGCCGCCCGCGCCCGCTGCCTCGGACTCGGCCAACTGGTCGGTCCGCAGGTGGATGACGCCGTAGTCGTAGGCGTGGCGCCGGTAGACGACGCTCGGCTCCTTGGTCTCGGAGTCCACGAACAGATAGAAGTCGTGTCCGACCAACTCCATCTCGTAGAGCGCCTGGTCGAGGGTCATCAGGGCCGCGGTGTGCGTCTTCTCACGGACCACCAGCGGTCCCTCGCCCTGCACCTCGAGCGAACCGATCCTGGTGGTGGGCACGCCGTTCGGCGACTCCTCGGCGGGGGCGGGGCCCGAGCCGTTCAGATGGGCCACACCCGGAACGACGTCGACGACCTCGGCGGCCGAAAGCCGTCCGTTGCCCCGGCGGTTGAAGCGCTTCTCGTGCTGCCTGCGCAGCCGCGCCTCCAGCTTGCCGGTGGCGAGGTCGAGCGCCGCGTACGGGTCGGCGGCGGCGGCCTCCGCCCTGATGACCGGACCGCGGGAGTGGAGGGTGATCTCCACCCGGTCGCAGCGGTCGGCCTGACGCGGGTTGTGCTCCTTGGACACCTCGACGTCGAGGCTGATCACCTTGCCGTCGAGCTTCTGGATCTTCTCCAGCTTCAGCTTCTCGGCCACGTGCTTGCGGAACCGCTCGGGTACCTCTGTCTTGCGGCCCTTGACGACGATGTCCACGCAGAACTCCGTTCCCGGATTCGCTCCGCCACGTTGCGGAGCCTCTCCCTCTTGCACCCGACCCCGATGGTCACCGGAGCCTCGGACTTGGTGACTTTCACCTCCTCCTCCCCCGTGGGCAAGATCCCCATTCCCTCCGACTTCGAGGTTGTGGAAAATGCTCCGAACACGCCGCTGCATATCGGTGAGGTACGGCTTTCGCTTTCCCTCACAACCGAACATAGCTCTCTTGGGCGGGTATCGGCACCCGCTACCCGCGCGTACGTCCGTTCCGGTGTTGTACGACCCTCACCACCTGCGACGAAGCAAAATCGGGATCAGTTCCGGTTTATTTCGAAAGAGAGCGGCGGTGCGGCGACCACAGCGGCGCTCACCTGTGTGAAAGCGGGATACCCCGATCTCGTCGCGGCATGCATCGCGCGGCACGCTTCCACGAGCGAGGCGCCCGTTGTCATGAGATCGTCCACCAGCACCACCCTGCCGCCGTCCAGCAGCCCGGCGCCCCCGGCGGCGACCTCCAGGGCCCCGGACAGATTGGCGAGCCGCTGAGGGGCGCCCAGGCCCGACTGGTCGGCCACCTCGCGGCGCTGCCGCAACACCGGAAGCACCCGGGCGGGCCGCCCCGTACGCCGCAACTCCCCGGCCGCCGCCAGGGCGATACGCCGGGCCGCGTCGTGTCCCCGCGCCCCGACGGCCCGTCTCGTCGACGGAACGGGGACGAGGATCAGCGGGCCGACACCCGTGCCCGGCGGTACGGCGGCCCGCACCGCCCCGGCCAGCGCCCGGCCCAGGGGCGCCGCCAGCTCCAGCGCGCCGCGCTCCTTGTGGGCCAGCAGCACGGCCCGTACGGCGTCCTCGTACGGCGCTGCGGCGTGCACCACCGGCAGCCCCACGGGCTCGGGCACCGGCCGCGCCCGGCACGGCCACGTCCCGTACAGCGCCCGTCCGCACGCGTCGCAGAGCGGCGTCCTGGGACTCCCACAGCCGCCGCAGGCGACCGGCAGCACCAGCCCGGTGATTTCTCGCCACCACCCCCGCATGTCACCACTGTGCCAATGACGGGGACGCGCGACCAGCCCTGTGGACAAACCCGGTTCCGCTCCGGTCCATACGCCCGCCCCGGGCCCCGTCCGGACCCCCGTCCCGTCCGCCGTGGAGTCGCCGCCGACCAGGAGGTCTCCCGGCGGCCGGCCCGCGTCCTCCGGGACCCGGCTAGCCCGGGTAGACGGGCGACGAACCGTCCTTGACCATCGTCTGCCAGTTCGCTCCGCTCGGCAGCCGCACGATGCCGGCGTCGTCCGAATCGGCCACCAGCGGCTGCCGTTCGTCGTCCGCGGCGGCGATCGCCGTGACCTGGTTCAGCCCCGGCAGCACACCCGCCGCCGAGGTCGAACCGTCCGTCTGGATGTAGCTCACCTGCTGCACCCCGCCCGCCTCCTTGCCGACCACGACGAGCCGGCTCGGACCGGCCCACGACACGGCGGTGACCGTCTCCATACGGGGTGCCACGGCCTTCAGTTCCGTCACGGACACCGTCTCCTCCGTGGCCGGTCCACGCCGCTCCACCCGGCCGATCTGGAGCGTCGTACGCCCGTTCTCGGAGAGCAGGAGCGCCACCCGTACGCCGTCGGCGGACACCCGCAACGCCTCGATCCGCGCGTCGCCGAGCCCGTCGACCCTCACCTCGCGGGGCGCCTCGGCGCCGTCGGCCAGGCGCAGCAGCCGGGGCTGCGCGGGATCGCGGTCGGCTATCCAGAGATCGCCGTTCCCGTCCCAACTCGGCGCCGACAGACGGTTCTCCTTCTTCGCTCCCCCGCTCACGACGAGCGGGTCACCGACTTCGCCCGCCGAGATGACCGACCCGACATACAGGGACTTGGCGTCCTGCGAGACACCCGCCGCGTGCTTCTCGTCCCGCGCCACGGCGACCTGGCCCAACGGCGTCGTGCCGTCGCCGAAGGGGCCCCGCACACGTGGCGGGTCGATGGGTTCCTTGCTGCTGACCGACAGTTGGGCGAGCCGTCCCTTCGCGTCGATGAAGTACGGGTTGTTCGCGCCGTCCGAGGTGCGGTCGGCGGCGAACTCCTCGGCCTGGTCCCCGCTCAGCGCGCATAGCGAGGAGCCGTTCTGACGCAGCAGTTCGACCTGTTCGCCCCGGGTGGATGTCAAGTCCCGCAGTGTGAAAAGCAGTTGAGCCGCCATTTTGCGGCACTGCTCCCGGCCGACCTTGTCGACCTTCGCGTTGAGCGGCACCTTCAGCGAGTTCCGGTCGTCGAACTCCAGTGTCCGGACGCCGCGCTTCAACGCCGTACCGGGCGGGAAGGGCGAATCCACCACCGGCCGCATCCAGTCGGTCGGCCCGTCGAGCAGCACCTTGACCGCCTGGGTCACCGGGTCCATCCGCGTCACCGGGTCGATGCGCTGCCGGATGTAGACGGGGTCCGCGACGAGCCAGCGCTGCCCGGAGGCGAAGTAATACTTGTTGACCGCGCGGTAGTTGCGCTGGAAGTCGGACTCACCGAGCACCAGGCCCTGCGGCAGGTCGTCGATGCGCCACTCCTTGCCGTCCGGCACCTTCTCCTGGACGAGATGGATGGCACGGTCGTACGGCTCCGGAGACACGGGCCGGTAGGCGTGTCCGGCGTCGACCGCCGCGATCTGCTCGCCGAACAGCGGATACGTGAGGCCGGGCCCCTCCGGGCCGGAGGGCCCCTGGGGGTCGGCCGGGTCGGGCGCGGCGGCCAGCACCGTCGTACGGGAGTCCGGCTGCCAGCTCTGCGACGCCTTCTTCGTCAGATACTTGCGCGCCACCGCGAAATCGGGGTCGTCACTGGTCATCGCCTCCAGGAAGCCGTCGACGATCTCGTTCGGATCGGCGCCCTCGGCGGGCGCGACGGGGTAGACCCGCACCTGCGAGTCGCCGCGCGCGGACGCCTTGACGGGTTCGACGTCCCCGCTGTTGGGGATGGACGCGCAGCCCGCGAGCAGCGCGGCGCCGCACCCGAACACCAGGGGCAGCCGCGCCGGGCGTCCCCGGCCGTGACGAAGGCGGTCAGCGCCCACGAGTTGTGTCCTCCCGCTCGGCCGCCCGAGCCGGGGACCCGGCTGCGGAGACGGATGACGACGGCGGTGACGACGGCGTCGTCGGTGTAGGCGTCGTCGCCGATCCCGGTTCCCGGTCCGCCGGGTCCGCGGAACGCGGCACCACCCGGGCGCCGTTGCCCGGCAGAGCCGCCGGATCGACCGCGCCGGAGGGCGGGGGCACCGACGCGCGCGGCGGCACCGGAAGCGACGGGCCCGGCGCCGACTGGGACGGCACGCTCGCCAGCCGGTGCGCGCCCTCCTTCGGAGCGCCCTCGGCGATCCGCTGCCGGCCGCGCCGTGAATCCTCCGGCTCCAGCGGTATGGGCGAGCCCCGCAACGACTCGTCGGCGGTACGCGGCAGGGTCAGCCGGAACTGCGACCCGCCCCCCGGCTCGCCCCACGCCTGGAGCCAGCCGCCGTGCAGCCGCGCGTCCTCGACGGCGATGGACAGGCCGAGGCCCGTACCGCCGGTGGTGCGGGCCCGCGCGGGATCCGCCCGCCAGAAGCGGTTGAAGACCCGTGTCGCCTCGCCGGGCTTGAGGCCCACTCCGTAGTCCCGTACGGCCACGGCGACCGCGCCGCCCGCCACCGCCATCCGTACGACCACGTCCCGGCCCTCACCGTGCTCGACGGCGTTGACGACGAGATTGCGCAGCACCCGCTCCACCCGGCGGGCATCGGCCTCGGCCACCACGGGCTGCTCGTCCCCCAGGACGCGGATCCGGGTGCCCTTCCGCTCGGCGAGCGGTTCGGCTCCGCCGATCACCCGGCGTACGACCACGCGCAGGTCTATCGGCTCCGCCTCCAGCGCGGCGGCACCGGCGTCGAACCGGCTGATCTCCAGCAGGTCCGAGAGCAGCGACTCGAAACGGTCGAGCTGGTCACCGAGCAGTTCCGCCGAGCGCGCGGTCACCGGATCGAAGTCGGCACGGGCCTCGTGGATGACGTCGGCGGCCATCCGCACGGTGGTCAGCGGAGTACGCAGCTCGTGCGAGACGTCCGACACGAAGCGGCGCTGCATCCTGGAGAGCTCCTCCAGCTGCTGGATCTTGACGTGGAGGCTCTGGGCCATCTTGTTGAAGGCTTCGCCGAGCCGGGCGATGTCGTCCTCGCCGGTGACCTTCATGCGCTCCTGGAGCCGGCCCGTGGAGAGCCGTTCGGCGATCCCCGCGGCCATCCGTACGGGGGTCACCACCTGCCGTACGACCAGCCAGGCGATGGCCCCGAGCAGCACGACGACGAACAGCCCCGCCGTGGCCAGCGTTCCCTTCACCAGGTTGAGCGACTGCTCCTCCTGGGTCAGCGGGAACAGGTAGTACAGCTCGTAGGAATTGCCGTCGACATCGGTCAGCCGCTTGCCGATCACCAGCCCGGACTCGGACTCCCGTCCGTCCGTGTACTGGATCAGGGTGTACTTCTGGAACGTCCCCGTGCCGGTGGCGACCTCCGACCGCAGATCCGCCGGAACGCTCGTGATGTGGTCCACCCCGCCGGACGCGCGCGGGAAACGACTGCTGGACCCCGCGCCGTTCCCGTCGGCGCTCAGCGCCACCACGTTGAACGCGCTCTGTCCCCCACTGGCGAGCTGTACGACCAGGTCGGAGCGCCAGTTGACGGAATTACGGCTCGACCTGCCGTCCGCCCCGCCGTCCCCCTGCCGGCCCGGCTCGACCGGCGCGTCGGCCTTCTCCTTGGCGACGGTGAAACCACCGGCCGCCTGGCTCTGGGCCGCCTTCTCCTTGGCGTCGAGCAGGCCGTTGCGGACCTGGCCAATCACCACGAAACCCAGCAGCAACACCACACCCAGCGACATCAGCAGGGTGGTGGTGACCACCCTGAGCTGGATGTTCCGCCGCCACAGCCGCACGGCGGGCAGCACCGGACGCCGCAGCCAGCGCACGACGAGCCGCAGCACGGGGCTCCCCGCCGCCCCGTCCTGGATCAGCCGGCCGGGGTGGCGGAGCCTGCGCAGGAGAGCGGCCCCACGGCCCCCGCCGGCGGTGCGCCCCCCACGGACTCCCGGCGCCCCGGGCTTCGGGGCGGTGTTGCCGCTGGACATCTCAGCTCGGTCCGGCCTTGTAGCCGACACCGCGCACGGTCACGACGATCTCCGGGCGCTCCGGGTCCTTCTCGACCTTGGAACGGAGCCGCTGCACATGCACATTGACCAGTCGGGTGTCCGCCGCGTGACGGTAGCCCCACACCTGCTCCAGGAGCACCTCACGGGTGAAGACCTGCCACGGCTTGCGGGCCAGCGCGACAAGGAGATCGAACTCCAGCGGAGTGAGGGCGATGGACTGCCCCTCCCGCTTCACCGAGTGGCCCGCCACGTCGATGACCAGGTCACCGATGGTCAACTGCTCGGGCGCGGGCTCCTCCGACCTGCGCAGCCGTGCCCTGATCCTGGCGACCAGCTCCTTGGGCTTGAACGGCTTGACGATGTAGTCGTCCGCGCCCGATTCGAGCCCCACTACCACGTCGACCGTGTCGCTCTTGGCCGTCAGCATGACGATCGGCACGCCGGACTCGGCCCTGATGAGCCGGCACACCTCGATTCCGTCGCGGCCGGGCAGCATCAGGTCCAGCAGCACCAGATCGGGCTTGGCCTCACGGAAAGCGGCGAGGGCCTTGTCACCGTCCGCGACGAACGACGGCTCGAACCCTTCGCCTCGCAGCACGATGCCGAGCATCTCGGCCAGTGCGGTGTCGTCATCGACGACAAGGACACGTCCCTTCATATCGACATCATCCCATTTTCATTTCCGATACGTAGACTTGCGTGATCCAGCTCACCGACCTGGGACGACGTGGACATGTGTCCTCCGTGGACCGTCGTGGCCCGCTGCTGTCGATGTCAACCACAGACGGCACACCCTGTCTCGATGACCTGGTCCTTCGACAGGAACCATAGCGAGCCGCCCGCCCGGCCAACCCCGACGGAGCCATTCCCCTTGTTCCCGGGCCATCTCCGGTCCCCCGGCCCGTCAGCCGCCCACCTCCGCACGAGCCCGTGCGCACAGCCCGGCGATCCCGTCCCGGGTCACCGGCGACAACGCCCCGTATTCGGTGACCAGCGCCGTCACCAGCTCCGGAGGTGTCACGTCGAAGGCCGGGTTGTACGCCTGCGTCCCCAGCGGCGCGACCGCCATCCCGCCGCCGATCTGCACCCCGGCCCCGGCCGCCTGCGGAGCTGTCAGCTCGGTCACCTCCTGCCCCGGCCGCTGCTCCACCTCGATCGACGCGCCGTCCGGGGTCTCCAGGTCCAGCGTCGTGGTCGGCGCGACCACGACGAACGGCACATGGTGGTACTTCGCCAGCACCGCCAGCGGATAGCTGCCCACCTTGTTCGCGACCGAGCCGTCGGCGGCGATCCGGTCCGCCCCGATGAGCACGGCGTCCACCTCGCCCGCCGCGAACAGCGAACCCGCCGCGTTGTCCGTGAGCAGGGTGTACGCGAGCCCGTTGCGCGCCGCCTCGTACGCCGTCAGCCGTGCTCCCTGGAGCAGCGGACGGGTCTCGTCCACCCACAGCCGCCGGAGCCGCCCCACCCGGTGCGCCGCGAGGGCGACGGCGAACGCGGTTCCCTCGCCGCCCGAGACCAGGGCCCCGGTGTTGCAGTGGGTCAGGATGCGGTGCCCGCCGCCGGGCAGCAACTCGTCGAGAAGCGCCAAGCCGGATGCCGCCATCCGGGCGCTGGCGACGGCGTCCTCGCGATGCAGGTTCCTGGCCTCCGCCAGTGTGGCCGCCGCCGCCCGCTCCTGATCGGCGCCCCCGGCGATCGCCGCCCGGTGCACCTCCAGCGCGCGCCGTACCCCGTATCCGAGGTTCACGGCGGTGGGCCGCGCGCTCTCCAGCAGCGCTGCCGCCTCGTCCACGTCGTAACCGCGTGTCGCGGCGAGGGCGACGCCGTAGGCCCCGGCGATCCCCAGGAGCGGTGCCCCGCGCACGGCGAGCGTCCGTATCGACTGAACCAGCGCCGGCACGTCGGTACAGACCAGCTCCGCCTCCTCGACCGGCAGTCTCGTCTGGTCGAGGAGGACCAGTACGGGCCCCTCCGGCAGCTCGTCCCAGCGCAGTGCCGGGGACATGGACGGCTCGGCGGCGATCGGGGATGGTGCGTACTGATCGGTCATCCGCCCAGTCTGCCCGCTACCGCGCGGACTATGAAGGCGAGAAGGAGCGGGAGCACCCCGCCCGCCGGCGGGCCCCGCGTGGCACGATGGCTGCCAGCCTCCCGCTCTCCTGGGCAGACGGGCACCGTTGAAGCGCCGGCTCCCCGAGCCTGCCTCCGCAACCAATCCACGAGGTGGACGACCGTGAACGACACTCCGGGCTGGGCCTCGCCCGGATCTGCCCCGTCCGACGGCCAGGACGCGAGCGTGCCCCGGCCCGCCGCGCCCGCCGACGACTCCGGCACGCCCTCGGACACTCCTCCGAAGTGGTCCAAGACCCAGCCACCGGCCGGACAGTGGTCCCCGCCGAGTACTCCCGGCCCCGCTCCGCAGGTTCCCCGCCCCACGGCGGCTTGGGGCGGCCCCGGACCCGGCGGCGGTCAGCAACCCGCCTGGGGACGCCCTCCGGCCGCCAAGCCCGGTGTCATCCCGCTGCGCCCGCTGGCCGTGGGAGAGATCCTCGACGGTGCCGTGTCCACGCTGCGCGCCCACTGGCGCACCGTTCTCGGTCTCACGATCGTCGTCGCCACGTTCATGCAGGTCGGCAACATACTCGTCGAGCGCTATCTCCTGCCCGAACCCGTGGAGATAGACCCGAACGCCGACCCGGCGGAAGCGCTGAACCAGGCCGTCGACTCGTTGCAGGCCAGCCTCATCGCGCTCGGGCCCGCCCTGTTCATCACCATCCTCGGCACGCTTTTCGTCACGGCCGTGCTCACCGTCGTCGTCAGCCGCTCCGTACTCGGCCGCGAGGTCACGCTGTCCGACGCCTGGGCCGAAGCCCGGCCCCGGCTGCTGCAACTGCTGGGCCTGACGCTGCTGCTGCCCGTCATAGGCGCCGCTGTCATGACCGTCGGCATCCTGCCGGGCCTTGTGATCGGCTCGGCCGTCGGCGGCGCGCTGGCGATGCTCGGCGGACTGGTCGCCACCGGCGCGACGATCTGGGTCATGATCAGCCTCAGCCTCGCCTCGCCTGCCCTGATGCTCGAAAGGCAGGGGATCGTGGCGGCGATCCGCCGTTCCGCCAAGCTCGTGAAAGGAACGTGGTGGCGGATCTTCGGCGTCCAGCTGCTGACGCTGCTGCTGACCTTCGTCATCAGCATGATCATCGCCCTGCCGTTCGATCTTGTCGCGTCCGCCGTGAACGGCGGAGGCGTCAGTGGCATGTTCCCCGAGGCCGGTACGGATGTGGGCTGGCCCTACCTGATCATCACGGGCATCGGCACCGTGATCAGCGCGTCCATCACGCTGCCCATGTCCGCGGGTGTCTCGGTACTCCTCTACGTGGACCAGCGCATCCGGCGTGAGGCCCTGGACCTCGAACTCGCCCGTGCCGCCGGTGTACCGGGCTACGGCTCCGAGCGGCCTGGCGACGACGCTCCCAGGAGCTGATGCCGTGTTCGGCACGGGGGGCATCACCACGGCGTGGCCTGCCACGCGCGTCAGCGACGAGATACCGGTGGACACGTCGCGTGTCCCCGCCCGCGAGGCCGCCGAGGACGAACTGTCCAAGCCGATGTACCACGAGAACGACCCGAATCTCCTCCAGCGCGCGATGGACCGCCTCTGGGAGTGGATCGGAGACCTCTTCAACTCCGTGGCCGGCTCCGGCGTGGCAAGTCCCGTCGGCCTCACCGTCATCGGGGTGATCGTCACAGCGCTCGCCGCTGCCCTGTGGTGGCGCCTCGGCAGCCCCGGGCGCGCCACCGGCCGCAAGGACGTCCTCTTCGAATCCGGCCCACGCGGCGCGGCCGAACACCGCGCCGACGCGGAGGAACACGCGACGGCGGAACGATGGAACCAAGCCGTCCAGGAACGGATGCGCGCCGTCGTCCGCTCGCTGGAGGAGCGCACGATCCTCGACCCCCGCCCCGGCCGCACCGCCGACGAGGCCGCAGCCGACGCGGGCCGCGCCCTCCCCGACCACGCGACCGCCCTGCGCGCCGCCGCCAGAGCCTTCGACGACGTCACATACGGAGGACGCTCCGCGAACCGCCAGACATACCTGCGGGTGCGCGACCTGGACCTCGGCCTGGAGAACAGCAAACCCCAGTTGAGCGACGTCATCCGGGGAGCCGCCGAATGACCGGCACCACCACGACGCCCCCACACCGCACGACGACCAGCCCCACCTCGATGTCGCCCAGCGCCCAGCAGGTCTGGAACCGGGTCAGAGGACTGCTGGCCGCCCTCGCGGTCCTGCTCGTGGCCGGGATCGCCCTGGCCGCCGTACGCTCCGACGACCAGCACGGCCGCCTCGACCCCCGCTCCACTGATCCGCAGGGCAGCCGGGCCGTCGCCGAACTCCTCAAGGACCGTGGCATCCCGACCCGCGTCGTCACCACGCTCGCCGAGGCAACCGAAGGAACCGGTCCCGACACCACTCTGGTCGTCGTCTCCCCCGATCTGCTGACCTTCCACCAGCAGCACGCCCTGCGCAGAGCGACCGAACTCTCCGGTGGCCGCACGGTCCTGCTCTCCGCAGGACCGCCCTCCGCCGGCGTCCTGGCCCCCGGCGTCACGGTGTCGACACCGGCACCGACGACCGCACGCGAACCCCGGTGCTCCCTGCCCGCCGCCAACGACGCGGGCGCCGTCGACATCGGCGGTGAGCGCTACACAGCCCCTTCCGCGGACAGCGACGCCTGCTACCCCACCGACGGCCTGGCACACCTGCTCAAGGTCGACACCGGAGCCGGAGGCGACACCGTTCTGCTCGGCTCCCCCGATCTCCTTCACAACGAGCGCCTCGCCCACCAGGGCAACGCCTCGCTGGCCCTCCAACTCCTCGGTTCCCGGCCTCATGTCGTCTGGTACCTCCCCTCGCTCAGTGATCCTTCCGCCACCACATCCGGCGGCGACAACGGTGACGCGATCGGCGGTTCCGACGGCGACGAGGGCCGGGACGGAGAAGAGAGCGAGACGAGCTTCCTCGACCTGATCCCCTCCGGCTGGCTCTGGGCCACTGTCCAGCTCGCCCTCGCCGCCGTACTCGCCGCTGTCTGGCGCGCCCGTCGGCTCGGCCCCGTCGTCGAGGAACAGCTCCCCGTCACCATCCGCGCCTCCGAAGCCACCGAGGGCCGTGCCCGCCTCTATCGCAAGGCCAACGCCCGCGACCGCGCCGCCTCGGTGCTCCGATCGGAGACCCGTACCCGCCTCGCCTCCCTTCTCGGTGTCCCGCCGTCCGAGGCCCACTTTCCGGAGACTCTCGTCGCCGCTGTTTCCGCTCGACTCCCCGACCCCTCGCGGGATCCCCGCACGCTGCTCTTCGGCCCGGCGCCGGCCGACGATGCCGCTCTCATCCGCCTGACGGACCAACTCGACGCCCTCGAAAGAGAGGTACGCACCTCATGAGTGCCCCGACCCCCGAGACCACTGGGACTTCGGACAGCGCCCGAGCCTCCCTGGAGGCCCTGCGCACCGAGATCGCGAAGGCCGTGGTCGGCCAGGACTCTGCCGTGACCGGACTCGTCGTCGCCCTCCTCTGCCGGGGCCACGTCCTGCTCGAAGGAGTCCCCGGCGTCGCGAAGACACTCCTGGTACGGGCCCTCGCCGCCTCCCTCGAACTCGACACCAAGCGAGTCCAGTTCACCCCCGACCTGATGCCGAGCGACGTGACCGGCTCTCTGGTCTACGACGCGCGCACGGCGGAGTTCTCCTTTCAGCCCGGCCCCGTCTTCACGAACCTGCTGCTCGCGGACGAGATCAACCGCACGCCGCCCAAGACCCAGTCGTCGCTGCTCGAAGCGATGGAGGAGCGTCAGGTCACGATCGACGGCACGCCTCGTCCGCTCCCCGACCCGTTCCTGGTCGCGGCGACGCAGAACCCGGTCGAGTACGAGGGCACCTATCCCCTCCCCGAGGCACAGCTCGACCGCTTCCTGCTGAAACTGACGGTCCCTCTCCCGTCACGCGCGGACGAGATCAGCGTCCTGACCCGTCACGCGGACGGTTTCGACCCGCGCGATCTTCAGGCGGCCGGTGTGCGTCCCGTCGCCGGTCCGTCCGACCTCGAAGCGGCGCGCGCCGCGGTCGCCAAGACGTCCGTCTCCCCCGAGATATCGGGCTACGTCGTCGATATCTGCCGTGCCACCCGTGAGTCCCCCTCGCTGTCTCTCGGCGTCTCTCCCCGAGGCGCCACCGCCCTGCTCTCCACCGCCCGTGCCTGGGCCTGGCTGACCGGCCGCGACTACGTCACGCCCGACGATGTGAAGGCCCTCGCGCTGCCCACTCTGCGGCACCGTGTCCAGCTCCGCCCCGAGGCGGAGATGGAGGGAGTCACCGCGGACTCCGTCATCACCGCGATCCTCGCCCACGTCCCCGTGCCCCGATGAGGCGATGAACCATGGCCCTCACCGGACGAGCGGCACTTCTCGCCGCTCTCGGATCGCTTCCCGTCGGTCTTCTCGCCCCCAGTTGGACGGGAATGCTGGCGGTCAACGCGCCCCTCTCGCTCGCAATTCTGTGCGACTACTGCCTGGCCGCGCCAGTGCGAGGGCTCCAGTTCACCCGAAGTGGTGATACGTCAGTTCGGCTCGGCGAAAAGGCCGAGGTCCAGCTCACGGTCGTCAACCCCGCGCGCCGCACCTTGCGTGCCCACGTCCGCGACGCCTGGCCGCCGAGCAGTTGGCCGGCGGGCACCGAGCAGTCCGCTTCCCGTCACGCGTTGACCGTCCCCGCCGGTGAACGGCGCCGCCTCTCCACCTTTCTCCGCCCAACACGCCGGGGCGACAGGCGAACAGAGCGAGTAACCGTGCGCTCCTTCGGCCCTCTTGGGCTGGCCGCGCGCCAGGGAAGTCACGACGTGCCCTGGACGGTGCGGGTCCTCCCGCCGTTCACCAGCCGCAAGCACCTGCCGTCCCGGCTCGCCCGTCTGCGAGAGCTCGACGGCCGGACCAGCGTGCTCACTCGCGGTGAGGGCACCGAATTCGACAGCCTTCGACCGTACGTACCGGGAGATGACACGAGGTCCATCGACTGGCGTGCCACCGCACGGCAGTCGGCGGTGGCGATCCGCACCTGGCGGCCCGAGCGGGACCGGCACATCCTGATCGTCCTCGACACAGGTCGCACCTCGGCGGGCCGTGTGGGTGATGTGCCACGCCTCGATGCGTCTCTGGACGCGGCTCTGCTTCTCACCGCCCTTGCCACTCGCGCAGGGGACCGAGTCGACCTGCTCGCCTACGACCGCCAGATCCGCACCCAGGTCCGAGGACGATCGGCGAGCGACGTGCTCCCCGCGATGGTGCACGCCCTCTCCACGGTGGAGCCCGAACTGGTGGAAACAGATGCACGCGGCCTCATCGCCAACGTCCTCAGAAGCGCCCCACGCCGTTCTCTCGTCGTGCTGCTGACCACTCTCGAAACAGCTCCGGTGGAGGAAGGGCTCCTCCCCGTTCTCGCTCAACTCACGAAGCGACACACAGTTCTCGTCGCCTCGGTGGCCGACCCGCATGTCCGAGGGATGAGCGCGGCGCGTGGCTCGGTGGACGCGGTCTACGAGGCCGCCGCCGGCTCCCAGGCCCAGTCCCAACGACGCCGTACGTCGGAGAAACTCCAACGCCAGGGCGTCACGGTGGTCGATGCGCTTCCTGACTCACTCGCTCCGGCCCTGGCGGATGCCTATTTGGCACTGAAGGCAGCAGGGCGCCTCTGAACGGATGTGGGCCGGAGGGATGTAGGAGGTAAAGCCCCGTCCTGCCCACAGAAAGGTTTTGGACGCAGAAATGCCTCAACCCCCGGCCATGGGCCGGGGGTTGAGGCAGAATGATTGTTCGGCGGCGTCCTACTCTCCCACAGGGTCCCCCCTGCAGTACCATCGGCGCTGAAAGGCTTAGCTTCCGGGTTCGGAATGTAACCGGGCGTTTCCCTAACGCAATGACCACCGAAACACTATGAAACTGTTGAACAACCGGGCGAAAACACAGTCATTCGTTGTCTCAGAACTAACACAGTGGACGCGAGCAACTGAGGACAAGCCCTCGGCCTATTAGTACCGGTCAACTCCACACCTCACAGTGCTTCCATATCCGGCCTATCAACCCAGTCGTCTACTGGGAGCCTTACCCCATCAAGTGGGTGGGAGTCCTCATCTCGAAGCAGGCTTCCCGCTTAGATGCTTTCAGCGGTTATCCCTCCCGAACGTAGCCAACCAGCCATGCCCTTGGCAGGACAACTGGCACACCAGAGGTTCGTCCGTCCCGGTCCTCTCGTACTAGGGACAGCCCTTCTCAAGACTCCTGCGCGCGCAGCGGATAGGGACCGAACTGTCTCACGACGTTCTAAACCCAGCTCGCGTACCGCTTTAATGGGCGAACAGCCCAACCCTTGGGACCGACTCCAGCCCCAGGATGCGACGAGCCGACATCGAGGTGCCAAACCATCCCGTCGATATGGACTCTTGGGGAAGATCAGCCTGTTATCCCCGGGGTACCTTTTATCCGTTGAGCGACGGCGCTTCCACAAGCCACCGCCGGATCACTAGTCCCGACTTTCGTCCCTGCTCGACCCGTCGGTCTCACAGTCAAGCTCCCTTGTGCACTTACACTCAACACCTGATTACCAACCAGGCTGAGGGAACCTTTGGGCGCCTCCGTTACTCTTTAGGAGGCAACCGCCCCAGTTAAACTACCCATCAGACACTGTCCCTGATCCGGATCACGGACCCAGGTTAGACATCCAGCACGACCAGAGTGGTATTTCAACGACGACTCCACAACCACTGGCGTGGCCACTTCACAGTCTCCCACCTATCCTACACAAGCCGAACCGAACACCAATATCAAACTGTAGTAAAGGTCCCGGGGTCTTTCCGTCCTGCTGCGCGAAACGAGCATCTTTACTCGTAGTGCAATTTCACCGGGCCTATGGTTGAGACAGTCGAGAAGTCGTTACGCCATTCGTGCAGGTCGGAACTTACCCGACAAGGAATTTCGCTACCTTAGGATGGTTATAGTTACCACCGCCGTTTACTGGCGCTTAAGTTCTCAGCTTCGCCACACCGAAATGTGACTAACCGGTCCCCTTAACGTTCCAGCACCGGGCAGGCGTCAGTCCGTATACATCGCCTTACGGCTTCGCACGGACCTGTGTTTTTAGTAAACAGTCGCTTCTCGCTGGTCTCTGCGGCCACCCCCAGCTCACACTGCAAGAGTGATCACCAGAAATGGCCCCCCTTCTCCCGAAGTTACGGGGGCATTTTGCCGAGTTCCTTAACCATAGTTCACCCGAACGCCTCGGTATTCTCTACCTGACCACCTGAGTCGGTTTAGGGTACGGGCCGCCATGAAACTCGCTAGAGGCTTTTCTCGACAGCATAGGATCATCCACTTCACCACAATCGGCTCGGCATCAGGTCTCACCCTCAATAAGAGACGGATTTGCCTATCTCTCGGGCTACACCCTTACCCCGGGACAACCACCGCCCGGGCTGGACTACCTTCCTGCGTCACCCCATCGCTTACCTACTACCACCTTGGTCCGACGGCTCCACCACTCCCCTTTGCCCGAAGGCTCCAGGACGGCTTCACGGTCTCAGCATCAGAGGATTCAGTACTGGGCGTTTCAAAGCGGGTACCGGAATATCAACCGGTTGTCCATCGACTACGCCTGTCGGCCTCGCCTTAGGTCCCGACTTACCCTGGGCAGATCAGCTTGACCCAGGAACCCTTAGTCAATCGGCGCACACGTTTCCCACGTGTGTATCGCTACTCATGCCTGCATTCTCACTCGTGAACCGTCCACCACTGCCTTCCGGCGCGGCTTCACCCGGCACACGACGCTCCCCTACCCATCCGCACGCCCGTTGGGGCTATGTGTACGAATGACACGACTTCGGCGGTACGCTTGAGCCCCGCTACATTGTCGGCGCGGAATCACTTGACCAGTGAGCTATTACGCACTCTTTCAAGGATGGCTGCTTCTAAGCCAACCTCCTGGTTGTCTCTGCGACTCCACATCCTTTCCCACTTAGCGTACGCTTAGGGGCCTTAGTCGATGCTCTGGGCTGTTTCCCTCTCGACCATGGAGCTTATCCCCCACAGTCTCACTGCCGCGCTCTCACTTACCGGCATTCGGAGTTTGGCTAAGGTCAGTAACCCGGTAGGGCCCATCGCCTATCCAGTGCTCTACCTCCGGCAAGAAACACACGACGCTGCACCTAAATGCATTTCGGGG